>DJRM01000032.1:61366-68765 GCA_002440085.1 Bacteroidales bacterium UBA6360
GAAGCTCAGGCATGACCGCCGATGTGTCTATATGACAGCAGGTAAGGGTCTCGAAACGCAGCCATTCGCCGAACTCGTTGCAGCCCGTAGGATTAATGTCCGGAATGCGGTCTGGAATGGTGAGGAGCACATTCTCGTGACGTATGCCGTGCATGCCCTCGCGGTAGAGCCCGGGCTCGTTGGACGTTATCATGCCCGGTAGCAGCGGCTGGGGGTTGAAGTTCTGACGAATGTCCTGGGGGCCTTCGTGGACGCCGAGATAGTAGCCGATGCCGTGACCTGTGCCGTGGCCGAAATTTCGTCTTGCCTTCCACAGCGGTTCGCGGGCAAGGGCATCAATCTGGCAGCCGGCCGTGCCTTTCGGGAATACGGCCATAGACAGGTCAATCATTCCCTTGAGAACGAGGGTGTAGTCCTCGCGTTCAAGTTCGGTGCACGGTCCCATAGGGACTGTTCTGGTTATATCAGTCGTGCCGGTGAGGTACTGTCCGCCGGAGTCCACAAGGTAGAGCCCGCGGCCTTCGATGATCCTCGAACCGTTTGCAGGAGTGACATAATGAGGCAGGGCAGCGGACGGACCATAGGCGGATATGTTCTCGAAACTGTCTCCTCGATAGCCGGGAATCTCGGCACGAAGGGAACTGAGTTTCAGCGACGCGTCCCATTCGCGCACAGGTTCGGCATCGCCCCGTTCTGCAGCCGCAACGCTTTCCCCAAGCCATTTGAGGAAACGCTCCACGGCAAGCCCATCCTCTATGAAAGTCTCGCGAAGGCGTTCTATCTCAGAGTCTTCCTTGACGGCCTTGCGTAGAATGACCGGAGACTTGTCAAGGCGGAGAAGTGTGGAGCCGTCACCACCAGCCAGATAGACATTGTTCAGGAGGCTGTAAAGCTGCCAGTTGAGTGACGAGGGGTCAGCAAAGAGAGACTCGTCAGAGCCGAGTTCTCCGAGAGCCGTCTCAACGGAACTGTAATCCTCAATGCTTATGTCATCCGCCGCGAGTTCCTCGAAGCTGTCGGCGGTGTCGCTGTCGTCATATCCGTCCTTCTTCACGAACCAGCGCACATTCTCCTGTGAGACAAGAAGATAGGAAATGACGTACGGATTACATTCAATGTCGTTTGCACGGACATTAAGCAGCCAGGCTATCTCGTCAAGCGAAGTGAGCAGAATATTGTCCACGGAACTCCGCAGCATCCACTTTCGCAGCCACCCGATTTTGTATAGGCGGCTCTCCCCGCCGGAAATCTCGATGTCGAGAGTCTGCACCGGCGTTGTCGGAATCGCGGGACGGTCTGTCCAGAGCTGCCCAAGAAAATCCGGTCTGGAAATAATCTCATAGCGAAATTCATCGGAAGACGTGGCTCCGGAAAGTGCCGCGTCGATGTCCAAAACCTCCTCCGCGCTCCAGCATAGGCCATCGAGGACAAGGGAGAGTTTTCGCGGACAGGCTCCATTGCCAAGCCAGTAAGACGCGGCCGAAGGTGCTCCTATTATATAATCTACATTCTCCGCAATCCACTGCGGAATAGGGACGGCATCCGGAACACGAAGTTTATGAAGTTCCACACCCGTTCCCTCAAGCTGTGCGTTTGCCTGAATGAAATAGCGTGTATCAGTCCAAAGCCCTGCGTGATTGCGCGTTATGACGACGCTTGCAGCCTCGCCGGTGAAGCCTGTCAACCATTCCGCCTGTTTCCAGCGGGCGGCCGGATATTCGCTGCAATGAGGGTCAGACGCTCCGACAAGCACTGCGTCCCAACCATTTTCTTTCATAAGCTCCCTGAGAGCCTGTATTCGTTCTGCGTGAATGTTTCCCATGATGTCTGACTTTAGTTCAAGTTATTTTTCACAAGCGTTTAATTGGCACTAAGTTAGTTCATATCAGCATAATATGCAAATGACAGCGACAAACTATCCCAACAGTTCCGAAATTATGCCGTCCGATATGAAAAAGTATTTCTCGGGAATACGGTAATATGACGTTGCGCAGTCTCCATTGGAACCGGAGTGTTCAGAACTGGCGAGGACAGGAGTGAGTCGTCCGGAAGAAATCGCCGAATCGAGGCGAGACTTGTCGCAGGCGGAGATGAGTTCAGGCAGCAGACAGCCACGGGAAGTCCTCAGACCGAGCATGATGTTCTCTATGCCCATCTGAACCGGCGAGAGCGTCTCGCTGCCGCATGCCCGCGAAACCATTCTTTCGTGCCCTCCGCTTCCGTTTGGCGATGAAGGCGCACTCCCCCTATCGAGAATACCATTGTTTGCAGATGCTTCGAAAGTCTCAAGATAGAGATTCAGGTCCGGGTTGTTCCAGCTGCGGCACCGGCGGCCGTCCGGGAGAATGGACAGGGAATGCGCCCCAGGACCGAGGCCGACGTATGGAACGTGACTCCAGTAAGCCGAGTTGTGGACGGCCTCACGTCCAGGAAGAGCAAAATTGGAAATCTCGTAGTGATGGTAACCGGCTGCCGCAAGTTCCTCACACAGAATCTCATACTGCCTTGCGCATGACTCGTCCGAAGCTTCAGCGCAGCGCCCGTCGGCAATCATTCTTTCCAGGGCCGAATCCGGCTCGACCGACAGCTGGTAGGCCGATATGTGGCTCGGAAGCACTCCAGAAGCGGAAATGTCAAGCGCGCGCAGAATTGTCTCGCGCCATAGCCGCTCATCCAAAAGCGGGAAATATCCGTCTTTTTCATGGTGGCGGGGAAGAAGTCCAGGCTGCGAACCTGCCAGAAGTTCAGGAAGCCCGAAAATCAGATCAATGCTGACGTTCCGGAAGCCGGAGCGTTCAAGAATCCTGTAGGCACGGACAGCCGTCTCCGCGTCATGCCTGCGGTTCATCCAGCGCAGGATCCCGTTGTCAAATGACTGCACGCCCATGCTCGCGCGCGTCACGCCCATCCTCAGGAGGGCCTCGGCATACGCCTCGCCCCGCTGAGCCACGTCCTCCGGATTCAGTTCAACAGTGAATTCATCGAAATCTCGACTACCCGACACCGCCTTGAGTGCCCCGACCACGCGGCAAAGCAAAGGCAGCGGCATCACCGATGGTGTGCCGCCGCCTATATAAAGCGTGTTCACGTCCCCCGTCGCCTCAAATTCCGGCTTTCTGCATTCTATCTCGTTCAACAATGCCTCAACATAACGGTCATAACAGGCCGAAGTCTCGGAATAGAATCCGCAGTAGGTGCAGAAAGACTTGCAGAACGGAATGTGGACGTAAATCACTGTTCAAATCGTTCTTTGGGAAAGCGTCCCGAAAGACACAGTAAAGAGTTGTGAGGCCCGAAAATCAGCGAAGAAGAAGTTCCGCCGTTCCGAGAGACGACTGCTCCGTGTATGCCTCGACAGTGTAGACGCCTTTCACGCAGTCCTTCACTCCGTTGACATAAATCACGATGTCTGTCTCCGTCCCTTGGTAGTCAACCTCGCGTGAAGCCGAACTTGCAAGAGTCTCGCCTCCGAACTCGAACGCCCTCTGCTCCGTGCCGGCAATCAGCACTCCTTCAGGGTCTTTCACGCGGATGTAAATTCTTATCGGCCCCTTAGGCGCAAGGTCGTTCTCGACAAGACTCAGGCGAGTCTGGAACTGCGCCACCCTGCTGCTGCGGTCCGTAACCTTTCCGGAAGCATTGTAGCCGGCAATCGAAAGTCCGCGAGCCTTGATGACGGAGCCTGTAGCAACCTGTGATGAAAGGCTCTCCACCGTCTTTGAAAGCTCCTCCGAACGCCTCTTGCTTTCGGCTGCGTCACGGCGTGCGGCTGCGGCGTCTGCAGTGAGCTTCTTGTTGAGAGTGTTGAGGGAGTCAATCTGAACGATGTAATTCTTCATTATGCTCCTCAGCGTCCCGAGTTCCTTCTCGTACTGACGCATCTTCCTGCGGTTGGTTGCGTCCGTCTGCTTTATCCTCTCAATCAGCTGGTTGACCTCCTCGCGGGACGAGTCGAGCTGCGAATTGATTGTGTCATAATCAGATGACAGAGTCGCGTAGTCGCTCTGAAGGGCAAGCATCTGCTCCGTCAGTTCCTGTTTTTCCTCTTGAAGTTCGCTCACGAGCGAAGACTTCTGAATCCAGATATACGCCAGGACGCCGGCCAGAATGACCGCCACCGCAACGAGGGCGTATGTCACTTTCTTAAGACTGTTCTGTTCCATAATGTGTACCGTTTTGTTGATATTACGTTTTGTGTTTTCGTAAATATGAGTGCGAATTTACGCAAAATATGCGAATTTGCGCTATATTTGCGGACGTCAGAAAAATATAAACCCATAAAATTTCATCAAAATGAAACCTGCCGTAAGATATATCATCCGGGCCGTCAAGTATTTCTGCTGGTTCGCAATTTTGTTCACACTGATTATCAGCGCACTCGCGTTCACAAAGTTCGTGCCCACAGAAAACGGGGTGGAGGGACTGTTCGTCCACGGATGGAAGTCAATTCTCGAAATATGCGGCGTCTTCCTGGTATTCTCCGCACTCTATCCAAAGTTCGGCTACCAGAAAAGGCAGGTCAGCATCCCCGGCGAATGGAGCGAGGTCTCCGCTGAGGTAAAGGAATATTTCGCCGACCGCGGAGACTACCTCCTCGAAAGCGAAACTCCGGAGAAACTCTGTTTCCGCGCCCGCCGCGTCGGAGTCAGAATCGCCCGCCTCTGGGAAGACCGCCTCACAGTCACTCCCGTTTTCGGCGGCGTCGAGATCGAAGGACCGGCGAAGGACTTGGCGCGCATCGTCTCTCACATGGAATACAAACTTCGGGGCGAATAAAAAGCGGTCTGCGGCGTTGGACGGATTGATGAAATCCTCACAGCCGCCAAGGCTGCTGCGGTTTCATCTTCACCGTCCGCCTTGCATCCCATCTTTTTCTTCGCCCCTCTATCTAAGCTATAATACACAATATTTATATTGTACAACACACATATTGTACAAAATCTCAAATATATTCAATGTCAGGCGCATAGAAGTCCTCGCCGAAGATGTGGACGAGAGGGACTCCAAAAATTGAGCATTGGGAAACAAAATCGGGGTTGACCTCAGTAAAAGCAAAAAAAAGGGCTTGACTAATGATTTTAGTCAGACCCTTGATTTAAGGCATATATGCTTGATGTCCTGCGATTACTTGACCTTTCTGAAATAGTATGTAGACCAACTATTTCCTTCCCAGCTATCATCATAGTCATCAGCCAGCACCAATTCAGAATTGGTCAGGCGAGACACGTTACAACTCTCAAACACGACAGTCAACTTCTTCGAGTCCCTATCAAACGCATAGGATACAGCGCCTGTCTCTTTTGTTCCGTCCTCACCAACTAATTCATAAGTCATTGTCCCGCCATTATTGAATGTCAAATATACTTGCTCATCAACGGTATTATTGTCATACACCACGACGTCACCGGCCTTGTGCTCTACACCATCGTAGTCTTTACAGTCTTTCACATAGTGATCCTCCACACGATAGAGCTCCCACTTGCCGATCAAATTCCTCTTACTTCCGACATAATCCTTGCTGCACGAGCTGAACGATAATGCCGCAATGCAGCACACCGCAAAATAAATCAATTTTTTCATTTTGTTTTGATTTTTAATAGGTTTTAAAATTTTCGGCAAATATACCCCCCCTTTTGGAAAAAGCAAGAGTTTCCATAAAAAACGGGTTGACTTTCCGGAATAAATTTTCGGGGAGAGGGTATATTTTCAGAAATAAAATTTGCGGGACAGCCTTATTTTTCTTACATTAGCAGTTGTAAATCACAGGCTTATGACAAATAGAATTTTCAGACGTAAAATATACGATCAAATCAAGCTTTGGAAAGAAGAAAACGACGGAAAGTCAGCTCTTCTAATAGAGGGTGCACGACGTGTCGGAAAATCTACGATTGTCGAACAATTCGTGCAAAATGAATATGAGTCATACATTCTGATTGACTTCAATAAATGCCCACAAAACATCCGCGCCTTATTCAACGACATGGATGACCTTGACTATGTATTCATGATTCTTCAGCAACACTATCGCAAGACCCTAGCAAACAGGAAATCTGCGATAATTTTTGATGAGGTTCAGAAATGTCCGCAGGCTCGTCAGGCAATAAAATATCTCGTACAAGACGGCCGCTACGATTATCTCGAAACAGGCTCACTAATCAGCATCAAGAAAAATACAGAAAACATAACTATCCCGAGCGAGGAAGACAGCATACAGATGTATCCTATGGATTATGAAGAGTTCCGTTGGGCTCTCGGAGATGAAAGCACCCCCGCACTGCTGCGAAAGTTTTGGGAAATGAAAAAACCTCTCGGTCCGGCACACAGAAATGCGATGCGTGACCTACGCCTGTACATGTTAGTCGGAGGTATGCCGCAAGCTGTAAACGCATATCTTGACACCAACAACATGAGAAAAGTTGATGCGGCAAAACGCAAAATAATCAAACTATATGGAGACGATTTCCGCAAGATAGATCCAACCGGCAGGATAACCAAGCTTTTCATGTCAATACCCGGGCAACTCAGCCGCAACATATCCAGATTTCAGCCGAATTCCATCGTAAAAAATGCACCGACAGACAAGATGGAGGAGATGCTTGTTGCGCTTGAAGACAGCAAGACGGTCAATTTTGCATATCACGCAGATGACCCGAACGTCGGGATGGAACTCAACAAAGATGAAGCACGATTCAAACTTTTCTTGTCAGACACAGGGCTGTTCATAACAATGGCATTCTGGGACAAGAGTTACACAGAAAATGAAATCTACGACAAACTGCTTTCAGACAAACTCACTGCAAACCTTGGCTATGTTTATGAGAATCTCATCGCCCAAATGCTTACGGCATCCGGCAACAAATTATTCTACTACACTTGGGCGAAGGACGAAAAGCATAATTATGAGATTGATTTTCTTCTTTCGCGAGGAGCCAAGATTGCTCCTGTCGAAGTAAAATCTTCAAGTCACAAATCACATGCATCGCTTGATGCTTTCTGCGAAAGGTTTTCATCAAGAATTTCAAACAGATACCTGATATACACAAAAGACTTGCAGAAAGACGATCAGACAACACTTGTCCCGGCCTATATGACCCATCTATTATAAAAGGTCATAGAGATTAAATGGCAGACGAGGGTTTCATCAAGATGAAACTTGCCGTAAGAAAAAAGGGCTTGACTAACACTCCAACTTCTTCAAAAATAAACACTCCACCCTTCTTGAATGTCCAATACTCTTTATAGGCAGTACGATCATCCACAACTACGTCACCGGCCTTGTGCTCTACACCATCGTAGTCTTTACAGTCTTTTACATAGTGCATCTCCTCACGATAGAGCTCCCACTTGCCACGCAAATTCCTCTCACTTCCGACATAGTCCTTGCTGCACGAGCTGAACG
>DJRM01000032.1:68854-92031 GCA_002440085.1 Bacteroidales bacterium UBA6360
TTCGGCAAATATACCCCCCCCCGTTTGGAAAAAACAAGAGTTTTCATAAAAAACGGTTTTTTATTCGTCATGTAATTGTTTGGCGGCGGCTTCAAGAGCCGTGTAGAAGTCCGCACCGAAGAAGTGCGTTATGGGGGACTTTAGGAACTGGTAAGCGCGGATTTTTCGGCGGCGGCCGGTGGTGAAGGCGTCGCGGCAGATGTCCCAGCGGTGGAGGTTCAGGGCTGTCATGCCGTTGGAGAGCGTGGAGACGCGAATCGGGTAGAGACGGCAGGAGATTGGCTTGCAGAAGTCGCCGTTGCCCTTGTTCCACTGTTCCTCAATGGCGCACAGGCAGCTGCCGTCAGGCTCGCGCCGGCAATAGGCACATTCCTCGGAGCCCGGGACAAGCGGAGTGACCAGGTCGCCGTCAATGTCAATTTCAAAGAAGCCCTTTTCATCCACGGCCCTGCGCCCATTCTCGGACATCGCCGGAGAGAAACGGTCGTAGTTCTTTTCAAGCACAGGCAGCTCGCATTCAAGCAGCGGAGCGCCGCTGTCGCCTATCACACAGCATATTCCTTTGCACTTGGCATAGTCGCAGGCAAAGTATTCCGTCAGGATTTCACCGGAGACGAGAATGTCGTCTATCTGGATTATCGAGTTGTAGTCATTCATCATTTCATCACAATATATTCGATTCGGCTGCCCCCGACGAGCTTCCGGAGCACCTCACGGACTTGGTCGGCCGTCACGGCATTCATCCGCTCGTCTATCTTAGTGCTGAAGTCACGCCCGTCGGCATAGCGGACAACAAGCGCATCGCGCCAATTCTCGGCAGAGCCGGCATCTGCGCCATATTCTCCGTTAAGACGAGCCTTGTACGCGTTCAGAACCGATGCGGGACATTCAACCTCGGGAGCTTCGGCCAAGGCCGCCCGCAGACGGGCCAGGACAGACAGGATTTCGGTGTCGTCAAGGCTGCCGTAAGCAAAGCCGTCCTCAGGGATTCGGTCAAGCGAAACCAGCACGCTGAAACGCTCCTGCGGATACAGAATGGATGAAGAGGCGACGCTCACATGGAACCCGGTTCCCACAAGTGCCCCGTGCAGACTGTCTTCAAGCAGACAGGTGGCAAGGCGGGATGCGCAGAGGTTGGCCGCATTCATCGGAACGGCGGCGGAAAGGAGCACGTCGATGCTCTCGTCTGTTCCCTGGCGGAAAGTCGTGGATTGCCCGGAAACCGGCTGAAACCTCACCCGTGGCCGTTTTTCGGAACGCCCTGAGACAGGGAACTCCCCGGCATACCAGGAGAGGCTTTTCTGAAGTTCGGAAGGTTCCATGTCCGCACAAATCACAATGAAACCCTCCCCGACATCGGAGAACACGTCGGTGAACAACTTGTCGGCCTTGGCGACGGTCTGCGGCGTGAAGTTCTCATACATCCGGACACCGGAATATGGGTTGTCGGCACAGACAAGGCTGTCGATTCCGGCAAGCCTTGCGTTGCGCCCTCCGGAAGCAAGCCGTTTCTGTACAGATGCGGTGCGGAGCAGTTCAGCAGCGGCTGTCGTGTCCGTTGCACTTTCGCGGAACATCCCGACAAGCCCCTGCAGCAGCAGATTCAGGCTGCGAGGAGTGGCAGTGCCCTTAAGAGTCGTGGAATAGAGCGAGACATCGGCGTCTGCGGTGATTCCGGTTGCTGCCATGATGTCCCTGAGGCTGCGGTTGTCAATTCCGGAAATCGTGCGGCACTTCAGCAGTTCGGGAAGGAAGGCCGCCTCGCCGGGGACAAGGCCGTCCGCAGAAGCATAGCCTTTGTCCACATTCAGAGCCCAATAGAGCCGTTTCGCGCCGGGCACCCGCTTATAATAGACCTTGAGCCCGTTCTGAAAAGTCCACGACACTCCCCCCGACATAAGTTCCTTGCCGGTCCTGACCTTGGATTTCTTGGCAGACGGTCCCGGAAGCAGGAGAGTGTCACGCAGGTCAAGAACGCGTCCACGTAATGTGTTCCCGTTATTCCAACCGGCACAGAAAGCGCTGCAACTGTCATCCGGAGAAAGGAGCGCCTCGGAGAAGGTCTTCATCAGACGCAGCTGCAGAGTGTCCGGCAGAACCCTTGACTGGCAAAATTCGCAGAGCTGTGCCCCCGTACTGAGCGGAGCGTCGTGGAGAAATGACGCGGAGCACAGTTTCACATATTCGTGATTCCGGACCGAATGCGCCGAAGTTCCTAAACATTTCTCCCCATACTGCTGCGATGAAAGCACAATGTCATTGACGTCCATCTCTCCCCTGCCGAGAGAGCCGAGCACCTCGCCGAAACAATTCATCGCAGCCTCGGCATCTTTCTGCAGCACATTGAACGACAACGATATGGACTCCAACCCGGCAACGTCGGCACTGGAAAGATGCTCGGACTCAACTTCCGCAAATGGCAGTCTTGCAGCGTTCAGAGCATCCTGCAGACGGCGCTCGGCAATAAAGCGGAATGTGTCGGACATCTTGTCTATCACGGCGAACTGCGTCGTCGGCATAAGTTCCTTCGGTATCCTCGGAAAATAAAATGACGCGGACATCCGGCAGACTCCGCCATCGAGTTTATCGACCGCGACTTTAGCCTGGCGGACAGGTTCCACAGGGACGGAAGACACATGTGAAGTGTCCCTAAGCACTGAATTTTTCGGAGCCATGAGCGAGAATATCCCCATCTTCGAGACCATTTCCTTGCCGTTCACGTCACCCGAAACTATCACCGCCATATTTTCAAGAGGAAAATGAAGGCTGTCCCTCGTCGTCACGGCGTTTGCGGACAATTCATCGGCGATTCCGAATACGGCGAGCAGCAGCGAGTCCGTAATGGCTGCACTGCGCGAGAGCATCACATCCTCGAAACGGAATGTCACCGCATCGTCCGAACATTCGACATATCCCCGCCTGGTCGGAGCCACGGCATTGGAAGACAAGAACTTCTGAAGACTGCGGTTCTGAAGCCTGCCCTGTGCCGAGAGTATTCCACGCGACACATCGACATAATCCCGCGCGTCCGCAGAATGGCGATACACGAGGGCAAAGTCAGCGAACCCCTTTTCCGCAGGATTCGAGACGACATAATAATTCATCCCATTAGGGAATGCCCCCGTAACTATCTTTGAATCAGCGGGCAGCCTATTAAGACTCTGAGCCCCGGCAAACTGGACGCCGCAGGCCACAAGCAGCGCCGCCGTGACAAACAAATCTCGTATATTCTTCATAATCCATTCAATAATAGTCCGACAAAACCGTTTGCCGAACCGATGAAAAAAGGTTTTTCGCATTGCGAAACTTGGGCACTCTTCTATGCAAAGTTAGTGCAAATAGCAATAATCCGTGACCAAATTGTACATTTTTGAGAAATATATGTTAAATTTGCGGTTCGTGGCATATAAAATGCCCAAACTGTTTTGAGATTAAAAATTCAGCGATATGAAAAAGATTTTGCTTATCATTGCGGCGACATTCGCGACTGCAGTTGCCGTTTCTGCGCAGGATATGGCGCAGGCTACTGAGACCTACAACAACGGAGCGATGGCGCTTCAGGCAGGAAACAACGCCGAGGCTCTTGAGAATTTCAAGTCTGCGCTCACAATGGCCGAGGCCTGCGGTGAGGAAGGTGCGGAGATGGTGAACAACTGCAAGGAATATATTCCTAAAATCATGTTCAGCATCGCGAAAGATTCCATTAAGGAAGGCAACTACGACAAGGGCATCGCCGAGATTGACGAGGCTGTCGCACAGGCCAAGGAATATGGCGTGACCGATGTTGTGGAGGACGCTGAGAGTCTCAAGCCTCAGGTTCTGATGAACAAGGCAAACGACCTTCTCAAGGCAAAGAACCTTGACGGGGCAATCGCCGCCTATAACGACCTGCTCGCGCTGAACCCTGCCAACGGAACGGCTCAGCTTCGCCTCGGAATGGCTTACGCGCAGAAGGGCGACACGGCAAACGCCGAGACCGCATACCTTGCGGCAGCCGCCAACGGTCAGGAGAAGGCAGCTAACAAGCAGCTCGCGAACATGTATCTCAAGGAAGCGCAGGCAGCCCTCAAGGGACAGAAATATGCTGACGCATACGACGCGGCAATGAAGTCAAACAGCTTCGTGGAGAGCGGCAACGCGCTTTATTTCGCCGGAATGTCGGCTCAGAAACTCGGCCAGGACGCGAAGGCGAACGAGGCTTTCGAGCAGTTCCTTGCAGTCGCTCCGAACGACAAGAAGGCAGATGACGTCAAGTGCACGCTTGCTGTATCTTACCAGAAGGCCGGCAACAAGGCAAAGGCAGTCGAGTACTACCAGCAGATTCTGACGAACCCTAAGTACACTGAGGTTGCGAAGGCTCAGATTGCGGCGCTTGGGAAATAATTTGCCTCGCGGCAGTGCGTTTTCCGGAAATGAGAGAACTTGAACTGCTTGCTCCGGCAAGAAACATTGAAATCGGCATCGCGGCCATTGACTGCGGTGCCGATGCCGTTTATCTCGCGGGGCCGGCTTTCGGCGCGAGGCAGGCGGCGGGGAACAGCGTGGATGACATCCGCAGGCTTTGCTCCTATGCACACATGTTCGGAGCGAGGGTGTTCGTGACGATGAACACGATTCTCTTTGAGAATGAGCTGGACGAGGCGTACGCGCTTGCGCTTGCCATGCAGGAGGCCGGGGCAGACGCTCTGATTGTGCAGGACTTTGCGTTTCCGGAGTTTAAGCTTCGGCATCCCGAGGGACTGACGATTCCGCTGCACGCCTCGACCCAGTGCTCGATTCGGACAGTGGAGGAGGCGCGGAGGATGGACGCGCTCGGGTTCTCAAGGATTGTGCTTGAAAGGGAGCTGCCGCTGTCGGCGGTGAGGGAAATATGCTCGGCCGTAAGTTGCGAGGTGGAAGCGTTCGTGCACGGGGCGCTTTGCGTGTGCTACAGCGGACAGTGTTATCTGTCGGAAATGTTGAGCGGACGGAGTGCAAACAGAGGAGAGTGTGTGCAGGCGTGCCGGTCGAGGTATGATTTGGTGAATGCGGATGGTAAGCCGGTCAGGTGGCCGGACTTGTCACGTGGGCGCGAAATCTTAGTCGGGGAAGATGCACGAATGGCTGCGGGATACAGGCCGGGAAAGCCGGTGGCAGAGGACAGGACCCTGCTGTCGCTGCGCGACCTCAACCTGCTTGAGCGCCTGCCGGAAATGGCGGAGGCCGGAGTCAGTTCATTTAAGATCGAGGGGCGGCTCAAGAGCATCTCTTACGTCAGGAACATCGTGGCGGCATATTCTCAGGCACTGGACAGGATCGTGAACGCAAATCCAAGGAGATATTGCAGGGCATCGTACGGGCACAGCACCTGCGGATTCAACCCGTCTCCGGCAAAGAGTTTCAACAGGGGGTTCACGCAGATTCTCTTCGATGGACAGCGGGGCCAGTGGGCGTGTCTTGACGCAGGAAAGGCGTTGGGAGAGGAGGTCGGAACCGTGGAGGCCGTGTCGCGCACGAGGAACGGAGTAAAAATAATCGTCAAGGCACTTCAGAACACTGCCGCAAGCACGAGGACACTGACAAGAAATCTGCCTCCGGCAAAGGGCGGAAACTTCCCTGGTGAGCCGGTTCCGATACGTTTTCACAACGGCGACGGATTCTCTTTCATCGGAAAAGACGGCAAGGAACACGGTTTCAGGGCAGACGTCTGTGAGGGCGACACGATTCTTTGTCGGGCCGTCGACGGCATCGCCCCGGGGATGCGGCTATGCCGCAACCTCGACACGGTCTTCGAGAAAGCGCTCGAAAAGGGTGCGGCACGCAGGATTGGAGTCAATTTGACAATAGAAATTAATGAGACTGACAGCCCGATGGCAAGCCGACGCGAGGAGGATGCTGGGAACTTCCAAGTCATTGTCAGAGCCGTCAGTGAAGACGGACGTGAAGTTCAATGCGTTACAGCCATCAATGCGGAACCTGCAAGAAACAGGGAACGGATGCTTGGAATGATTGCCGGCCAGTTAGGCAAGGACTCCGGCATCTACAGTTTCACCGTGGAGGGCATACACTTCGGAGGAACCGGCTCCGGCGTCACTTTCACCAATGTCTCCGGTTCAAACGGCTTTGGCAACAATGGCCCTGACTGCGGCACGGGAACAGCCGAAGGCAACATCCCAATGATTTCAGCCGCACAGCTGAATGCCATCCGCCGCTCTCTTGCCGGGGAACTCGACAGGCTTCCATGCAACGCCCGTCCGTTGAACCGCGCCATAATCAAAGGCTACCTCCCGGAGGCGCTGAAATTCCCCGAACACATCAGCTACAAAAGCGACGTCGCCAACAGTCTTGCCGCCGATCTCTACCGCAGCCTCGGGGCGGAAACCGTCGAACCGGCATACGAAGCCATGAACAGAGGCTTGTGGAAAGCCGAGCACTCCAAGGCGGCATCAGCGGCATACAATGAGGCGACAAAAGACATGGAACAGCACGGCGGCATAGAACTGATGCGCAGCAAATACTGCCTCCTCCACGAGCTCGGCCTCTGCCGCAAGACCCCGGCCTACGCTGCCTTCGCCGCCGCCAACGATCTCCGCTCCGGCCTTTTCCTCCGCAACAACGGCCGTCTCCTTTCCCTCCACTTTGACTGCAAAAACTGCGAGATGGTTGTGAGCAGATAAGCGCAGCAAAAATTGCTATCTTTGCAGAAAACAACGATAGGTCCACAGGCAATGAAAATCGAAGACATACTTGAAAAATTCCGCAGAGAGTCATTCTCTGAAAAGGAAAAGGGAACCCAATTCGAGCGACTGATGCGCTCGTGGCTTCTCACAGATCCGAGGTACTCTTGTCTTACAGATGTCTGGCTATGGGAGGATTTCCCCGCCAGAACGGAATTTGGGGGAAAGGACATAGGCATCGACCTGGTGGCCTGTACTGAATTGGGTGATTATTGGGCCATCCAATGTAAATGCTACCAGGAAAACTCGATTATTGACAAACCGGCTGTTGATTCATTTCTTTCCACCTCAAGCAAGACTTTCCATATCTCCGGATCTCCCATCGCATCAAAGTTTGCTGTCAGAATGTGGATATCCACAACAGAGAAATGGGGATCAACTGCGGAGGAAGCGATACGAAATCAAGACCCACCTGTAAATAGAGTCGGTTTGGCCGATCTTGAATCTTCTCCTGTGGAATGGGATAAGCTCCTGCAGGGATTGGAGGGGAAGGATGCTCTGACCGAAAGGAAGCACCCTTTGAAACATCAGCTTGAAGCTATCTCCAAAGCGGCCGCTCACTATAAGGAAAACGACAGAGGAAAACTCATAATGGCATGTGGCACAGGCAAGACCTACACATCGCTCGTAATGATGGAAAACCTCCTGAACAATAAAGGACTCGTCTTGTTCATGGTACCGTCCATATCTCTTTTGGGACAAAGCCTGAATGCCTGGTCGGCTGACGCAAAGAAACCAATCAAGGCCGTGTGCATCTGCTCCGACAGCAGGGCGTCAAGGAAAATACAAAAAGAGTTGGATCTTATTACAGACGGGGCGATAGACCTTGCTGTCCCCGCGTGTACGAACCCGGATTCGATTGTCCGACAGTTGAAAGCTTATCATGACCACGATGGACTGACAGTCGTATTCTCAACTTACCAATCAATAGACGCTGTCAGCGAAGCGCAGAAGAAACTGCTTGAATCTACAAACAACGAATACGGCGTATTTGATTTTATTATCTGCGATGAGGCACATAGGACAACCGGAGTCAAAGTAAGTGATGCGGATGAAAGCAGCTTCACCAAGATTCATTCAGATGACAATGTTCGTGGAAAGAAGCGCCTTTATATGACGGCCACGCCGCGACTTTATGGAGAGTCGGCCAAAATAAAAGCCTCCGAGAAGGATTGCATCCTCTGTTCAATGGATGATGAATCCATATATGGAAAAGAGTTCTATAGGGTAAACTTCGCATACGCAGTTTCCAATGGGCTTCTGACCGACTATAAGGTTCTGGTTTTGACTGTAAGTGAGGATGACATACCGGAGAATCTGCAGGCCGAAATAAAGATGGGCTTACGTACGGAACTGAACTACGATGATACGGCCAAACTGATAGGAGTCATCAACGGCTTGTCGAAAATCATTCGCGGCGACGAAGGCAAGACCTGGGCCGCGGATCCGTGCAAGATGAAACGCGCACTTGCCTTCTGTTCCGCCATAGGGGACGCATCCAAAACAGGAACATCTAAAAATGTAACGGCTGTTCTTCCGGAAATCGACAAAAAATACAAGGAGCAGATAGAAAATGGCGAAGCGCGTAGTAAGGTTGTGGATATACACACAAGGCATATTGACGGTTCAATGAATTCTTCCGAAAGGAATGCAATCCTTTCATGGCTTAAAGAAGACGGAGAAGACGGTGAGTGCAAGGTCGTCACAAATGTAAGGTGTCTTTCAGAAGGCGTGGATGTGCCTGCCTTGGATGCAGTTCTGTTCCTTTCCTCCAGAAACAGTCAGGTAGACGTGGTTCAATCCGTCGGACGAGTCATGAGAAATTTCCATAAGGGAGAAACTGACGAAAAGAAATATGGTTATATCATCATCCCAGTCGTCGTCCCTCAAAACGTGAGACCGGAAGATGCTCTGAGCGACAACAAATACTTCAAAGTTGTCTGGGACATTCTGAACGCCCTCCGTTCTCACGACGATCAGTTCAATGCTGAAGTGCAGAAATTGTCTCTCAACAAGAGGAAAGACGGTAAGGTCACAATCGGAAGGGTCGGAATCGGGCACAACAGTCTCGTCGCAGGCTACAATCAGGACGACGAAGACGCACAAGTGCTTAAAGACGAGGAAATTGCACATCAACTTGAGATTCGTTTCGGTGAACTGAAAGAAGGCATCTATGCAAAGCTCGTCGAAAAATGCGGCGACAGGATGTATTGGGAGAACTGGGCAAAGGAAGTCGGAATTATCGCCAGGAAGTTTATTGACCGGATTCATCGTCTGGTCATAATGGAGCACAGGCACGAAGCCGAGTTCAAAAAGTATATCGAAGGGCTGGAAAAGAATCTCAACCCGTCTGTAGATGCTGACCAGGCAATTGAGATGCTTGCGCAGCACATGATCACGAAGCCCGTGTTTGATGCTCTGTTTGCTGACTATGGATTTGTTACAAACAATGCAGTCAGCCGATCGATGCAGTCAATGATAGATATTTTGAGGGAAGAAGCCTTTGAAAAAGATACAGAGGTTCTCAATAAGTTCTACACTTCTGTGAAAATAAATGTCGGCAACATCGACAACCTTGAAGGCAAGCAGACCGTCATCAAGAATCTGTATGAGAAATTCTTCAAAGGCGCATTTCCCAAAACCGTGGACACGCTCGGGATTGTCTATACCCCCGTGGAATGCGTGGACTTCATCATACATTCCGTCAATGAACTTCTTAAGTCGGAGTTCGACACATCTTTGACCGAGGATAATGTCCATATCCTTGATCCGTTTACGGGAACCGGAACTTTCATCACCCGTCTCCTCCAGTCCGGTCTGATCCGTCCTGAAGACATGGAAAGAAAGTATCTAAACGAGATTCATTGCAATGAAATAGTGCTCCTCGCCTATTACATCGCAGATGTGAACATCGAAAGTGTCTTCCACGACCTTGTAAAACGGGACAAATATCTGCCCTATGACGGAATATGCCTTACGGACACATTTCAGCTCAATGAGGAAGGGGATAATGACATCTTCTCCCAAGTTTTCAAGGAGAACTCGGAACGCGTAATCAAACAAAAGAAAGCCCCTGTTCGTGTCATCATAGGAAATCCGCCGTACTCAGTAGGCCAAAAGTCGGCAAACGACAATGCCCAGAATCTCAGCTATCCACAGCTCGATAAAAGAATTGCCGAGACATACGCGGACTGCGTAAACACAACCAACAAGAATTCACTTTACGACTCCTACATCAAGGCATTCCGTTGGGCCAGTGACAGAATCTCACAATGCAAAGACGGAGGAATCGTGGCGTTTATCAGCAACGGAGCCTGGATAGACGGCAGCGCCCAGGAGGGAGTCCGCAGGTGTTTCGAGAAAGAGTTCTCTTCTGTCTATGTGTTCAATCTGAGAGGAAACGCAAGGACATCAGGAGAACTGCGCAGGAAAGAGGGCGGCGGAGTATTCAGCGATGGTTCCCGTACACCTATCGCCCTAACGATTCTCGTAAAGAATCCGGCGAAGAAAGGAAAGGCGGAAATCCATTATCACGACATCGGCGACTATCTCACCCGCGAGCAGAAGCTCAAGATTATCAGCGACTTCAAATCCATCAGTTCACAAAAAATGGATTGGGAGACCATTGTTCCGAATAAGAAGGGCGACTGGATCAACCAGCGGGGCGACGAATTTGACACACTTATACCTTTGGCTCCGGAAAAGAAATACTCTCACGACAACCGGAGTGTTTTCGTGACCTGCTCAAACGGAGCAAAGACACAAAGGGATGCCTGGGCTTACAACTCTTCCTGCCGCCAAGTTGAAGCCGCTGCCAAAGACAGCATCGACTTGTACAATGCGACACGTTCGGCAATTTCCTCCGGTGAGAGAGTAGAGCCTGACTTCAGCACGCATAAGATAAGTTGGACACGGGCTGTCCTTGATGATCTCAAACGTGGCACTGTTTATGATTACACTGCAGGAGAAATACTCACGGCACTTTACCGTCCCTTCTACAAGCAGGCTATGTTCTGGTACAAGCCTCTGGTCGAGAGGCGGTACCAGGTACCGCATCTCTTCCCTGTCCGAGAGGCGGAAAATGTCGTAATTTGTGTCAGTGGTGTCGGGGTGACAAAAAGTTTCTCTTGTATCATTACGGACACCATTCCAGACTTGGAACTTATAGGAAAATCTCAATGCTTCCCACTTTACTGGTACGAGGAGAACAACAATCCGCAAGGGTCTCTTTTCAACGAAGCCGACAACAGCAAACATATCCGCAGAGACGGGGTCTCCGATTGGATTCTGAAGGAAGTAAGGAGTCGCTATGGCAACACGAAATCCCTCACCAAGGAGCACATATTCTATTACATCTATGGTTTCCTCCACAGTGAACAATATAGGAAAAGATTCGCAGCAGAACTGAAGAAGTCACTCCCGCGCATATCCTTCCCTGACAAGGTGGAAGATTTTCTGAAATTCTATAATGCAGGAAAGAAACTCGCGGAACTTCACCTGCACTATGAGGATGTTCCCGCATACCCGGACGTCTGCATCGAAGCCGATGAAGAGGAAGGCGATTCCTTCGATTTCTATTCGGTTCAGAAGATGAGATTCCCATCCAAAACGCGGAGAGACACCATCATCTACAATGGAAGAATCCGAGTCACAGGTATTCCAGAAAAGGCGTACGAGTACATAATAAACGGGAAATCAGCCATCGAATGGATAATGGAACGCTATCAGGTGAGCGTAGATAATGGGAAAAATGGAAGTATGATCAAGAATGACCCTAATGACTGGTCAAGGGAACACAATAAACCACGCTACATCCTCAATCTTCTGTTGTCCGTTATCAATGTGTCGGTCAAAACTATAGACATCGTGGATAGTCTTCCGGATTGTACATCGCATTCCGATGAGGGTGACTAAAAAGGTCATCCTCTTTTTTATGGAGACGCCCCGTCAATACTCAATGACTTCGAAGGTGATGTCGACGTCGCCGAAGTGGCCTACGAGGTTGCTGGTGGCATCGATGTAGCGACGGCTGAGCTGGCCGCGCCAGACAATGTCGTCGCGGGAGTTGAACGGGAGGGAGATGTCGAAGCCGTAGCTCTTTGACTTGATTTTGACCACTGCGGAGCATTTCCATTGCTCAACCGTGCCGCCGTCGTCTTCCGTTATCATAAACGCCACCTTGTCAAGCTGCTCGGACCAGTCTGAGACGATCACCGTATTGAACGGCAGAGGCTGCCCCTTCTGCTTGCGCTTGACCACAATCATGAAATCAGTAACCTGCGGGGTGTAGAGACGCAGCTCTGCCTCGGTGGAGGCGAAGAAATCGTTGACAGAGCCGGCTTTGATGAAGAACTCGGAGCCGCCGGCAAACCAGCTGTCGTAGTTGCGTTTCATTGTGAATTCCTTGAGCACAAGGGTCTTCAGTGCGGAGCCGCCTGTTTTTGTGAAAGAAACGGACGCCTCATTGTCTCCGGCACTCTGCCCGGCAAACGAACCAGAGGCATATGGCAATGCTGAAATTCCTGTTGATGCGGAGGACATAGAGGCCTGTCTTTTCCCGCCGATAATCAGCGTCCCGCCTCCATTGTCCCACTCGGGATGCTCGCGGCGCATGATTTCAAGCGAAGTGAAGCCGCAGTCCGAGTTGCGGTTCACAACCCAGACCGGGTTCTTCTCCGCAAAGGCCTCGTCAATCTCCAGGGTCTCCACAGCGCGGCTTCCGTCCTCCCGTTCGACAATCCGATAGCCTATGTTCACGTCTGAATTGTCACCCGGATCAAAGGTGAAGACCGGCGCCGACTCACCGTCCCAGTTTTCCGAATAGGGCCAGTAAATCTGCACGTCAGAGGACTCCAGAGCCGCGAGATAGGCATCAGCGTCATTTCCGAAGCCGGAGTCTGACGAGCCGGCACCTGATGAGGACGCGTTCGATGAGGCTGCATCCGGAGTTTCTGACCGGGAGGCGCCGGAGCCGGAGTTACCTGCCCCCGCAGACCTGGTGGCTACCGAAGCCTTCACATGCTCGCGTATAAGCTCACGCAGCGGCCGGACGTATGCCTTAGAGGCAGCCGCAGCCTTGGTCTGGGTGTCGCCCACGCCCTTTCCGGGAGAGGCGAAGAGATCCGACATCATGTATTCTTCATCGTAGCCGTTGCCGGAAGAGGAAACCACTGCCGAATACACCTCGCGGTAATGCTCCGGTTCAAGCGGCAGCTCCGAAAGCATTGCAGCCACACGGTCGAGGGCAACCGGGCTCACATCATTATTTGAGGGAGCATTTCCAATCTCCTTTTCACAGGAAAACAGCAACGGGAGCAGACCCGCGCACAGGAATAATCTGAACTTTCTCATAGCAATTTTCATTTATTGCCGCAAAGTGACGAAGAAAATTCAGGATGTGGAAATATTCAGCGGATAAAGTCACAAATATGCCCTACAGCGCCACAGAAGGCACATTACACTCAAAAATCGAAGGGGAAAGTTTGCGCGAACTCTGTCAGAAAACAGCATTGTCCGAAGACTTACAGAATCGGCACCACAGGGCTATGGAGAGCTATTTTCTGGCAAAAGTGAAGCGCGGTTTGCCGAAATAGTCGCTGACAGTTTCCACCTCGGAAAAATTGCAACAAATTGTTGCAGTCTCATCCGCCAATGCCTCATTTTGCTCCAAAAACAGCAGTCCGCCCGGAACGAGAAGCCGCTCCGCCCAATCACGGATGGCCTTGTAGAACTTGAGAGGATTGCCGTCCGGGACAAAGAGCGCCAGAGACGGCTCATGTTCGAGGACGTTTCGCCGCATCAGCAGACGTTCGCTATCCCGCACGTATGGCGGATTGGAGATTATGACGTCGAATTTTTTCCCGCAAGAGAGCGAGGATTCAAAATTTTCTGGGCCGCGAAGAATGTCATATTCCACAAACTTAGGAGGTTTTGGAAAGTATCCTTCCCGCCTGCCAGGTCGTACAGGCAGGTATTCCTTTCGGCCAAGTCCCGCACCTTCCCGTGAGGATTCAGGCAAAAGCCCCTGATTCAACGCCACATCCAATGCTGCTGGGGATATGTCAACACCCACGGCTTCAGCCCCCGGAAGTTCCAGCGCGAGAGTCCACGCGATGCAGCCGGAGCCGGTGCACAGGTCAAGTATCCGGAGCGGTTTTCGTCCACGAGATGGGTCTGAAAGTTCAACGCCTGCGACAGAATCTGAGCCTCCGATGGACGAGACGCGAGTCTCCCCGACACGGTCAGAAAACACCCTGCGAATCCTGCCAATCGCCTCTCGACAGAGCAGCTCCGTCTCCGGACGCGGAATCAGGACGGCTGGTGTGACATTGAAGCGGCGTCCGCAAAACTCCGTCCAGCCTACTATATACTGAAGCGGCTCCCCTGCCGCCAGCCTCCTTGCGCAGTCGAGAAACAGGCCGCAGTCCCGCTCGTCAATTTCACGGAACAGGTCAGTCAGGACAGCATAGCGGGGAAGATGCAGGACATCCTCAAGCAAGGCATTCAGCAGAGAGTCTCGCTCCCTGCTGTCTGGGTATTCCCTTGAGGTCAGACCCCGCCCCTCGTCATATAAGTCTTTCAGCCACATGGTTTTGCATAAAGATTTCCCGTTTCACACGAAATGACCGGAGGATGAAATTACAGGAAAAACAAAATTGCAGGAGGACAAACGAAGCAACAACGGGAAAAAACGAAACACAGACGACTATTTGCCAGTATTCTCGATTATAGTATTCAGGAAGTCCGTCATCTTGAGCCCTGCAGTACGCACCATCTTCGGGACGAGGGACGCCGCAGTCATTCCCGGAATCGTGTTCATTTCGAGGAAATAGAGCCCATCGGAAGCAAGAATATAGTCCATACGGACGACTCCGGAACAACCGATGTGGGCATATATCTTCTTCGACGTCTCCTGCACCATGGCTGTCGTGGCGGCATCGAGCGGAGCTGGGCATATCTCCTCACTGGCACCGTTGTACTTTGCATCGTAGTCGAAGAACTCGTGGCTCGTCACAATCTCGATGACAGGGAGCGCGACCTCGGACTTGCCATCGAAATAGACCGCACAGGTAATCTCACGCCCGACGATAGCCTCCTCGGCAAGCACCATCGTGCTGTCCTCGAAGGCATATTCCACGGCCTTGTCGAAATCCTCCGCAGTCTTGACCTTGGTCACTCCGAAACTTGACCCGCCGTCGGTCGGCTTCACGAACATAGGAAGTCCCAGCTTCGCCACGGCCTTATCCGCCAAACCCTCCGTGGACTCGCCCTTACGGATGAATACATCCTTTGCAACCTTCACGAAATCAACGTCTTTCAGGTAACTCTTGCAGGAAAATTTGTCGAATGTAATCGCCGACACAAACGCACTGCAACTGCTGAACGGGACGCCGAGCATCTCAAGGTAGCCCTGCATCTGGCCGTTCTCGCCCGGAATGCCGTGCTGCATTATGTAGGCGTAGTCGAACTTCACTCGGACGCCGCCAATCACTGCGGAAAAGTCGGTCTTGTCCACCTGCGGAGCCTCCCCTTCCGCGAACTCGACGCGCACCCCGCCCTTCGAACGCACAGCAACGACGCTCCACTGCCCGAAACGCGCGAATATTTCGTAAACATCATATTTCGTCCCGTCAATCTGCGATGCCGTGAATTTTCCGCTGCGGCAGGACACCTCCCACTCAGAGGAGTCGCTGCTGTAGATCACGGCTATACTTTTATACTCTTTCATATTCTCGTTATATTTTCATTCACTTGCAAAAAGACCCCCACGCTCCGCCCGAGCGAAGAAAACGCTCTCTGGGGGGGGGATGACTACTCAAAATAATACTCCTCTTCCGCAGCCTCTTGCGTCTCCACAGACTTCTTCTCCCCCGGAGCCTTAGTCGCAAGCGCATCACAGCCGATGTTCATCTCCACACCGGATGGCGTCGTGAAATGGTCGTCCTCGCTCACGCCGAGAGTCCCATCACGCAGGACCTTCTTCATGAACAATCCCCAAATCGGAAGCGCCATGTTCGAGCCTCCGCCGAGAGCCGTGGAGCTGAAGTGAATCTGACGATCCTCGCCCCCGACCCAAACTCCTGCCGTAATCGTTGGGGTGTAGCCGATGAACCAGCCGTCGGAGTTGTCGTTGGTCGTTCCGGTCTTTCCGGCAATCTCGCCCTTCAGACCATACTTCGCGCGAAGCCTGATTCCGGTTCCGTGATCCACGACAGAGCGCATCATGTCCACCATCTCGTAGGCTGTGTACTCGCTGACAGCCACCTTCTTGTGGTTGGTGAACTCGCCGAGTGTGTTGCCGCTGTTGTCCTCGATGCGCGTCACGAAAAGAGGCGTGATGGCCATCCCCTTTGAGGGGAATGTGTTGTAGGCGGCAATCATGTCGTAAGGCATCTGGTCCGTTGAGCCGACACAGAGCGACTCCACCTCATCGATATGGCCGTTTATGCCCATCTTGTGCATCATCTCCGCCATCGCGTGCGGCCCGTACTGCTTCATAAGGTAGGCGGATATGTTGTTGGAGCTTTTGGTCAGACCCCATTTCAGAGTCACCGTGAGCCCGATCCACTCGTCCTTGTCGGTGCTTCGCGGAGTCCAGGTGTCATCCCCGACGACGAATGTCTGCGGAACGTTCACGACCTCGGTGCATGGGGTGAGCCCGTCCTGCATCGCAAGCGAATAGAGGAACGGCTTTATGGTCGAGCCCACCTGTCGCTTGCCCTGACGTGCGTTGTCGTATTTGAACCAGCGGTAGTTGGGACCGCCAACGTACGCCTTGACGAAGCCGGTGTTCGGTTCCACGGCAACGAATGCCGCGCGGAGGAACGACTTATAGTACTTTATGGAGTCGTCAGGAGTCATGAGCGTGTCGATGTACCCCTTCCCTTTCCAGGAGAAAACTCTCATCTGCGTCTTGACCCCGAAACTTTTCATAATCTCGGACTCCGATGCGCCCTCTTTCTTCATCATACGGTAGCGGTCGCTCCAGCGGCGCGCCTGCTTCATCAGACGGTCCCGTGTCGCCGCATCAACGTCCGAAGCGAACGGAGCGTGGGGCTTGCGCCTGAGCTCGCGGAAGAAAGTCGGCTGCAGATCCTTGCCGAGATGCTCAGCCACAGCCTCCTCGGCATAGCGCTGCATGTTCTTGTCTATGGTCGAGTAAATCCGCAGTCCGTCGCGATAGAGGTCGTACTGCGAGCCGTCGGCCTTGCGGTTCTTGTCAAGCCAGCCGTAAAGACCGTCAGTCTCCCAACGGAGCGAGTCAGCGGCATAATCCTCCGCGTAATAGTACTCGCTGCGCCGGGGCTTTTTCGCCTTCATCGTGCGAATGAGCATATCCTTGAAATAAGGTCCGAGACCGGCATTGTGATCCATCACCTTATGCGCGGAGACATTAATCGGAATCTGCTGAATCGAGTCTCGCTGCGCCTCCGTGATGTAACCGGCCTTTTCCATCTGCCCGATCACGAAGTTCCTGCGCTGCAGCGACTTGTCTGGGTTAATCACCGGATTGTAGCGTGTGGGCTTGTTGACCATTCCGACGAGAGTCGCGCTTTCCTCTATCGTGAGTTCGGACGGATTCTTCCCGAAAAAAGTCTGCGACGCCGCCTTCACTCCATAGGCGTTGCTCCCGAAAAAGACGGCGTTCATGTACATGTCCATAATCTCGTCCTTGGTGTAGTTGCGCTCAAGTTTCACGGCCGTAATCCACTCCTTCAGCTTCACCCACACCATCTTGACCTTCGACCAGCCCGGCACCTTGCTGCTCACGTCCGCACGGGGGTAGAGAGTTTTGGCAAGCTGCTGGGTGATGGTGCTTCCTCCTCCCTGACTCGAATCACGGGCGAGAAGGGTCTTGAAGAACACGCGTCCGAGACTCCAGAAATCAATCCCGGAATGGCTGTAGAAACGTGAATCCTCTGTAGCGACAGCCGCCTCCACAAGATAGGGAGAGAGCTCATCGTAACTGACATATAGCCGGTTCTCATCGTGAATGGTCGTCAGTATGTCGCCGTCAGAGGCAATGACCTGCGTAGCGAGCTTGCTGTCCGGATTTTCGAGATCCTCGAACGAGGGGATGTCCGCAAAGGCCCAGACGAGCAGTAGCATTATCAGAAACATGGCAATCGGCGTAAGGAAAAGTATCCAGAACCACTTGACGATTTTCTTTTTCGTATTGTCAGTCATAAAGATGTCCTTTTTCGGATGATTTTTTCGTACAAAGCCGCAAAATTACTCAATAAATTTGGAAATATGGACGAATTGTCCGTTACTTTGCAGCCGCAAATGAATTTTGCTCTATATAGAGGTATAAATTTAAAGTTATATACGAAATGACGGAAAATCTTGTAATCGTCGAGTCACCTACGAAAGCGAAGAAAATCCAGGAATATTTGGGAAAGGAATATGTCGTCAAGTCGAGCGAGGGACACATCAGGGACCTTCACGACAATGAATTGAGCATCGACATAAAGGACGGATTCAAGCCCGAATATGTGGTGCCCTCAGGCAAGAAAAAGCTCGTCTCGGAGCTAAAGAAACTCTCGGCGGGGGCAGAAATGGTCTGGCTCGCATCCGATGAGGACCGTGAGGGGGAGGCCATTTCATGGCATCTTTTCGAGACGCTCGGACTGAAGAAGGAGAACACGCGCAGGATCACTTTCCATGAAATCACCAAGTCCGCCATACTCAGTGCTGTGGAACACCCGCGCGACATTGATATGGACCTCGTTGACGCCCAGCAGGCCCGCCGCGTGCTTGACCGTCTTGTCGGCTTCGAGCTTTCGCCGGTGCTCTGGAGAAAGGTGCAACCGAAGCTTTCCGCAGGACGCGTGCAGTCCGTGGCCCTGAGGCTCATAGTTGACCGCGAGAGGGAAATCCAAGCGTTCAATAGGGAGCAGTTCTATCGCATCGAGGCTCTGTTCCATCCGGAGAACACCGGCACCGGGACGTTCCTCAAGGCCGTGCTTGACAAGAAGTTCGACACGCTGGAAGAGGCACGGGCATTTCTGGAAAGATGCAACGGGGCTCAGTTCTCCGTGTGCGGAATTGAGAAAAAGGAGGGCACGAGAACCCCGGCGGCTCCGTTCACGACATCGACTCTCCAGCAGGAGGCATCACGCAAGCTCCATCTCCCCGTAAGCACCACGATGAGCATCGCGCAGCGGCTCTACGAGAGCGGACTCATCACCTACATGCGTACCGACTCGACCAATCTTTCCGGGCTTGCAATCAATGCGGCAAAGGAATACATCTGCGGAGAATACGGAGCCGAGTACTCAAAGGTGCGCAACTACAAGACCAGGTCCAAGGGCGCCCAGGAGGCCCACGAGGCCATCCGCCCGACCTACATAGACCGTACGTCCATAGACGGCACTCCCCAGGAGCAGAAACTCTATGAACTCATCTGGAAGCGCACGGTGGCATCCCAGATGGCGGATGCGAAAGTTCTCAGGACAGACGTGAAGCTTGCATCGGACAAAGTGGAGGAGAAATTCACGGCTCAGGCAACGGAAATCCTCTTCGATGGTTTCCTCCGTCTTTACATCGAGGGGCGTGATGACGAGCAGGACGACGAGCAGAGCACAATCCTTCCGAACGTCTCTGTCGGAGACAGGGTCCAGCAGGTTGAGATGACCGCCGAATGCCGCTTCACGGCAGCCCCTCCGCGCTACTCGGAGGCAACCCTTGTCAAAAAACTCGAAGAACTCGGCATAGGTCGCCCGTCAACCTACGCCCCGACCATCACCACCCTCACCAAGGCACGCGGCTACGTGACAAAAGGCGACAAGCTGGGTACTCCAGTCAACGTCACCGACCTTAAAATGAGGGACGGGGTCATCTCTGCGCTCGACCACACCGAGATCGTTGGAGCCGAAAAGGGGAAACTTCTCCCACAGGACATCGGAGTGATTGTCACGGACTTCCTCGTGAAGAACTTTAGCGACATACTTGACTACAACTTCACGGCCAACGTTGAGAACGAATTCGACGGCATTGCCGAAGGGGAACTCAAATGGAACGAAGTGATAGGAAATTTCTACACTCCGTTCCACAAGACCGTGGAGGACTGTCTGCACAACAACGAGTACAGCCACGTGAGCCGCGACCTCGGGGTTGACCCGTCAGACGGGCAGCCGCTCACTGCAAAGTTCGGAAAGTTCGGCCCGTACGTCCAGAAGGGCGAGGGGGAAAACCGCCAGTTCGCGAAACTCGCTCCCGGACAGCTCATCGAAACCCTCACGCTTGAAGAGGCCCTAAAGCTGTTCCAGCTCCCGCGCACGGTCGGCGAGTACAAGGGCATCCCTGTCATCTGCACAAAGGGACGCTTCGGCCCGTACCTCAAATACGGTGACAAGAACGTCTCCCTCCCGAAGAAGGCTGACCCTCTGTCCGTCTCCCTCGAAGACTGCATCGCCCTTATAGAGGAAAGCGAGAACAAGAAAGCGAACGAAATCATAGCCGAGTTCAAGGACAGCGGCATAACCGTCATCAACGGCAACTACGGCCCCTACATCAAGTTCAATGGCAGCAACTACAAGATTCCGCCCAAGACCGACGCCCACAAACTCACCGAAGCCGACTGCAAAGCCATAGTCGAGACCACCGAGCCGACCGGCCGGCGCCGCGGCCGGGGACGGAAATAGCACCGGGAACAAGATGACAATAAACTTTATATAATGGGTAACAACTCCCTTTTCCGCTACCCGACCTATCCATGGAAATGATTGTTGCTTCATATCTGCTGAGTGTATTATAATTTCATGATAGCATAGTGATGTCATCCGGCCGATTGTGTGCACCACGCAAATTATTAGATTTTGATTATTGAAATTTAATAATTATTTTTGCATAAAATCATACGCGTATGGCAAACGAGATAGAAAATCCCTTTGTTACAGTCGGTTATGCAGGAGAGAAATATTTCTGCGACAGAAAAAAGGAGACGGAAGGAATCGTCAAAAGACTTAGAAACGGGAATAATCTGGCTCTGATTTCACCGCGAAGGATGGGGAAGTCGGGGCTTATATTGCATTGCTTCGACAACAGGGAGATTCGCGAGAATTTCTATACTTTCTATGTTGACATATACGCGACCCTGACGCTTGACGAGTTTGTCGTCGCTATGGGAAAGGAAATCGTAGGAAAGCTGAAATCCAAGGGAGAAAAGGCACTCGAACGCTTTGCAAAAACTGTAGCCTCGCTCTCGCCGGGAATCAGTTTCGACACTCTCGGAAACCCCACACTGACGCTGCTGCCCGGTGAAGTCAGAAACAGCGATGTCACAATCGATGAGATATTCCGTTACCTTGAGGGAGCCGACCGTCCGTGCATTGTCGCCATCGACGAGTTTCAGCAGATTACGGAATATCCGCAAAAGAACACCGAAGCACTGCTGAGAACGCATATTCAGAAATGCAGGAATTTAAGGTTCATATTCGCAGGAAGCCGCAGGCACACGATGGGGGAGATTTTTCTCTCCGGCGCACGCCCGTTCTACCAAAGCGTATCGATGATGAACCTCGGAAGCATCGACCGGGAGACCTATTTCGACTTCGCGGGAAAACACTTCGAAGATGGGGGAAAAAAGTTGCCGAAGGATGTGTTCGAGGGGATATATGACCGTTACGACGGCGTCACATGGTATATACAGAAAATGCTCAACACCATATATATGGACACCTGCAAAGGTGAAATTGTCTCTCCGGGAATGGTCAATCGCGCGAGAAAGGAAATAATCGACGGCTTCAGCTACGTCTATCTTGACACTCTCTACCGCCTTACGGCCAGACAGAAGGAGGTTCTCATCGCGATTGCGCGGGCTGGAAAGGCAACGGGCATCACCTCAACGAAATTCATAAAGGACTACGCACTAAGCGGCGCGAGCTCCGTACAGTCAGCGTCGAAATGGCTGCTCAGGAACGATTTCATCACCACCGAGGGCGACTGCTGGTATGTCTATGACTATTTCTTCGCGGAATGGCTGCGGACGCTATAGGTTTTAAAGATTTTGGCGGTTAATTTGCATAAAATCCATAAATCTTATAATTTTTATGGAGGAAACTCCTTAAATATTATAATATTTATGGATTTTTAGTATATTTGCGGCGTAAAGATGTGGCAATATGATAAGACGAATCATTGAAGATAAAATTGGCGAGAGTCTCTCAAGAGGAAAGACAGTGACGATTATCGGACCCAGACAAGTGGGCAAGTCAACGCTCGCGAGAACCGTCATTCCCAAAGATGCGAAGGTGCTTGAACTCAACGGAGACAGTACGGACATTCAGGGGATGTTTCTGGATGTCAACGAAACCGGTCTCAAGCTTCTCGTCGGAGACAATGACTTTGTCTTTGTTGACGAGGCCCAGAAAATAGGAAATATAGGAAATATGCTCAAGATTGTGAGCGACAAGATGAAGGGAGTCAAGCTGATTGTCACCGGGAGCTCGGCATTCAAACTGACCTCTGCAATCAACGAATCACTTACGGGACGGAAACGGGAGTTCAAGCTTTATCCCCTTTCATTCAAGGAGATGGTCAATCACACAAGCCTTCTGGAGGAGCAGCGGATGCTTGAACACCGCATGATTTACGGCTATTATCCGGAAGTCGTCACATCACCCGGAGACGAAAACGAGACAATCAGGGAAATCATTGACAGTTACCTATATAAGGATGTTATGGAAGAAAACCATATATCCAAACCGGAAAGACTGGTGAAATTGGTTCAGGCTCTTGCTTTCCAAATCGGCTCCACCGTATCGGCAAATGAACTTTCCGGCCTCGTGGGAATCGACGTGAAGACGGTGGAACGCTACATTGAAATCCTCGAAAAAAGCTTCATCATATATACGCTTCCGTCATACGCGAAAAATCAGAGAAACGAACTGAAGTTTTCCAGAAAACTCTATTTCTGGGATATGGGAATACGCAACGGCGTTATAGGGAACATGGCGCCGGTGAGTATGCGGTCCAACGAAGAATTGGGGCATATATGGGAGAATTTCATCGTCACAGAAAGAATAAAAAGGAATACATACGCCGGACGCACATTCGTGCAGCACTATTTCTGGAGGACGCAGCAAAAAAAGGAAATAGACCTGATAGAAATCGAGGACGGGATGATGACGGGCTTCGAAATGAAGAGGAAGAGCGGCAAGAAAGTCGGGATGCCGGAACAGTTCGCGAAAGCCTATCCCGACGCGAAGTTCGAGTGCATCACGCCGTCAGAGATTGCCGGGTTCTTGTTATAAAGCTGAGATGGAGAACCTTTTCAGAAATCTTCATATTTCTAATGATATTTTTGCGGATAACCGCTTACCTGCAAAAGTTCGTCTCGGAACAAGAAATGAGAACTCTTCTTAATCGACAAAATTACCTATAAATACGTCTCTTATCCGACAAAATTGCTTATTGTTGTAATCAGCAACAATGTTATTGTAACAATAGTTCGTTAAA
>DJRM01000031.1 GCA_002440085.1 Bacteroidales bacterium UBA6360
CCGAAATGTCTACTTGACCAAACATTTCTTGATATTTTTCTTCAAGCACTTTGCCGCAAGAAAACATCTTCTCTTTGATTATCAATACTTCCAGTTTCAGCAAAGGTAGGAACTTTCCCGAGAAACTCAGCGAAAATGGAAGAAATTTGATTAATTTCGCTGAGTTTCTCGGAAATGGAAAAAAGTTTTACATTGCAATCTTAGAACAGGTTATTTATCCCACGGAAACACACAATTTGACGGAGTTTTGCAAGATGAAACAGAAGTTTATGCTTCCAAATGACGAAACTGCATCTCACGGCTACTGCATACCGCAAATTGGGGACAATCATCTACAAAGCAGCACAAAATATAGATAGAATTCATATCATTTTCACGAAACGCTGAAACCTGCTCATTAAAATACCCCTTGACAACATCTTCAAAAGTCACTTGATTATCTTGTCTAAAAACCATTAACTTATAGTTAGATACCGCAACGACAAGTTTCTGAAAATCATACTTCACTTCCCCATATCTATCGTTTCCATCATCCCTTTTTCGAGTATACCTAACTCCGCCCCATTCTATCTCACACGCGAGAGCTAGCTCTTTAATCAAATAATGACCATTCTCCGTATACCACGCCAGATCAAACATCCACTCTCTGTTAACAAATTTCCTTTTCAGGCAGAGAGCCCTTTCCAAACCATGGCATGAGACACAATATTCCTTGTCCTGGCCCATAGTAGCAAGGCCTGTCTTTATTTGTCGCGTATCATCGGCTCTCTTCCCGGAAATCTTTAATGACGACAGATATCTAATTATGTCATCACACAAGTCGTTCATAAATATTACTCCCATGCTAACTTGGGGCAGGATACGCTCACGGCCTTGCCGTTCACGAGTCCTGTCCACGTCCAGGTGTTATTGAAATTATAGTATTCGGAATAACGCTGAGTCTCTCGGTACAGTCAGAATCAACGAAGTTCCAGAACCTTATAATCCTCATTAAGCAAATCGCGAGTATAACGGTACTGCTTTTCTTTCCCCGCCTTTATAACGCGGACATACCGCGTATTTTCCACCAAGAAATTTACCACCCAATACTTTTCCTTAAAATCATATTTACATGACACGATATACGGCAAATCTCTATCAGGATATATAACAACAACCTGCTGAACTAACGCATTACCTATTTTCTGCATTTCTTCTTTGCTTATATTCGCCGGTTTGTCAGGAGTCCCGAGGACATATTTTGCCAAAGCTGTCCCCAACGGTATGCTCTCCGCCGGACGAGGATCCTGCGACCAAAGAGCAGCATGCATGGCAGATTCCAGATCGTTAAGCACAGTCTCGAAATGTTCGGTATATTTTTCAATGTTGCTCTCCCTCTCTTCACGGTTGCTTGAATAAAGCGGGCCAAGTCCAAACAACGACAATGCATTAAATCTGTCACTATCATCCTGCCTGCACTTACTCTTATAACGCTCTATGGCAGACATTGCATAGTCTTTCCATTCCCCAGCTACAGACATCATCTTTTTATGCACTGTCTCTTCGGCATTATCCTGCCAAACACATAAGGGCAAATAACATTCAATATACTCCTTATCTTCCTTGTTCTCACAAGAACAAAGCGACATTGCCATTAGTAGCACAGCAACTCCTGAAATCAGTTTATTCCTCTTCATTGTTCACTGTAATCTGTTGGTTCTCCGGCATTTTGACTCCGCACCATGTGCAGTATTTCACTCCAGGACGCACTATGTGATGGCATTCAGGGCATCGAGGAGACTTATCATCTGAAAACGTTCCGACATTGTCTTTTCCTTTCTGTTTCAAGACCAGCAAACCAATTATGCCGATTACGAGGCAAATAATGAATATTGTGGAATCTATCGTATCTTCATAATAGGCACTTATTGAGTAAACTGCAACTGCTATCATTATCCACGCCAAAATCGTCCAAAACCACTGCTTCGGAGTTCTTCTGTTTTTTTTATTCAAATCTTTCATAACAAGTAATTTATATGTCTATAACTCCATAAATAGCCCCAAGCATAAGAAGCACACAGAATATGAAAATTGAGCCGAAGACTATTAATTGCCATTTAATAGTCGATTTCGGGGCATAGACTGTCTCTTTCTCTACAGCCCCAACTTTCATTAAGGAAAATAAAATATGCTCCCAATCCTGCGGGTACAAATCGGCACCACCCGCATAAACAGCTATTTCCCGATTATTTTGAGAGACTTTGATGATTGTTGAATCCAATTTTATTTGCTTCCCGATAACAATTTGTCCCAAAGATTCAATGGGACCGGAAATTTCCTCTCCGGCAAGATTAGAGATAGTCAAGACATTGTTTTCAAGAGAGATGCTCTTTAAACGCATAGATTTAGTCAAGTTCACAATGCCGGCAGATGCTATCGCATCTACAAAAGACGTCTTATAGGCCTCATAATGAAACCTCGTCGGCTGTTCGGCTCCGCACTCCGGGCAATACATATCATTGACATCAATATCTGCCCCGCATTTTTCACATTTTCTTACATCTTCCATATTCAAAGTTTTGCTTATTGTCTATATGCCGTAACCGTCCCCAAATCATCATCTTCAAACACAAATGTTCTGCCGGTTATATCTGAAATGGATATAAGCCCGACATCATTGAATTCCTGATAAGCAGTGAACAAGTAGCGATAAACATCCGATTTCGCATCGTCAGCCAACTCAGCCTTGTCATACTCAAATTGGAGAATCTCATAGCCATCATTTCGCCGTCCGCCGGAGATGGAGACTCCATTAGAAGCCGCCTTGACACTAAGTGTACTCACATCGTAATCCAACATCAAATCCCCAAAAACTATATCGTATGTTCCCTCAACATATGATGTACTTCGACAATGGATGTCAGCCCCATCCTCTCCATTATATTCGACATCATATACCCTTGTTTCAATGAATCGTGGGTTATCTCCACCTTTATAGAAGGTCCAATTGACTGTACAATCATCCTTAGTCATATCTGAATGCCGTGTCACAAAACTGAAACTCCAGTCTCCAACGATAGCATCATTATACTTGCCACTGCACGACGAAAGCCCCATGACAATGGCAAATGCCACCAACACCATTTTTAGTTTTCCCATTACTATAATTTATTTTTTGCAAATATAGCTACCCCCCCCGAGAAAAACAAGCGTCAAGGCCAAATTTTTAGAAACAGAAACACGGCTCTTTCATTTAAGACACGGTCAACGGAATACATGTATTTTTGCAGCATCGCAAAAATGGAATAAATGTACTTTTTCCTTGCCGTTTTGACGGAATAAATGTATTTCTGCACCATAGAAAAAAACGGAATAAATGTAGGTAGTTATGCTCAAACGTAAGATTTCCAGCAAGATAGAGGAGTACTTAAAATCCGGGAGCAACAAGATGCTCGTAGTCGATGGCGCACGACAAATAGGCAAGTCGTTCATCATCAGAGATGTCGGCAGCAGACTGTTCCCCAACTTCATAGAAATCAACATGGAGAAAGACCGGCAGGGAGGCAGGCTGTTTGCGGAAGCGAAGACAGTTGAAGACTTCTACCTCGCCCTGAGCACATTCGCCGGAGAGAAAATGGAGGACAAGGGTTCGACTCTCGTGTTCATAGACGAGATTCAGGCATACGACCATCTGCTCACCCTTGTGAAGTTCCTCATGGAAGACGGCCGGTTTACCTACATAGCAAGCGGTTCCTTTCTCGGAGTCACCCTGAAGAAGACCTTGTCCATCCCTATCGGCAGTCTGACAACCCTGCACATGTATCCTCTTGATTTCGAGGAATTTCTTTGGGCTAACGGTGTCGGTCGTCTCGCTACAGACGAGCTCCGGCGCTGTTTCGAGGAAAAGCTGTCCCCGAATGACGGCATCCACAGACGGATGCTTGACCTGTTCAGGAAATATCTTCTCGTCGGAGGGTTTCCCGATGCCGTGAACACATATATATCTGAACACAATATCGCCAAAGTACGTGACGTTCACAGGGAAATCAGGGAACTCTATGCCCTCGACGCGTCAAAATATGAAAAGGAATCCGCCCGAAAGCTCAAGATTATGCGAATCTACGAAATGATCCCATCCAATCTGGAAAACAAAAAGAAACGCATCAAGGTAAAGGACATCGAGGGGAAAAAGGGCAAGCGCACAAGTGACTATCAGGATGAGTTCGACTATCTCGTCTCATCCGGAGTCGCGCTTGAAGCCGATGCAATAAGCCGGCCGTCCTATCCCCTTGTTCAGAATGCCGGAAAGAAACTTCTGAAACTGTACCTCAACGATGCCGGCCTCTTTACGGGAATACTGTACGGCAATGACATCAGACCTGTCCTCGAAGACAAGTGCTCCGTAAACCTCGGTTCCGTCTATGAAACCGCCGTTGCCCAGGAACTGAGAGCCCACGGGTTTAATCTGTACTACTACGACAACAAGAAAAACGGTGAGGTCGATTATCTGATTGACGACACCAAGAATATGTCTTCCATTCCGATTGAGGTAAAATCCGGCAGGAACCACATGATTCACAGCGCATTGGACAAGTTTATCGCGAACAAGGACTACGCAATAAGGCAGGCATACGTCCTCTCCAACGAAGCAAAAGTCTTCGAAAAGGACGGTGTCACCTACATCCCGATATACTTTGTGATGTTCTTGGAACACGATGTCACTCTTGCTCCGGAAGAATATATTTTCTGAACCGCCGATGAAAAGAGCCGTCGTATTGCCGGATGCGACATTTCTTCTCCCATCTCCGTACGGAATTGAAAAAAGCCAAGAAAATTTATTTTTACAAGGATTTTATCACCCGAAATGTCCAACCCGCCAGAAAGACGGGCGCTTCACTCTGTTCGAGATGAAATTCAACCCCAAGAAGGCTGCGGCAAAACTGCCCAAGGCATTTATGGAGACCTATGATGTGGAAAGAACGGCAGTCGTCCCCCCCCGAACTGGACGGAGTGGCTGCTATAGCGAAGAGTCCGAATGAGGTTCCCGGAACGGCATGGATTAGTACATCAGGCCGAAATGCCACAGCGGAAGAGTACGATAGCTGGGAAAATCAATGTTTTGGCTGAGATTCCTGAGGTTACAGAATGTCGAGACGATTCAGGCCGCTGACGGCTCCGGCGACGTAGGAGACGGACGCCGCAGGGTCGGAGGCCTGATGGAGCGCCGGGATGTAGAGCGGAAAGCCGAGCATGAAGCTGCCTGCGGAGAAGCGGTCGCCGGGGCCGAGCTTTGAGTTCGCGGACTCGCGGACAACGAACTCGCAGTTTCCGAGATATTCAAGCTTCACAAGACGGTCGGGAGCCCAGCCGAGCATGATTCCTGCACCGATGGGAAGACTTTCCGCCGCCACGGTCTTGGAACTGAAGAAACGGGAGCTGACGGTCTTGTCCTCGCGGAGAGCCTTGCAGTAGGTCGGGAAGTCGCGCTTGCCTAAGAACTTGCAGAGAATGTCCAGCGTCGAAGGGCGTGGAATACGGGTTCCGGAGACATAACCCCAGAGCCGCTTTAAGGTTGATGCGGAGAGAAGTTCGTGTATCTCCCTTTCGATGACCACCGAAAGCGCCTCGAAGTCAGTGGTGGTCCGAATCTTCCTGCCATACGCCTTTTCAACATCCTGAAGAAGGGAACTAAGCTCCGGTATCATCTTCCGCCCCACATTCTTTCTCATTTCGTCATTCGCGGTCTCGTCCTTCGCAGCCTTTCCCTGTGCTGCCTTGTCCTTACCCTCCCAGCCTCGTACCGTCTTGTCCTTAACCGCGCCGCATTTGCCGCTCAGGCTCTCTGCGTCAAATTCCTTTGCGATGTCCTTTGCCATAGCGTCTCACATTTCATAAACACCGCAAAGTAAAGCATTATCTTCCAATCAGCCAAAGTTCATTTTGGTTCATATAGCTCCGCGGACTAAAACATCCCCGAGGGGGGGACAAAACACTTTGGAGGACACTCACTAAAACTCGTAGTCGCAGCAAATCGGATAGTGGTCGGAAATGTGGGCGAGGCCGTAGGCCGTCGGGGAGTCGAGGGTGCGGTAGCGCAGAGGGGTGGCGTTGCGGGAGAATATGTAGTCCAGCCAGAGGCTGCGGGAAGACTCGTCGAAGCCGCCGTAGGTGCGGTGGTCGTCGGTTTCCTTTGCTCGCTCGCGGGCATCGTCCATCCAGTCGTCATAAGGAATGAGGAACTTTCCGGTCTTGGAATCACGCTGAGAATTCATGTCTCCGGAAATGAAGACCACGGCCTTGTCGCCGGCAATCTCCTCCATCTTCTCGACATTCAGCTCGGCCGCCTTCTGACGCGCCGTCATGCCCCGGTGGTCCATGTGCGTGCAGAAATACCAGAAGTCCCTGCCGGTTTCCCTATCCTTCAGATGCACCCAGACCGTGATGCGGCGGTTGCCGTCCCAGCCCTTGGAAACCCGCTCCGGAGTGCTGCTGAGCCAATACATTCCCTTGTCAAGCAAATCGTACTTGTCCCGAAGCCAGAAAATGGCCTCGCACTGCGACTCCTTCAGACCGCCCTCCTTGTCCTCGGCGTAGTGGTTGTACTCCGGGAGTTCCGCATAGAGATAGTCCAGCTGCGGCCAGCGAGGCTCCTGAAGCCCGAACACATCCGGCTTTTCCGTGCGTATCATGTTGACGGACGCGAATTTGCGGGCATCCCAGTCCGCGAGGCCGGTGTCCTTCGGGGTCGTCATCCTGATGTTGTAGGAAATCAGACGCAGCCTTGTGTCCGCTGCCTTCTTCGGCCTGCGCCTCGCATCAGCCGCGACAACGGCCGAAACGACAAGCGCGGCGACGAGAAATATCTTCAGAAACTTTTTCATACTCAATGAGTTTTTGAACCAAATATGCGGTCAACCACCAGCGCAATCGCCGCGTCGCCGCTCACGTTGCAGGCCGGACCGTAGCCGTCGAGGGCAAGATAAATCGTCATCATCAGGGCACACTGGTCAGGGGTGAAGCCTAGCACCGACTCCAGAAGACCGATTGAGGCCATGAGCACACCGCCCATCACCCCCGGAGCCGCAACTGCCGCAACTGCCTGAATGAGAACGAAATTGATGAACATGGCAGGGGTTATTTCTATTCCGCACATATAGGCAACGGCAACGGAAGTCACAGTCAGCTTTATCGTCGAGCCGCACATGTGCACCGTGGAGCAGAGCGGAATCACGAAATCAGCTATGTCCTTGCGCGTGCCGTTCTTCAGGGCACATTCGAGCGTGACCGGAATCACCGCCGAACTTGAACAGAGAGAAAAGCCCGTGAAATAGGCCGGCATGATGTTCCAGAGGCACTTGAACGGGTTTTTACGGGCCACCGCGCCGGCAATGAGGTACTGAAGCACGAGGTAGCAGATCGAGAGGACGACGCCTGTCGCGATAATCTTCACTCCCGAGCCCATCACGACCGAAAGCTTGCCCGAAGCGCTCATCTCGCACATCATCGTGAAGATGTAGAACGGGAGGAACGGGATTACGGCCTTTTCGATGGTGAGTTTCACGATGTTCCCGAATTCGTCGAATCCGCGTTTGAGAGCCGAAGAATTTGTGAATATGATTCCGACTCCAACCATGAAGGACAGCAGAAGAGCCGTCAGGATGTCACAAATCGGCGGAATCTTGAGTTCGATGTAGGGTGCGAAGCTCTTGGCGTCAGCCGCTGTCGCCGAAAGCTCGCCGACCTCAAGGTAGTGCGGAAGCAGACCGTTCGCGCATCCGTATGAAAACAGCCCGGCCCCGACCGTGGAAAGGTAGGAAATCGCCATCACCGCGACGAGCATCTTGCCCGCGCCCTTGCCGAGGTTCGCCACCGAAGGGGTCACGAGACCGAGCACGAGCAGCGGCACGATGAACTTGAGAATCTGCGCGAAAAGCACGTTGAATGTCTTGAGAATGCGCACGAGCACATCCGGGGCCACAAGGCCGAGCAGCGAGCCCAGCACTATGGCAATCAGAACCTTGGGGAACAGCCCTAACTTAATTTTCTTCATATTCACAATCATTTGTCAACAGACGGCAAATATACGCGGCAAATCCGTAAATCGCCGGCATAAAACGTCATATCAGTGAGCGGCGCTGATTCTTGCAACCCAGCCTCCTCCCGGAGCCATCTTGACGATGACGCGACGGTCGGACGGCAAAGACGACATAACCCGTTTATAATCAGAGGCTATTTTCCCGGCGTTCACGCCGTCACGGAATATCTCCATCTCATACTCCCCTTCCGGCAGGAAGCCAAGGTCGAGCGTCATCTCCCGCGCAGTCCAGTCCGTCATCGCGCCGACATACCACACGTCCCCTGAGCGGCGGGCCATGGCTACAGATTCGGCGACCTTGCCGTCAAGCGCGACGGTCTCGTCCCAGACGGTCGGAATCGCGGAGATAAAGTCGGTGCATTCTTGATTTGCCCTGTAGTTCGTCGGTGAGTCGCACATCATGTTCAGCGGCGACTCGAAGACCACATATTCCGCCAGCTGGCGGCAGCGCGTGCCCTGGCTCATCGGCTCGGAACGCACTGGGAAGTAATTCTTGCGCGTGGCGTTGCGCATCGCCCCCTGCGTGTAGTCCATCGGGCCGGCCACCTGGCGGATGAACGGGATGGTCACGTCGTAGGTCACCTGATCCACCGACGGGTCGCTCCACTTCATCTGCTCCAGCCCGTGCACGCCCTCGAAGTTCACTACATTAGGATATGTCCGCTGGAGACCCGTAGGCTTGTAGGAGCCGTGGAAGTCCATGAGCAGATGATACTTGGCACACATCTCGGCCGCCCTGCGGAACCAGTCGACCATAGGCTGGTCGTCGCGGTTCATGAAATCCACCTTGAATCCCTTGACTCCCATCTCCGAGTAGTGCCTGCAGACATTCTCCATATCCTTCGCGAACGGCCACCAGCCAGCCCAGAGGATTATTCCCACACCGCGCTCTGCGGCATAAGGGACAAGTTCGGAAAGATGTATGTCAGGAACCTCCAGCATCAGGTCGTTGGCATATTTCACCGCCCATCCCTCGTCAAGAATCACGTATTCGATGCCGTTCTCCGCGGCGAAATCTATGTAGTGGCGATAGGTCTCGTCGTTGACTCCCGTCGCGAAATCCACTCCCTTCAAGTTCCACGCGTTCCACCACTCCCACGCTACCTTGCCCGGCCTTACCCAGGACCAGTCGGTGTCGGCGGCCGGAGTCGCGAGCTTCCACACGATGTCAGAGTCCGCGAGTTCCCTGTCCTCGGACGAAACAACGATGACCCTCCACGGAAATGTCGTTGCCCCGTCAAATCCGGCGATATGGTCCTTACGAGAATATACCATCTCCTGCACCATATTGTGCCCACCGATTGCCGTGGAGTCGGGAATATGGGCGAAATAGCCGCTGAGCGTCGTCCCTCCGGATTTTCTGTAATTATAGAGAAACATCCCGGGGTAGTTCATGAGGTCGGCCTCGGTGAGCACTACCTTCATGCCCTGCGGTCCCTCGACAAGAAGTGGCATTATGCTCCAGCGCTCCTTCCACTCCGAAAGTTTCGAGCGGGTGTAGGTGCACTGGAAATCGTTGACGAGCATGTCTTCGAGACTGCCTTTCCATTTCTTGTTGATATAGGGAATCTGCGCGTACCAATCCTCCGCAAAACGGAAATCCGCCTGTTCGTCGATGACGGTGAACGGGGTTTCCGAAAGGGATATGAACCTGTAGGCACAGGCGTCGTCGTAGGCGCGGAAAATGACCTTGTAGCCGCCCCTGCATTCAAGTTCAAGTTCGTTGAAGTGCTCCCGAACCTCAGATTTCTTGTAGGCCACGGCCTCAGCGGCCTCATCCACGCTGCGCTTACGTGCGCGGCGAACTTTCATTTCAGGGCCGCCGTAGAGCCTGCCGTCGCCAAGCGTCATCGAGGCCTGCGACCCCTCAAGCAGGAGGGTTCCTTCATGAAGAACGTCGTAGCAAATGCCCCCGTCCGTAGAAATGCGCATTTCAAGCCGTCCATCAGGCGATTTCAGGGTATATGCCCTCGGTGCGGCGGACAAAGTGACCGCCGCAGCCGAAAGCATTAAAAGTAACATCAAAAAAATTCTCTTCATAAAATATTGTTTGAAAAGGCGCTTAAGCGCCGTGCGGAGAACAACGAAGCGAGAGCCTCGTGTGATAGTGTGCACGGAGCACCACTTCCCCTTTTAGGGGACGGGAGGGGTTATAACAGGTATCCGCACATAATCGGGTAATGGTCGGAAATGTAAGTCACGCCATAGTCGGGGCTGTTCACCGTAATGAAGTCCAGAGCCTCGGCGCCACGGTAGAAAATGTGGTCTATGTTGCCGATGTTGCCGCCCTTGTACTCGGTGAAGCCGTTGAAGCTGACAGCTCCGTCGTAGCTGTGTGCATCCTCGCGCGCCGACCACATATAGGCGGACAGCGGCTCAAGGCTGCGCGGACCGTTGCGGGTCGCACCGTCGTAGAGGGAGCAGTTGAGGTCTCCCACGAGGAACAGCGCCGCGTCCGTCTCCGTAACGATGCTTTCCATCTGCTCCACCGCAATCACCGAAGCCTTGCGGCGCTCATCGATGTTGTAGTGCTTCGTGCCCGTCTCAGGATCAATGATTTCCTCGGGGTCATGGGTATAGTGAGTGTCAAAGAAATAAACAATCTTCCCGCTTTCCTTCAACTGAAGCTTCACCCAGACGCATCCGCGCACCTGCCAGCCGGAAGCCCCGCATGGGTTGTGGCACGGGACGGCCGGATCCTCGTCATTGTAGTAGAACACGCCCTTGTCAAGAAGTTCGAACTTCGACTTGCGGTACATTATCACATTCGGCGGCAACTGGTCATCCGTGACGTTCGGAACCGAGCCGTCGTATGTCGGAACCCTCCACATCCCATACTCCGAGGCTATGGCGAGAGTCTGCACTTTCTCCTCGTTACATTCCTGAAGACCGACAATGTCCGGCTGGACATCGCTGAGCATGTTCATATAGGCGAACTTCCTGTACGACCAGCGCGCGACCTCGTTCCCGGCATCGGACTGCCCACTGCGTACGTTCGATGACATCACCTTAATCAGCACCTTCTCCGCCGGCTCCTGCCCGGAATATTCGGTCTGCGGCCCGACAGGCTCGACCTTCGTGCACATCACAAGGGCGAAGGCGGACATTATCATAAGTATTCTTTTCATAATCATCTAATTATAAAGTACTTTTCCCGAAGGATTCGCTAATTATACCTGACGGCAAAATAGTCGATGCCATTGCCGGAGTTGGCACCTGTCGGAGCGAGCCCCTCGCCGAAATATCCGGTGTTGGTGTAACGGTCTGCCGGCTGAAGCCTGATGTAAACCCGGTCCTTTCCGAGCATCTCAGCAGGAAGAGGAAAGTCGTACTGCTTGAACGCAGGAAGCTGCCAGTCATGCGGAGCCGTGCTCACGACGCCGTCAGGAACCACATAGTCCGCAATCTTCGTCCATGCCGACGCATCCTTGAGATCTCCGCTCTCCGACCACCATGCCGTCCAGTTGTAAGGGGTCTTGCCGGTGGAACCAGTCACCGCGCCGTATGAAGTGAACTGCATAGAAATATGCTCCGCGCTTATCCCCTTGGTGGAAAACTCGACGACCCAGGACTCCGGCTCCGAACTCTCGGAAGCCCACCATGTCGTGCTCATCCACCCGTCAAGCAGCGTAGTCTCGGCCCCGTTGTAGGTATTTTTCTTCTTTGAGCTGACTTTTCCTCTGCCATCCTCGTTCGTACCGGAGTAGTCAAAGACATAGCCGTCGGCGAAAGAGTAGCCGAGCGGTTCCGCCAAGGATGAGTCAAAGCCGACATGATTCTTGAACGGAGCCACTCCTGACGATGTCCCTGTCCATCCGATGTAATTGAATGTAGAAGGGCATGCTTCCGGTGCCTTACCCGTGGAATGCCAGAACTTCGCCGTCTGGTCGCCCTCAGTCGGTCCGAACGAGGACACGCCTCCAACGGTCTTGACCCCCGCCGCATAGCGGAACTCCACGAGAATGTTCGAGAATGAAGATGAGGCATCGAAACCTATGTCGGAGTATGACTGGTGACGAATCTGGTAACGGCCTATGTTCCCGTATAAATCCTCATCGTCGCTGTCGCCATAGACATAGTTCGGATAAAGTTCATGCACGATGACTCCTTTCAACGTGCCGCTGCCGTAAGGAAGTTTCGAGTCATCCCTGCGGTAAGGGCAGGTCGTGTTGGTGTAGGTGTAGATGCTGCTGCCCTCGACGTCACGCACAAGACGCGGATATTTTGAGATATTCCCCTTTCCGTGCGAAAGCGTATAGGCGTCATTCACAGGCGTGAGAGGCCCCTTGCGAACAGGGAACTCGCAGTCCTTGAGAGTGACGTATGTGTAGACGTCGCTGTCGGTGAGTTCGGAGATATATTTTTCCTTTTCTGGAACGGAAGCCGACGAACCGGTCTCGCGCATGAGGATATTGGAAACGGTGAGCCCGCTGAGCTCATATCGCTCCGGCTCGTCCTCCCGCAGGATTTGAGTGCCTCGAAGAAGAATAGACACCTTGTCGTAACGCTCAAAAATATTGTCGTCCTCAGTCTCCATCTTCAGGAGAAAGCCATACTGTCCGTCGAGGCTTTCGATGTAGGCCTTGCGGAGATACGACGAGTTGTCGGAGGTTGTCGTCGATGTCTTCTCGTTCTCGCCGACGTTGCCGCTCTCGCGGTTGCTGACGATATATCCCTCGATTATCACGGTCTCGTCGATAGCCACGCTCTCTCCGCTGCGCCCAAGAGCACGTACCTCGGCGAAAGACATGGACTGCCCGAGAGCATTGTCCTTGGTCTTCTGGACGATGTAGAAAGTCTGGCCGTATTCGGCGCCGAAGCCGTCGGTGTAGAACACCTTCACGGAAGCAGTACGGAGGTCGTCCGTAGGGTTCTTCGAGCAGGCGATGCTGACGCTGCCCTGCTCCACTGTGGCGGAAGTAATCCAGTCTGCCGCGTCGCCGCTGTAGCTTACCTTGCAGACGATGTCCTTCCAGTCGGAAACATTGGTGGTGTAGTCGACGCTGAACTTGCTCTCCTTGTCCCCGTCGAGAAGAGCCGACGAGGAGGCGAGGGCGAGTTCCGGAACGCGTTTGCCGTTCTGCTTGACATAAATCGTGTCGGTGCGGGGTCCGCCCTTCACGACAAGCTTCACCATGCGGGCGTAGTCGCCGTTCTGGTCGCACTCGATGCGGAAGGAGCAGTCGCCGCTGAAGGCTATCTGACGGCATATCTGCCAGGAGTCGAGGTCGCGGACGCGCATCCAGTCAACCTCAGAGTCGGCATAGCTGAGGACGCAGTCCTGATTGGAGTAGATGTCTATGACCTTATAGAGTTCGGTCACCGGCTTCCCGTCCTTGTACTCGACCTTCGCGGGAAACTCAATCTCGGTCTCGGAGACGCCGTATTCCACGAAGTCGAACTTTTCCCTGTCTATCGAGGTGCAGGCCGCAAGAGCCCACACCATCGAAGAGACAGCTGATATTCTTATGATTGAACTTGGTTTCATAATGACTATTTTATGCGTTTCACGACAACGGCACCGAAACGGAATGTCTGGGCGGCTGTGGCAGAGACTTTTTCCGTATATTCTCCAGTAGAGAAATCTATGGTGGTGTCGTCCGCAGCCTGAAGCTTGAGAGTAACTTTCTCCTTGCCAAGCAGTTCCGTAGGAAGTTCCACATAAAACTCGTCAGGAGTGAGAGGCAGTTTCATTTCCTCGGAACCTGATGCAGGCAGTGGGCGGATAAGAATCTTCTCGAACTGGACAGGAGTTCCGTCTCCGACAGAATACGAAATGTTCCAATTTACAGGAGTCTGGCCTGTCGCATCCTCTTTTTGGGAACCACCTGCAGCAGAGAATACAAGAACAAGTTTCTTTGCCGCGACGGTTTCTGTTGAAAATGAAATTGTAAATCCGGCACCGGCCGTTCCGTCCGCAACATTCCAAAGAACTGAATCCCACCTCATAGCCTTAGGGTCGGCAATTGCTCCCGTTTCCATATAGCCGGAAGTCTGATTGAGTTTCCCCGTCCCCAAGAACGAACCTGAGCCGAATGACGGTTTCCATGCAAGGCCATCATAGTGAAGGTCAGAACCTGAACCTTTACCTGTCGGCCAATACCATTCAACGACTTTTTCACTGAATCCGGTCTCTCCGAGGGCAATGTCAGAAAGTTCCATCGGACGAATCTGATACCTGCCAAGAAGTTCGGCATTCTGAAAATATCCGTTTTCCGTATTCACTATAACGCCAGAAATATCTCCTGAGCCCTGCGGCACGCCGTTTTGAGTCCTGAGCCATTCAACATCACTGTTAACAAGCATATTTATCGTGCTGCACGACGCATCCGAAAGAATCCTGTAATCCATATTCTGCTTCCTGTTCTTAATCCAATCAGAAGCATCCTTAACTGTTGTTCCGACATTATTGTAGCTTCCATAGCTGAACGCAATCTCGACATCCTTGAGCGTTGTCCAAGTATAGATATCCTCATCAGTCAGTTCCGAAATCGCCTTCTGACGAGCCGGGAGCGAAATGTTCTCCTCCACTGTCACGATGTTCGCATTGACTCCCTTGAGAGTGTAGCGCACAGGGCTGTCCTCGCGGATGAGAGTCGTACCATTGAGGGAAATCTTCACCTTGTCGCCCTTCTTGAGGGTGTTGTCCGCAGCCGTGGCGAACTTGAGGCGCACACCGTAGTTGCCGTCAAGAGACTGAACATAGTTCGTGATGGCGGACTCATTGTCATCATAAGAGATCACCGATGTCATCGGATTGGTCTCCATGTTCTTCTGACCTCCGTCAGCGACAATCACGCCCTCGAAGTAGTCGCCGTCAAAGGTCTGCTCTCCGGCTGCCGTAAGAAGCGCGCGGAGTTCCTCGAAGCTGTACTGTTTGGTCTTTATGCCCTGGGTAACCTTAAGTTCGACGACGATGCCCTTGGAAGCAAGTTCGACCTTAATCACGGCCGTGCGGGCTTCCTTGGTCTCATTTTCAGTCACGTCGAAAGAGAGAGACTCCACGGTCGGCGTCACATTGCTTATCCAGTCCTTCTGGCTGCCCTCGTAGACTACGCTCGAAACAAGCTCAGGCATGAACGTCCCGAGAACGCAGTCCCACTGGACGGTCTTTGTTCCGGCAAAGGCCTCGATTGCCATCTCCGTCTCGTTCAGCGTAAGGTGTCCCGGCTCGGAGCCCTGAGTGATTTCGGCCACCGCACGATAGACGGCCTCGTCGATGTCGGTGTAGGAAACAGTGAGCGTGCCCTTGCGCTGTTCGCCCGTCGTGTTCTCGGCAACGGTGAACGAGAGCTGTCCGTCCTTGAGCTCAAGGCCTCCGATCCACTCCGCCGATGATTCTGCCTTAATCAGTGAATAGCCGATGTTGGACTCGACCGCAATCGCGTCCTTCACCTCCCATGCGATGTAGGATTTCTCGTTCTCGGCGAACGCGAGCTTCGGAGTCCCCTTCTCGCCCTCCTGATTCACGGTGACGGTTATGGTCTTGTCCACTCCGGCAGCAGTGAGCAGAATCTCCGCCCTGCGGAGGATGTCCGGGTTCTTCTCATAAGTGAGGATGAACTCCCCGTTGCCCTTTCCGCTGCCCTGCTCGATGGATGCCCACTTCACGGCTTCCTTGAAGTCCGCGTTCCACTGCCCTTTGGCGTAGACGAGCACATGCTCCTTGCCGGACTTGGATTCAAGGTTTATGGTGTTGTCGTTCACGGCCAGGGTCATGGTTGTCGGAGACTCGGTCTCCTTCTGGCAGGATGCGGCAAGCAGCGCTGATGCGAGGACGGTCGCCGCAAGACATTTTCTTAAAAACAGTTTCATATTCATATATTCAATTATGCAGTGTAAGTAAATTCAAATTTCATTATCATGTCGTCATCTCCCATACTGCGCGTACTCGTTGTTGTCGAGCGCTCCACCGGAGTAGGAAACCTGCACGGCCGGGATAGGATAGTAGCGGTGACACGGGAGAATATTCTGCTTAATCTTGGACGCGCGTGTCTGGGACTCAGTCACTTCGTACCATGTCCCCCAGCGCACGAGGTCGAACTTTCTCTGGAACTCGCCGAAGAGCTCACGTCCCCTCTCGACCTTGATTTCCTCCATGATGCGCTTCCAGTCACGGCGCGTGTATTCCCTGATGCCGGCGCGCTTCTTAGGCATATTCAGGTAGCGCAGAGCCTCGTCCATGTCGTCCTGAAGCATACAGTG
>DJRM01000148.1 GCA_002440085.1 Bacteroidales bacterium UBA6360
TGTCGTCCTGAAGCATACAGTGAGCCTCGGCCATCATGAGAATGACGTCGGCGTAGCGGAAAATCTTGTAGTTGTTCGAGTCGTGGTTGGTCTGCATGTTCGGGCACCAGAACTTCGGGCCGAAGAACGCCGTCGTCGAGGACGGGTTTATCGAATTGAAAGGCTGCCCGTTCCACTCCTGGACTATGGCCATCGCACGCCTTTTGTCGGTCGCGGACGGATTGGCCTCGTCGATGGGATAAATCGTGCTGATGGTATAGCCGTTCGCCTGAGCCGGTGCATAGCAGGTGGCGTTGTCTCCGAGTTCTTCTATTACCACCCCGTCATACTTGTTGCCGCTGCGCTTGTACGGCATACAGAGGCAGGCAACATTTGAAGTATAGTTCAGTCCCGCGGCCGAATAGGTGTGCTGGACTTCAAGTATGGATTCCGGAGTGTTCTTCATCCGGAACGGGATGTCGGAGAGAGGATACTGGTCGAGATTGCCGTAAATTGACTCCACTTCCTTGCAGGCCGCGAGCGACACGTCCCAACGCTCGTTCCACTGGGCAAGCTTGGAGAGGAGCACATAACCGACGGACGCTCCGACCCTGTTGTCGGAAATCTCATTAGAGCGTACCTTGGAAAGGGACGGAAGACAGCCCTGAAGGTCTTCTATAAGCCAGTCACGGGTCTCAACGGCCGACATCCTCGGAAGCTTTGCCACCTTTGCGAGCGTGGCCTCGTCGGCGACGTCCTCCGTGTAGAAAGGCACGTCCCCGAAAAAGCAGGTGAGAATCCAATAATAAAATGCTCTCATAATCTTGCCTTCGGCCACGAGCGGAGCCTTCACGTCGTCTGCAAGGGAAGAGCCCTCGATGCCGGCAATGGCCCCGTTACACCAGCGCACTCCCTGATAGCCGTATTTCCAGACATCGGCTCCGAAGCGCGGATTGGCCGGAGAGATGTCGAGGAAAGCGTCCTGAGTATTTGAACGCGAGTAGGCGAGGTCGGTGACGCACTCGGTGGCAATCATCATCTTGTAGGAATATATGTCCTCCATCGGGATGTAGCAGGTGTTCAAGGCCGCCCGGCACTGCTGCGCGTTCTTGTAGAAGTTCCCGGAGGTGGCGAAGGTCGAGTCGTCCTCCTTCAGGCTGCACGAGGAAAGAAGAGAGACCGCCAACAATGGCAATATGATATTTTTCAGTTTCATAATCTGTCTGTTTTAGAATCTTGCCTGTATGCTGAAAACGATGGTACGCGCCTTAGGATATGCACCCATGTCGAGACGCCTCAGAGTTGAAGACTCGCTGTCGGAGCCGGAATAGGAAACGTCCGGGTCGAATCCGTTATATTTCTTCCACAGAAGCAGGTTCTCGCCGCTGACGCTCAGGGTGATGTCCCTCAGCCACTTAACCCGCTCCGAGAGGTCGAAGGTGTAGCCGAGGGAAACGTTCTTGAGCCTTATGTAGGATGCGTCATAGACCATCCTGTCGCTCGGCACATCCTTGCTCATCGAACCGCCGGCACGCGGAAGGTCTGAGTCCGGGTTGCGGACAGGATGCCAGGAGTTCACCATATAGCGGTACTGGTTGGTGTTGTTTCCGCCGGCCATGTAGAGCTCGGAGAAATTGTAGAGCTTGCCTCCGAAAGAGTAGGCGATATAGACTCCGAGCTTGAGGTTGCCGAAGAAAGTGAACGTGTTCTGGAATCCGCCGTAGAGCCACGGGTCGGCGTTGCCGAGATAGACGAGGTCGTCCTGGTCAAGGGTGCCGTCGCCGTTGATGTCATGGTAGCGCGGCGTTCCGAGGTAGGAGCCGTAGTTGGTCGCAGTCAGAACGGACGCGGAAGTGTAGGCGTGGGTCACTTCGTTGCGCTTGAATTCGTCGAGATTGTGCCAGACACCCGCATAGCGGAAGCCCCAGAGGGAGTTGAGCGGATAGCCCTTCACGAAGCCGTGCATCATGAACGGGTTGTTTCCGCCGGAGTCGGCCACCGAGATGTACTCCGAAGTTCCTATGTCATCGACGGTCTGGGTGTTGTGCGAGAAGGTGAGGTTCGTGGTCCATGTGAAATTGCGGCGCACGATGTTGCGGCTTTCGATGGAAAGCTCGGCTCCGTAGTTGGATGTGTTTCCGAGGTTCACGAAATGCGAGCTGAAGCCTGTCTGGTCAGCCACCTGCACCTCCATGAGAAGGTCGCGGGTCTTGGATATGTAGCCCTCGGCCGTGATGTTGAGACGGCTGTTGAAGAAAGACATATCGACAGCGAGGTTGTAGAGGTCGGTCTTCTCCCATGTAAGGTCCGGGCTCGGAAGCTGCCCGCGGTAGTAGGCCGCTTCCTGACTGCCTCCGAAGATGTAGCCCTTGGAGGTCGTGGAAAGCCTTTCGAGGCTCCTGTAGGCATCGACCGCGTCGTTTCCGGTGCGGCCGGCGCTGAAACGGACTGCGAGGTCGTCAATCCATCTCACCCTCTTGAGGAACTTCTCGTTCTTGACGTTCCATTTCAGGGCCGCCGAAGGAAAGAATCCCCACTTGTTGTTCGCCGCGAAGTTGGACGCTCCGTCGGCACGCCCCGTCACCGTAATGTAGTAGCGGGAGCGCCAGCTCCAGTTGGCACGGGCGAGCACGGACATCTTTGTGGTCTTGAGCGTCGACGATGACGGCACAAGAGTGTTCTTGTCTGTCACGCCGCTCATGTTGTTCCATTTTACGGAATCGACGAGATAGCCCGAACCCGTGAGTCCGAGGGTGTTGGAGACATAGCGGTAGGCGGTGAATCCTCCGAGAACATCAAATTTATGCCCCCCCCTTTTGAGGTTGTATGTAATCGTGTTCTCCGACGAAAGCGTCATGTCGTCGCGTTCGGTTCTCGTCGCGTCGCCCCCTTCACCGGGGTTCTTCGCAGGAAGCGAGCTCGGGCTATAGACGAAATTGTGCGACTGATAGCCGTAGTATGAGTTGCTGCTGCGCAGCTTGAGATTCTTCACCGGCTCAATTTCCAGATAGACCGAATGGTTCTGGGAAACCTTGTTTATATAGCTGGTCTTGAGTGCTATGAGCGCCGTCGGAGGGTTATATGTCGAGGATACGCCGTTCTCGTCGTCCATGATGCTGTAGTCGGTGGTCTTGAGCAGCGGGCTGAGATACATTGTGGAGCGTATGCTAGTGCCGCCGATCGACGCGACGTTCTTGTCCTGATGACGATAGGTGAACGAACCCTTGTAGCCGGCCTTCAGCCACTTGTAGAGCTGGCGGTCGAGGTTGATTCGTCCGGTGTAGCGCCTCTGGCCGGTGTTCTTCACGATACCCTGGGTGTCGTTGTAGCCGAATGATGCGTAGTAGTTGCTGCCCTTGGCTCCCCCGCTGACGGAGAGGTTGTAGTTCTGATAGACCGCGGTGCGCATGATTTCGCTTATCCAGTCCGTTCCGTCTCCGAGCGCAAGAGGGTTCTTGTATGGATATTTGGAAAGCGGCGCACCTTCAACGGCATCTTCGTTCGATGAGGTGAAATAGGCGATGTCGTTGCGGTACTGGGCATATTCATACGCCTTCATCAAGTCCAGTCCCTTCGGGAGCTGGCTGATTCCCGCCTCCGCCTTGAAATTGATGCGAGGACGGTCGCCGGAGGTTCCCTGCTTGGTCGTGACGATGATGACGCCGTTGGATCCCTTTGAACCGTAAATAGCCGTGGATGAGGCATCCTTGAGGATGGAGATGGACTCAATGTCGGCGGAGTTGAGGTCGCCGAGGTCCGAGACCGCATCCATCACGCCGTCGACGACGATGAGCGGCTCATTGGAGGCAATAATCGAGCGCGTTCCCCGGATGCGGATGGAGGTCGAGGCGCCGGGCTCGCCGGTGGTGGACATGATGTCCGCTCCCGCGATGCGTCCCTGAAGGGCCTGATCGACGGAAAGCACAGGCGCGTCCTTGATGTCGGCCATCTTCACGTTGGTGACGGAACCTGTAAGGTCCTGCCTGCGCACCGAGCCGTAGGCTATGGTCACGGCCTCGTTCAGAGTGAGGTTGCTGTCCGGAAACATCGCCACGGTGACTCTCTTGCCCTTAACGGCATTAACGCGGCTGTCCGCAAAGCCGAGAAACTGAACTTCGAGCACAGCCCCGGCGGGCACATTGCTGATTGTGAACTCGCCTTTCGCGTCAGTTGTCGTCCCGTCAGTTGTGCCGGCAACCATCACGAAGGCTCCGGAGAGCGGTTCACCGCCGTCATCAACGACGGTTCCCGAAACAGAAAACCGCTCCCCGTCGTTCTGCGCGTATACCCCAGTGAAAGGAAGCACAGAAAGAAGAACAGCGATCGCTGATACTATCATTAACCGTATCTTCATGGAATGAAAATGTTATTAATTATTTTCCCGCAGACTGCCGCCTGCAAATTGGTTTCTGCAAAATTGGAAATTTCCCGAGAAAAAAGATATAGGGCGGCGGTCAAATATAGATTAAACAAAGGTTAAAATTACGTTACACTTCTCTATAACATACTGATTATCACAATATATAAAACAAAAATCGGCCACATCTCAGATGCAGCCGAAATATAGATTCAACTATATGTCACATCAGTTTTCCACAGGTCTCAAGACATAGTTGAAAGTCATCTCCTGAGGCTTGATGCGGTATTCCTCCCGAGGGAGAGCAGCCCATGAGTCGATACATCCGAGTCCCATCTGAACGAGGTCGAAGTTCACCCATGTCTGTCCGTTGGAACGCTGGTTCTCGAAGGCGATTGCCTTGAGTTTCAGGGAGTGGCGGGTACCGCTTTTCTCGCAGTCCATCTGCTCCGTTGAGAACGGAAGTGCCGATGCGGAGAAAGGAGCGTCCGAAGAAATCTCCAGACCAGTGCCGTTGTCGTTCAGGACGCGGAACCACTTGAGCTGCGTCTTCGTGCCGGACTCCTGAGGGCGGACATAACCGTAGTGATACTGTTCCTCAACACGCTGCACATAATGTCCCATGAGAGCCGCCGAGTTGCGGTCGCAGTAGTTCTCGAAAGGTCCGTTGCCGAAGAACTCAACACTCGAGAACTCTCCCGGCATCGCGAGACGCATTCCGAAACGGCTCAGAATCGGAGCCTCCGCCAATTTGCCTGCATCCCTGAGGGACTCACTGACGGCAATCGCACCGTCGCCATACACATTGTATGTAACCACAATCTTTGCAGCCTCGCCAAGAGGCGCATATTCAGTGACCACCTGCACGAAGTCTCCCCTGTCCTCAAAATCAAAGGAAGCCATCTTGTATTCCGCATCTCTCCAGAGTTTCTGTGCTGCCGGGAGCTTCATTCCCCTGTAGTTCGCGCCCATGTCATTCTCGGTTGCAGCACGCCACAAGCACGGTTCGAGAGGGTGTGAAAGCAGAGGCTTGTCGTTGAGAGTGTAGCTTATAAGCGCACCTGTGACCTTGTCAAACGTAGCCTTCCACACGTCGGCACGCTCCGCGAGCACACCATCGTAAGGCATTATGCCATAGAACGAAACGGTGCTATCCCCATCGGCGATACTGAAAGTGTGGATGTCCGGAACGTATGCCGCATTCGGAGCCGATGAGATGCGAATCTGGTCGTATGCAACCTCACTCCCGGCCGGAAGGATGCCGTCCTTCTTTTTAAGCATGTAACGTACAGTCAGATAGACATCGTGACCCTCAAGGGAGCCGCCGCATGCTTCAATCACATCATCAGCATTGTAACCGAGCACTACCGTACCCGCCGACTGAGGGGCGATGCCGAGCCCTTCCGAAGCATGACCGCTGAGAACGGTCTCACCGTCGCACTCGACGGTCCATGCAAGCTCATACTTTGACAAGTCGGTGAAGAAGTACTCGTTAAAGACGTTTACCCTGCCGTCAAGAACCGCCTCAGAAGCGGCGCTCGTGTGTATGCTGCGCTGCTGATAGGCAACCTCGAACGCGTGCGGATGCAGGCTGCGGTCTGCAGCTATGACGCCGTTGCAGTTGAACGATTCGCTGGTCGGGTCGTAGTCGTTGAAGTCGCCGCCGAACGCGAAGATGTGGTCCGTGCCGTATTTCGAGGCGTCAACAGGCCATTTGAGAGCCTGGTCCACAAAATCCCAGATGAATCCGCCCTGATAATGAGGATACTTGCGGATGAGATCCCAGTACTCCTTGAATCCGCCCATAGAGTTGCCCATTGCATGAGCGTACTCGCACTGAATCAGCGGTTTGGCCGGAGCCGACTGGAGATATTTCTCGCAGCGGTCATACCACCAGTACATAGGGCACACGATGTCCGTGCCAGCGTAGTCCGGCTCATCTACGGCACGCTCATACTGCACCGGCCTGGTGCTGTCAAAGCCCTTTATCCATGCGTATGAGTCGGCGAAGTTCTTCCCGTAGCCGGTCTCGTTTCCGAGGCTCCAGATGATGACGCAAGGGTGGTTATAGTCTCGCATAACCATGCGCTGCCCTCTCTCCACGATGGTCTTGTTATAGTCAGGGTTCTTTGCGAGGGTCTTCTCCTCGTAACCCATGCCGTGCCCCTCGACATTCGCCTCATCGACGACGTAGAGTCCGTACTTGTCGCAGAGGTCGTACCACATAGGGTCATCCGGGTAGTGACAGGTGCGCACCGCGTTGAAGTTCAGCTGCTTCATAATGAGGATGTCCCTCTCCATGTCGGCAGGAGAAACGACATAACCCTTGTACGCGTTCATCTCGTGGCGGTTCACTCCCTTGATGAGAATCGGCTGACCGTTCACCAGCAGCTGTCCGTCCTTGATTTCGACGGTTCTGAAGCCGAACTTGAGCGATGCGGTCTGAGTCTCCACGCCCTTCTTGTCAAGGGCAATCATCTCAAGCGTGTAGAGGTTCGGGGTCTCCGCAGTCCACAGTCGCGCAGAGGCGAGTCCGCCATCAACGCTCACCGTAGGCAATCCGTTCTCAGACTTATTCTTCGCGTTCACCGCGGCGTCACCTGATGCGGCAATCGCGCCGTCACCGTCGACAATCTGCCAGCGTACCTTCGCCACGCCCGGGGTCGTCTCCGCCCAGATGCTGTAGCGTCCGTCAGCGGCACCGCTCACACGGATGTTCTCCACGCGCTTCTTCGCCTTCGAGAACACATAGACGTCGCGGGCGATTCCGCCGAGCCTCCAGAAATCCTGACACTCGACATACGTCCCGTCGCACCAGCGGAAAATCTCAAGGGCAATGCTGTTCTCGCCGATCTTGACAAACTTTGTGATGTCGAAGCGGGCCTCAAGCTTGGAGTCCTCGCTGTAGCCGACCTCCTTCCCGTTCACCCACACACGGACGTTTGACGTCGCCGAGCCGATGTGCAGGATGATGTCCTGACCCTTCCACTCATCGCCGAGAAGGAAACTGTGGCGGTACTGTCCCACGTAGTTGTGCTCGTCCGGTACAACAGGAGGAGTATACGGGGCGTGGCCGTCCCAAGGATAAGGAATGTTCACATAAATCGGGTCACACCAGCCGTTCACGTCCCAAAGCCCCGGAACAGGCATCGTGCCCCACTGCGAGTCATCGTAGCCGTCCCTGTAGAAGTCGGTCGGCCGCGTGTGCATGTCGGTGTTGAAATTGAATTTCCAGAGTCCGCTCAGGCTGAGCTTGAGTCCGTCCGTCTCGAAAGTCGTCGTCATCGGCAGACGGTTGACCTCATTGACGTTCGGGTCTTTCCATGGTTCCACGGAAGTCTTTTCCTTTGCGGAAACATTTGCCCCGAAGCTCACAAGGCCGAGGGCAATGCACAGAAGTGTTGAAAATTTACGCTTCATTATTGTGTTATTATATTAATGTTAATATTCCATTAAGACTGGCATATCCCCAAAATATACTCAATCAGGATTGTTCAAAGATACGGAAAATCGGAATTGCAGATGCCGCTAAATAATCTCTATATCATCGGCCTGTACCCAGCCCTGACGGCCGTCGGAAATTTCGATGTTCGCCCATGTGCCTACGGAGTCGATTATCTTCACCTTAGTGCCTTCGTGGAGGATGAAAAGATCCATCGTGCCCTCCGGGGAGGACTTAGTTGATATGACGGGCTTCATGACTATGGCCTCGTCGCGGAGGAAATAGTCATCCTTTTGGTGAATCGAAAACCCGAGTGCCGTGCCTCCGAGAAGGAAGCAGACGATTGCGGATATGAATCCTGTACGCTTCCAGCCCGTCGTCGGAGCGAGGAAAAAGAGAAGGAGCGTCGAACACAAAAGGGCGAGGAACACGATGAATATGATTGCCCAGGCATCGGAGTCGAGAAGGTAGCACAGATTTCGCGTCCATGTCTTCAGGACGAACTCCGGCACGGCATCTATGCGGTCCTGAGTGCGGCTGCAGGCAAATTCGAGGTTATGACGCGCATCGGAATATGACGGGTCGAGCCTGAGCGCACGCTCGTAGTTCACTATTGCCTTGCCGAGATTGTCGCACTTGAACCATGCGTTGCCGAGGTTGTAGTAGAGCTGCGGGGATTCGAGCCCGAGGCTCGCTATCATTTCATAGCCGTTCACGGCATCCTCCCAACGGCCCTGAGTGTATGCGTCATTGGCGTTGAGCCAAAGCTGCTGAGGATAGTCCTTCTGCGGTTCCGCTGCAGCCTGCGGTGCGGCGGTCTGAGCTGTGGCTGTCTGCGGAGCCATCTGTTCCTGCCCGGATGCGGAGGTCTGTTCCTGCGCCTGTGCAGGGAACGACATAAGCACGGCAGCAACTGCAATCACTGCCGCTCCGGTCGGCAATTTCTTTCCTGATTTCATGCCTGAACGCGTTGAATTTCTTATTGAATCATCAATTGTCGATATGAGCTCAACGGCCTTGCTGTAGTGAGCCTGCATGGCCTCGTTCCCGGCCTGCGGCGAATAGCGGGCAAACTCACAGTCGTCGATGAGGCCGACAAATGCAGTCGCGGTCTCCTCCGGAACCCCGCCTTCGGCGAGCCTTGAGGAGATGTTCTCCTTGTTAAGTTCGGACAGAGGCATATTGAGCTTGTCGGCGATGAATCCGAGCAGAGCCTTGTGAAGTTCCTCATAGAAAGCAGTGTAGAGATTCTTGTCAAGATATTCACCGGCCTGGGCAAGACGCTTGCGTGCCATCTTCGTCGCGCGTCTGTTCTTTGTACCAGCAACATCTGCCCTCATGGCAGACACTTTTCTGAAAGCAAGGAACACTGCTGACGCTCCCAGAACTAGCAAAGAAAGCAAAACCCAGAAAAGAATCGAACCAACAAAGAACGCTCCTGAACTAGACAGACTTGGTTTGCCTGTGAAGATGAAGCGAATGTCGTCAGCTAGGCTTTTCACATCCTTCCTTTCGATACCAGAGCTCACAGCCACGGCTGTCGATGATTCTCCGCCCTTACCTTTAGCAACCTTTATGTGCATCGGTTCTGTTTTGAGTGTCACATACTTACCCTGATTGACATCGTAGTAGGAATATTCCACAGGATCGATTGTGAAGTCTCCGTGGCTCCTCGGAATAAACGGATATTCAAAAGACTTGCTTCCTGAAGTGCTTCCGGTGCTCTTGTCAGTGTTTTCCGTTGTCTTTGTGTCATAGACCTCAAAATCAGGAGGAAAATTCACCTTAGGTTCCTCCAGAAGAGCGACGTTACCACGGCCAGAAACTGTGATGATCAGAGATGCGGCATCATGGGTCTTGATGTTGTCCGAAGTCAAGCGAGCGGATATTCCAAAATTACCCACTCCGCCACCAAAGGAAGCAGGCTGGCCAGCAGGAAGAGGGTTCACTTTTACCTTCACGGCAGGAGTAGTCACTCTCTTTCTGATTTGACGGTAATCATCCTGAAAGAACTGGTCAAAGATACTGCCTGATGAAGAATTGTTCACCCTTACATTAATGACACACACAAGTTCAGATGGGTCTATTGTTATGGTTCCCGACTTTTGAGGAATCAAAACATACGTGCGGAGAACCGCAGTGTTATAAATTTTGTCGTCAAGACTCTCCCGCTTGAACTCTATGTTGTCAGGAACGTACGTTTCCTGACTCCAAAATCCATTGAAAGTCGGCAGTTTGGCGTTTTCAAAACCAACCACGTTAGCCCTTTGGTAAAGCTTCAACGTTGCAGTGATAGGCTCTCCAACAACAACCTCTGAACGGCTTAGAGAAAGTCTCATGAACAAATCACCGGAAGGAATTTCTCCCGAAGTTGCCGATTGCCGATTCCCACTTCCTGACGATTGCCCGCCACCTTGACTTGAAGACTGGGAAGATGATCCTCCGTCACTTACTACCTGAATAGAAGCTTGATTCGATGATATTTTGTCACCGGAAAGCATCGCGGTGGCGACAGGAAGCTGAAATGTACCCGTTGACTTAGGAATCAATATGTAGGTGAAAGTAGTTTGGTGGGAAGATGAGCGTTTTCCGTTAATTATCTGAATGCTTGAACTTGATCCCCTCTGCGGTCCCCAAACAAGTTGGAAGTCATCTCCAACAGACCATTGGAAATCCGAAGGGCTTTTCTCCCCTTCAATTATGAAAGTGACATTGAACTGCTCGTTCACAGCAACGACATCCGGTGCTTCGACTTTGATTGAGTTCTGGGCCGCGAGCTGAAAAAAGGCCATGAGCAGAAATGCAGCTATGCTAAACAATTTCTTCATATTCATCCTGTTACCAATTCTTTTCCTTTTGGCGTGATTTCAACAGAGCCGCCTTCTCTTTATTAACCTTATCCTGGGTCTCCTTCTCACGAGCCTGAACTGCTTTCAGCATCTGTTGAGCCTGCTGAGGAGAAATCCTAGCATCGCCCTCGCCCTCACCTTGCTGAGGTTTAGGCTGCTCACCTTGATTCTTATCCTGATTCTGGTCGTTATTTTGATTCTGGTCTTGGTTTTGGTCTTGTTGATTATTATCCTGACCGCCACCATTCTGATCCTGATTCTGGTTCTGATTGTTGTTTTTGTCTTGATCGTTCTGACCGTCTCCACCGCCACCATTGTTTTTCAACATCTGTTTCGCATAGGCATAGTTCTCTTTTGCGTCCAGATCATCAGGAGCGCGAAGAATAGACTGCCTATAGGCATCCACAGCCGCTTTCCAATCCTTTTTCTGAACCGCAATGTTGCCCAAATTGTAGTAATAGTCAGCACCATTAGGTGACATCGGAGCCACATCCTTGAACTTTTCCAAAGACTTACCGGCCTCATCAAAATTATTCTCCCTATAAAGTGCTCCGGCCAGATTGTAACCGGCAGCGAAAGACGTGGAATCTTTAGCTTGAGCCTTACGGTACTCAATTTCAGCATTTTGCCAATTCCCTTTCTTAAACTGACGGTTGCCGGCACGGACTTCTTTTCGGTCGGTCTGAGCAAACGCTGCTGAACACGAAAGAACCAACAGGATAATTGACAATGAATATCTCAAAAATGTCTTCATCTCTTTTCTTCAAACAAATGTCTGCGGGAGCGTCTTGCGCCTATGAGCATCTCAACAGTGAAGAACGCCAATGCTATTCCGAGGAAATACATGAACTGCTCGTCATATTCCTCAAAGACCACGGAATTATATTCCTCATCCTCCATCTTCTGGATGTCGTCTATGATTGGGGCCAGACCGAACTCATCATTGCCGGCATGGATGTAAGCACCCCCACCTGCAGAAGCAACTTCTTTCAAAGTCTCTTCGTCAAGATGAGTTACCACAATGTTGCCCTCTTTGTCTTTCAAAAGGCCTCCATCCATAGGAATCGGTTGTCCGTCAACTGATCCAACGCCTATCGTGTAGACTTTGATTCCAGCTTCGGAAGCCTGTTTGGCAGCAGCCACAGCATCATCCTCATGGTTCTCGCCATCAGTGATCACGATAATGGCACGGCTATGTTCACTCTGGGCACTGAAACCTCGTACCGCGGTGTTGATAGCATCTCCAATCGCTGTCCCTTGAATCGGAACGGACTCAGTAGAGATGGTGTTCAGAAACATCTTGGCACTCACATAATCCGAGGTAATCGGAAGTTGAACGAACGAAGTACCAGCAAACACAATCAAACCGATCCTGTCATCCTGAAGTTTGTCAGTGATGCGTGAAATTGCCAATTTAGCCCGTTCCAATCTGTTTGGAGAATAGTCCTGAGCGAGCATTGAATTGGACACGTCAAGAGCAATCATGATCTCAGCACCTTTGATCTTATGCTCTTTAAGCTTAGCCCCCATTTGAGGCCTAGACAAACCGATTACAAAGAAGAAAAACGCCAATGAGAACAGGACAGTCCTCACCCACAATTTGTTACGTGACCACGAAGGCATGAGTTCGTTCACAAGGGCCTCGTCACCAAACTTGCGCAGGCAGCGACGCCTGTTCCACAGCCAAAGCCCCATTCCGAGAAAAAAGAACGGAATCAGGAGCAACAGCAAAAGGTAATGTGGTGCAGCGAAAATTATCATGGCAACCTCCTTATCAACAGTTTAACAAGAGCCTCCAAGAGCAAGCAGATCAAAGCGGCAAGGGCGTAGGCGCTGAACAATTCCTTATAAATAGGGAAACTGTCGATCGTTGTGCGCGCCTTCTCCATTTTGTTGATGTCTGAATATATCTCCGCGAGTTTCGTGTTGTCGGTGGCCCTGAAATACTTACCTCCTGTCATAGAAGCGATGCTGGAGAGAAGTTTCTCGTCAAGTTCAACCTTGAGATTCTGCATCTGCACGCCCCACGGAGTCATCACTGGGTATGGAGCCTCGCCATTCGCCCCGACTCCAATTGTGTAAACCCTTATCCCATAGGTCTTGGCAATCTCGGCAGCGGTCTCAGGGGAGATTTCGCCACAGTTGTTCACACCATCGGTCAGCAGAATGATTACCCTGCTCTTCGCATCGGAATCCTTGATTCTGGCAATAGCGGTCGCCAAACCGTTTCCAATGGCAGTACCGTCCTCAATCAAATCTGTAGAAATCTCTTTCATAAGATTGATCAGGGTGGCTCTGTCAGTCGTCAACGGGCACTGAGTGTAACTCTCTCCTGCAAACACCACAATTCCCAACCTATCCGAAGGGCGCTGGGCGATGAACTCGATAGCGATGTCCTTGGCAGCACTGATTCTGTCTGGAGTGAAATCTCTCGCAAGCATACTTGTCGAGACATCCATCGCAAGCACAATATCAATTCCCTCCGTGTCAACCTTTTCCACCTTTGTGGACGAGCGCGGACGGGCAAT
>DJRM01000147.1:0-10262 GCA_002440085.1 Bacteroidales bacterium UBA6360
CGTAGTACATTGAAATTATAAAGGTTGTTTGAGCCCCGCCGTTGAGAAACGCCAGTGATCGTCCGCACAGGGGCTCATTTTACGAAAAAGGCGCAAGAGCGCCGTGCGTAGAACAACGAAGCGATGGCCTTGTGCGATAGTGTGCACGTAGCACGACTTCCCCTGCGGAGGGGACGGGAGGGGTGAATGGAAAGCCGCACAGGGGCTCTTTTACGGAAACTTAAACTTTAAACACAATAAGTATGAAGAAAACAAAATCAATCTACGAGACCCCTCTTGTACACGTCGAGGCCGTCTCAACCGAGCACGGTTTCTCCCAGAGCGGAGACGCAGACTCAGCATCGTCAAATTATGTGACAGAGAATCCGCTTGGCGAAATTTAGACAGAAAGACGGCTATGAAAAATAAATATATCTATCTGATGCTCATGGCAGCAGCTGTCGTGGCATCCTGTGTGAAAGAGAACGTGGCTTCTATTGAAGAAAACTCCGTTTCAGGGCTTGTTTTCTCGTCAGAGAAGCCTGCATTTTCAGATGAGACAAAAACAGCATGGACTGGGACCTCTGTTCAGTGGTCAAAGGGTGACAGGCTTCGTGTTGCATATACCTGTGACGATGTCTGGCAGAATGCGGCCGGTACTGCTACAGCAGATGAGGCCAATGGCAAGAAGACTGCAAAAATGTATCAATCTACAGCGTTAGCGGCTGCTTCTGAGATTGCACAATTCAATGTTCCAACTGATTTTAAGGGGAACGCTTCAGGCATATATAAGTTCTATGCTTTATACCCGGATACCTGCGTTCCGCTTGACTTCAAGTATGCTCCGTCTGCGTCAGTAACTATTCCGAACACTCAGACACCTGCTGCCGATTCTTTTGATTCTTCGGCAGACATTATGCTTGGAGAGTCTGTTGGAACTTACACAGGACTTCCGACTGAGGCCGTTTCAATTCGGTGGAATCGTCTCGTGGCACACGCTCAGTTCACATTCAAGGCAATCAACGGATTTACTGATGGCGAAACCGTCAAGTCGATTTCTCTTACGGCAAACACAGATGCCGACATGGTTGGACTTCATTATGTTGATGTTCTGACGGAGTCGGTTACGAAGCCAAATTCAAACACAACGGCAAATGTCCTAACCATATCGGGGGACAATTTGACAGCCGTATCAGTTGATGGCGCATATAATGTTGTGGCGTGGGCTTCATTCCTTCCGTGCACCGTGACCTCTCTCAATGTAGTGCTTACGACGGACAAGGCTACCTACACCCGCGAGATTTCAGACATCAGCCTCGCGTTCCTCCAGAATGCCCGCAATACATTGACTGTTAATATGAGCGGCGCAGTTAGGAATTCAACTGGAGCAGGGAAATCTCTCCCATTCAATGAGGACTTCTCATTGATAACGACAGGTAATAGTACGACTTCGGGAGGGTCTGGCTCCAAGGTAACACCTGAGCAGATGTCTCAATTCTCAAGTTATGTGGACGCGACTTATCAAGCAGGAAATGCAATCAGGATCGGTAAATCAGGATGTGTGGAAACGATGCCTTTGGATTTGTCGGATGCTTTCTCTGTGATTGTGTCTGCTAAAGGATGGTCAGACAAAGAGACTGTCCTCACTGTTTCTGCTGGAGCCAAATCTCAAGACATACAGCTTACCACATGGATGTCTGGTGAATATCAACAATATATTTTGACTTTTGATGCAGTTGGAGCGTCAGGAATTGTTAAGTTCGCGACTTCTTCGTCCGTGAGGTGTTTTATTGATGATATACAAATACTTTCTGGGCATGCAGCTTTGCCGCCGACTATTGTCGTGGCAGACACTGACAAGCCAAGTAAAGTGGATGCTGCCGGTGATGTTGTGACGATACCATATACGATAAAGAATCCAGTTGATGGCATTTCAATCGTGGCATCTGTTCCTGAAGGCATCACTTGGATTAACACATTTGATTATGCCGAGAATGAGATATCATTTGTCGTTGATGAGAATACAGAATCCACGGAAAGAAGTTCGGTCGTGACGTTGTCATACGAAGGAGCCGAAAGCGTAGAAATACCTATCGTGCAGAAAGCTGCGGGTTCAACAGGTGTTGAGACTAAAACATTTAAGATAAGTTCCGGCGATGTTGTCAATGATAGTAAATATACTAATTATTCGGCGACTGTTGATACAAGAAGTTGGCTGATTACATATGGAGGCAATAACAGTTCTGTCGGAACAAGCAATAAACAAAGGAAGAATTGCACTTTGTCCTCGTATTCGAAATATGCAGTATCTCCAGTTACGGCTTCTTCTACGGCATCCGTATTTGCCGCGACTTCGAAACTGTCAAACGTTACGGGAATATCATACGGGGCAATAACTGGGAAAAATCATGCAAATACTAAAATATATGTCATTTATTCAGCAGATGATAAGACATATAGTCAGATCGAATTAACAGAGGGTTCGCAGGGCTCATTTAATAAAGAGGGCGGCACCTTTAAATTTGCATCATTATCGGGATATTTTGCAGTCATATTCCAAGCGACTAATACTACTGGAGATTGGCGGCTTGATGATGTAAGTCTGACGTTTACATACACAGAGTAGTTGAATGTAGGATAATCGACAAAGGTTAAATGTTGTCAGCCGCAGGTCTCGCTAATCATGAGGCCTGCGGATTTATGAAACTATCTGATATGAAACCGGAAAGAACTCCGCAACAGGCATTACGAGATCAGTTACATCGCTTGACAGACCTATGCCGAGCATATGATTCTGGCTTCTTGCACGTGGCTATGGATATTGCAGTCGCGTTAAGAGTCCTATTTTGTGATAGCCCAAACAATGGTCGAAATATATCAGTCTTGACGCTTAACGGGATTCGAGATGAAGTCAAATTATTGGATACTACGGCTCCACGTAAGGGCTTTTCTTTCTTTAACCTTGGAGACAATGTATCCGGATTGGACATAAGTTATTTCAGCAATGTCTATGGAGGTTTGGTATGTAAAGACATTGCGATAGGTGATGGAAATGAGTATGTATATCAGTTCAGTCCATTGGTCAGTTCAAGCCTTTATAAAAACTATGAATCAAAGTGCCTCGAAGAATGGCGTTTTCTTTCCGTGAAAGAATGGTTGGAAGCAATTGTGTTTGAGGTTGACTTTGGCGAAGATAAATGGCAGCTCAATAGGTTTGAACTCTTTACAAACCTTGCCAATAAAGATGGGGGTGCACATTATCAACTTGATTTAAGTAGTGACCATAAGTGCAAAATTTATAATGAGTTCCAAGATACGCAGGCTTTGCATCTTATTGTTAATGGAGTAGATGTTTGTTTTGAAAACACTCCGGTTCATCCATCAATCCGGCAGATGGCGCAAGAGGTTTTGGTCTCATTTGCTCGTATTTGTAGTCTCTGAGCAAATAGGATAGGTAAAAGCTGAAGGCTGGAGAAACTGATCGACTCTCGGATGTGAAAATCTCTGAAACATATCCGTAACTCATAATTTTTACCACTTACGGACAAGTAAAAACTAAAAATGTTTGTCCGTAAGTCTTTTTTTTATACCTTTGCGGACGAGTAATAAGAAAATATTATGGCGGAAAGAATAATCGGAAGAAAGTTGGAACAGTCGGTCCTTTCGGAGTGTTATGAGTCTGGCAAGGCTGAGCTTGTGGCGGTGTATGGGCGAAGACGAATAGGAAAGACCTTTCTCGTGAAGAACTTCTTTAAGGACGGCTTCAGTTTCTATCTTACCGGGATTTATCAGGGAACAAGGAAAGAACAGCTACTGTTCTTCAATAAGCAGCTTTGCGATTATTCCGGGATTCCATATCCGGAAGCTGAAAACTGGTTCGACGCATTTGACCAGCTCAAACACTATCTTTTAAACCTGCCGGAGGATAAGAAAGCAGTCGTGTTTATTGACGAACTTCCTTGGCTTGACACTCCACGTTCTCGTTTTGTCAAGGCTTTTGAACTGTTCTGGAACAGTTGGGCGGCAGAACGGACGAATCTGAAGATGATTGTATGCGGTTCGGCAACCACATGGATGATGTCTCACATCTTGGGAAATAGAGGAGGACTGCATAACCGTGTGACGCGCAGGATAAAACTTTCTCCATTCAATCTTGCTGAAACAGAGGAATATCTGAAGACGAAAGGTGTCGTGTGGAACCGCCATCAGATTGCTGAGGCTTATATGATCTTCGGTGGCACTCCATATTACCTTGAAATGCTTCGGAAGTCGTATAGTCTTCCGCAGAATGTGGATTCTCTCTTCTTTTCCGAAACAGCCGAACTCAAGGATGAGTATTCTTTCCTGTTCCGCTCTCTTTTCAACGATTCATCTTTATATCGCGGCATTGTTGAACTTCTTGCGAAGACGTCAAGAGGAATGTCTCGCGCCGAGATGATGTCGGCGCTGAAGCAGGAGGACGGCGGGAATTTCACGCGGGCACTGGACAATCTGTGTGACTGTGATTTCCTTCGCAGATACTCCGCATTTGGAAAGGTCGAGCGCGATGTTCTCTATCAATTAACTGATTTGTTCACATTGTTTTATCTTCGTTATGTCAAGAATAGCAACAACCGTGACGCGCACCTATGGACCTATATGATTGACTCTCCGGAACATCGTTCTTGGAGCGGGTATTCGTTCGAACAATTGTGCCTTCACCATATTCCTCAAATCAAGAATGCTCTTGGAATAAGCGGGGTGCAAAGCAATGTATGCTCATGGTTCTGCCAAGCAAATGAAGAACATTCCGGTGGTCAGATAGACCTTGTCATCGACAGGCGGGACCAGATCATAAATCTCTGTGAAATGAAATACGCTACCGGAGAGTATGAGATCACCGGAAAATACGAAAAGGCTCTTCTTGAACGCCGTGAACTGTTCCGAACGACAACGAAAACACGCAAGGCACTTCACCTTACCATGGTGACAACCTATGGCCTCAAAAGCAATCTGCATTCAGGAAACATTCAGAGCCAGATTGTTCTGGATGACCTGTTCCGAAACGGACGTTGACGAATAGCGTCAATTCTCACTTTTTGCTTGTTGCAGATTCGGGGTTCTGTTTTAAGAAGCTAATTTCTACTTCTCGCAGATGCGGCAGAAGTTGCGGTAGTTTTCGAAGATTTTGTCTACGTAGGCGGTGACGGAGGTATCTATTCCCGAACGGGATGGCTCTGACTCTGATGATTGGGGGCTTGCATCGGTTTTTCTTCCAGAAACGACCGGGCTTGAGCCGAGGGCTTTTTGAGTTTCTCCGGCAATGGCAGCTGAGTCGATTTCCTCCCTTAGCCCTTCCACAGCAGCCGAGTCAATGTTCGCATTCAGGGCAGAGTCGGAAATCTCGTCCTCAGGCGTGCCGTTCAGATAGCGCAGAACACGTGTCTCGCCGGCATTGTAGGACGCGAGCACATACCGCAGACGCTCATCTCCGGAGGCATACTTTCTGAACAGACGGTCCAGGCGTCCGAGGTAGCTTGCTCCGGCACGGATGTTTTCCTCCGGGTTGAGGACGTCCTGCACGTTGTAGACCCGCGCCGTCAGAGGCATAATCTGCATCAGCCCCTTGGCTCCGGCACGCGAGGTCACGTTAATCGCGAACTTTGACTCCGTGTAGATCACCGCAGCAAGCATCCTCCAGTCCCAGCCGATGCTGTCCGCCCAGGCGCGAATCGTGTCATCATAGGGGCTGAGCTGCTGCCTTTCAGCGAAAGCCTTGTGAGGCCTGTGGGACGACGGCATGAAGCGGAAGCGCTCCAGCATCTCCCCGAACTCATCGCGCTCCGTGTATTCCCCGAGCCACGAATTGACCCTCCGCATCTCGGCCCGTTCCTCACGGCGCATCACCCAGCACAACTCGCCGCATATCGGCCGCGACTTTGCCACGCTGTCGACATGGCTTACATGGAGAACCGAGTCGAACCGTGGCAGGACGACGATGTCCACAGTCCCGCTCATCAGCGAGTCCAGACTGCTTTCCTTCCGCGTGAAAGCCCTGATGCTGACCGAGCAGTCATTTTCGGAAGCAAAATCCTCCAGCATCTCGTAGCTCAGCCCGGCATAGAGAAGGTCGCCTTCAATGTGATACTGTCCGAAGTCGAGCGCACATTCCAGTTCCCGTCCCTCGAACGGATTCGGTGTCGGCCTGTTCGCTGTGAAAAACGCGCACCACACCCCCGCAGCGACAAGAGCCGCACCGGCAAGTCCTGCAAGGAAATCAAGGAGTTCCCTGTGGCGTTGTCTGATGTTACCGTTGTGCATTACTTATTCTGCTGTTGCTTCTGGCTCCTCCCGTGATGCCTCCGACAGCGCCGCCATCCGACGATCCTGTGCCGGAAGCCGCTCCAGAGACGTGAGCCTTCCCGTTTTTATGTGATGAAATGTAAAATGGCCAGAAGATGCCGACCTTGACGGCTCTCTGGGTGTAGATGTTCCCATGTGCCGAGAAGTAGTCGTTCGTCGGCATCGGCCAGCCCTGTCCGACGTTCATGACCTTCACGAAAATGCAGGCCTTGAGCCACTGGATGTTGACAAACGCGTCGTAATAAGGGCAGTTACCGTATTTCTGGGCAGTCTGGTTGTACCACACGCCGAGCACCGGATTGTAGCCCGGAGCATTCCAGGAAGTCGTGAAATAGCCGTTGAGGCCTATCTGCATCTCCATCACGTTCCGCACGACAGGGAACTGGATGTACCACCGCAGGTTCAGCGCCAGCATCGGCAGAGGAAGAACCTCGTTGTTCGACGAGAGCTGGAACAGCGCCCGGTTGTCGAGATGTATCTTCCAGAAAGTGAAGTTTTTCTTAAGATAGGCGGTCATCACGCTCATCGCTCCGCCGTTCTGCCGCACGATGCCCTTGCTGTCATAGTAGAGATTGTTCGCGAGCAGGGCATATCCGAACGACGCCGCCATATCCCATCTCGGGATGTCGAGCTCGCCGAGAATCTTGGTCGTCGAAGTCTTGCTGAAATTATTATTCCATTTGAAATGATTCGTCAGGAGATTTTGCTGATAGAAATCCGGCTCCTTTAGACCTGTCTCAAAATGAACCTTAAGGTCTATAGGGCTGTATTTGTCACGCCTGAACGGATAGAAACTGAACTTCATGTTCGCGTCGACGCGGAAGTCATTGACCTCGTATCCTGCGAACGTGTATCGTCCAGTCGCGTCCCATTCGACGTAGCGCCTGATTTTTCCGTTCGCCCCGGCATAGACATAAGCCGAGTTAAGGTATGTATTTTTCAGTTTTCCGGAAATGTACACGTCCGGATTGAAACTGTAGTACGACGCCAGCTTGTCCCCGATGCCGACGTCAATCTTCGACAGGGCCGCATCGCTTGCCCACGGCTGTAGACGCATGAACACCTTGTTGTCGAGCCGCAGCGTTCTCAGCGAGTCCGCGGATGCCGTAGGATTGAGGTAGAATGTGTTGTTATAGAACTGAGCCGCCTCCGGATTCGAGGAATTTATCTCGTCGGTATATTTTTTCGTGTATATGTCCAATGTGCTGCTGTGCCCGATGTATGCTGATGTAATGTTCTTGTCGAGGGTGTCCGCGGAATATGTGAACGTGCTGTCTTTCTTCGACTTGAGTTTGTTTATGAAACTGAACGGGATGCGGAAGGTCTCATCGAGGAAAATCGTGTTCTTCTTTATCTCATTGGATGCGTTGTGCAGGTTCACCGCAAGTTCGCGGGCGTCGAGGGTGGTGTCGCGTATCATCGACAGGTCTGTGACTCCTCCGTTCTCGCTCTTCGTTATCTTGTTGTGTATGAACCCGGTGTGCATCATATATTTTTTCCCGAGGTAGTTGAGGCCGATTACGGCGTTGCTGTTCGTCACGTCCTCCCTCTGAAGCATTCCCTTGCCTCCGAACTTGTAGAATCCGAGAGTGAGGTTGAGCTGCGGAAGAATGTTCTGCGAAGTCCACACGCGGACGTTCATCTCTTCCTTCTCGTCCTTGGCGAAAAGTGTTCCCCAATAGGCAAGTTCTGTGTAGGGGGTCTTCGTGTTGAACTGCGGGAGCGTGGCGGCAGAGTAACTGTAGTCGCGGTAGGGAGTGTAGAATATGGCGTTGTCCTCCTCTTCGCGCCTGAACCAGTTGTAGTACTGGACCGCCGAACCGCTTACTCCCTGCCAGGTGATGTTCACGTCATTGCGCAGCTGCGGCATTTCCTGGAACCAGTAATTGAATGTCGTGTCCTGCTTTATGTACTTGAACTGCTGGAAGTCCTGGTCAACGTTCCAGAGCACTATCCTCTTGTACTGCAGCGAGTCCGGAAACGCGAAGGTCTCGAGTATGCGCGGGGTGTTCTCGCGGACGCTGTCCTTGTAGGCCTTTATGCTGTCCTGGCGGTGCATTATGCTGTCGCTGCGATGCAGAAGGGCAGGGAGCTTCTGCTCGTAGTCGTATCTCTTGCGCTCCTTGCGGCTGAGCCCCTTGTACCATTTGTCGAAGGCAATCTTCGCGATTTCGGTGGAGTCCTTTACGTAAAGGGAGTCAAGACGGGCGAGTTCGAGCGTGTCGCCGGCGGCGAGCAGAGTGTCACGCGTGTATGCACGTGTGGCGGAGTCGCGCAGGGCGATGTAGTACTTGAACTTGAATGGATCCTTGAATTCAAGAGAATCCGGAATCCGGATGGTGTCAGCCGGATTTATCAGCAGTTCTTCCGTGCTGTCCGCCGGTGTGGCGAGGCTGTCTGCTCCTGTGATGAGACTGTCCGTTTGTCCGGCAGTGTTGTCTGAAAGAAACGTCTTGAGACTGTCGGGAACAATGTCAAGACTGTCAGAACCTGCTGGCAAGACACTGTCTTTCAAAGAAATGACGGAGCCGTCACCCAAAAGCCCGTTAAGGGAATCCGCTGTCCTGCGCACCGGCGCGTTGCGTTCCGCGTCGATTCCGAATGTCTGAAATCCCGCGAACGCCACGACCAAAAGCGGCAGCCATATTTTCTTGATTCCCTTTGTTGTCATCTATATTCTATCCATCCGGTTCAATCCTGAACCATTCACACTCAGTCCAGAAACGCAGCAACACTATATCAGTTCAATACCTTCGGCCTTCATTTCTTCAAGTGCCTTCTCATGTCCGGCTTCACTAACGTAGGCAAGCGCCTTTGTCAGCAGCTTCACCTTGAACCCGGCTTTGAGCAGGTCCTCGCAGGTGTTGCGCACGCAGAACTCCGTCGCGATGCCGCAGACATAGATGTCCTTCACATCGAGCAACTCAAGAATCTCGCCGAGCGACTGCCCTGCGCTGTTCCTTCCGTCGAAGCCCGAATACTGCTCGCAGCCCTTGTCGCAGCCCTTGTCGAAAGTAAGTTCCTCGACAACATAAGGTTGCAGGCTCTCATGAATCTCTCCGCCATGCGTCCCGGCAACGCAGTGAACCGGCCATGTTCCCCCGAACCCGACGAACGAACTGTGGTCGGCCGGATGGTGGTCGCGGATGAACAGAATCGGGAACGTGTCGAGAATTTCCACGTCCTTGTCGCCGTCCTGCGCTCCCGTCTTCGCGTCGATGAACCGCAGCGTCTCTTTCACGGCGTTGTCCGCATTTATGCACGCGAGCGAGCCGTCTATGAAGTCATAGAGTTCGTCCACAACGACGAGTGCCGTATTCCTTTCCATATATGTCCGAATTATATTTATACTCCAAAGTTTCCGGAATCATCAGATTTCGCGAAATTCGTTTATTTCCTTCACGAGGCGGTTGATGATTTCGAGCTTTTTCGCGCTGAGGTCATCGGAAATATCCACCTTGTAGTAGTGCGGGTTAATCAGACGCCGCTCCGAAGGACTGAAATGCATCAGCGTGTATTTGTAATACTCCCTCTTCTCACCGAGGCTGCGCTGCGGTGCGACCCTCTTTCCTTCGGCGATTGCCGGAATCTGGAGCGGGATAGCCGTGTAGCTGCCGGCGGGGAATGTCTTGAACTTGTAGCGGTCGTATTCGTCATAGACCGTGATTTCCTCACCGCGCTCGATTTGTTGGCTGAGATTGTCGCCGCGAAGGCAGGTCACGTCAACCTTGAACACATCGCCTTTCTCCTCATCGTGTTTCATGAGGCGGTAGGTGATCTGAAATCCGGGATTTATGAGCTTGGCCTTGTCCTCGGAGCGCTTGAGCACCGGAGTCCCGTCGATCTGCACGAGCTTGTAGACATTGCCGAAGCAAGGGTTGGCCTTGCTCGTGGCAATGGCGTCGCCAACTCCATAGCAGTCAATCGCCGCTCCCTGCCTC
>DJRM01000147.1:10360-17847 GCA_002440085.1 Bacteroidales bacterium UBA6360
GGTCGCCGCTGTCGAGGCGCACTCCGTAGCCGAACGGGTATTCGTCATCTATCCCGTTGGCGCGGAAGGCCTTGATGGCGTTCTTGATGCCGCAGTGGAGCGTGTCATAAGTGTCGATCAGCAGGATGAGGTTCTCGCCCTGATGGGTCTTGATATAGGTGTCGAAGGCGTCGAATTCCCCGTGGACCGAGCATCCGAAGGTCGTGACATAGCTGTGCGCCATGGTTCCGGTAGAGCCGCATCCGAAGTAGGCTCCTGTGAGGATGTTTGAAGTCCCGGCACATCCGGCGATGATTGCAGCCTTCGCTCCGTAGGTGGCCGCCCACGGACCGTGTGCGCGCCTTGAACCGAACTCGCTGACAGGGCGGTTGGTACTGCGGCAGACTCTCGATGCCTTGGTCGCCACGGCCATCTGGTGGTTCATTATGCACAGCAGCGGGGTCTCAAGTACCTGAGCCTCAATAAGGGGCGCCTCCACGGTGATAATCGGCTGGTTAGGGAAGGCAATCTCTCCCTCCTTCATTGCATAGACATTGCCCGTGAAGCGCATCCCCGCAAGATATTTCCGGAACTCGGCGTAGTCGTCGCCAGGGAGGAACTTCTCGAAGAAAGGCTCCGGTTTGTCGCCCATCGAGAGAATCATCTCGATGACCTCCTCGGTTCCGCTCACGACAGCCCAGTTGTTGTTTTCGGGAGCAACCCTGTAGAACATGTTGAAAACGGCCATGGAGTCTTTCCTGCCGCTCTCATAGAAGGATTTTCCCATCGTGTACTGGTACTTGTCCGAGCAATATGCAATGTCTGAAAAATTCATTGTAAGCCAGTTTTCTCCGGCGGAACCCCGCCTGAAATCCTTTATTCAAACCTAATCCTGTCGCAGTTGGACTTCTCCCCATCCTTTATTCTTATGCCGCTGAGCGCCGCCACGGCAGCGACGATTATGCAGACGCAGGCCACGAATTCAAGAGCGTATGCCCACGGGCTCAGCACGTCCATGAAACTTTCCGCCTCGCCGAGTCCCGGAATCCTGCTCAGGAGCGTCGCAAGCGTGTTGTTGACGCAGTGCATCAGCATCGTGAGCTTCAGAGAGCCGGTCTTGTAATAGACGTAGCCGAAGAAGCTTCCGAGGATGAACGCCGAGANNAATAGACATATCCGAAGAGACAGCCGAGAGCGAAGGCCGGGATTGCCTGCCATGGATTCATGTGAATGACCGCGAAGAAAAGCGCCGAGAGCACAATGGCCCAGCCCGGCTTCATCTTCTGGAGCAACCCCCTGAGAATCATTCCCCTGCAGAGCCATTCCTCAAAGAAAGGCGCGAAGACGGACACGCAGAGCAGAGTCACCCAGAGCGGGCCTCCCATCATCTGCTCAAAGACCTTTTTGAGGGTCTCCGGCATCTGCGGCAGCATGACATTGAATATGTCCGAGACAAATGCCGCCGCCACCGTCGCGATTGAGACAATGAGGGCGATGCACCAGCCGGAATATTTTCCGAAGTTGCTGCTGTCCAACGCGATGCCGTCTTCAAACATCACATTCCTGCGGCTTGCCGCCGAAGCGAAGAGCATAGCCGGAACGAACATCAGGGGATATGAAATCAGCATCCCGTACTTCGTCGCAAAGTCCGCCGACACGCCGAAAGNNCAGACCCACCGTGACGATGTTGCCGAGTATCGCCCCGATCATGAACATAACGATGAGCCAGAATATTCCCGTGCCTCCAGGCACATAGAACGCGTAAGCCCCGAAAAGGTCAAATCCATTTCCGTTTTCAGTCTTATGCCTTTTGAAAAATGTCATATTATTGATTTCTCGGGTGTTAAAAACAAGTTGAATCTTATTACAAATTGTTCAAGCAAATTGTTCAAGTTGTTTTTATTGATTACTTAGGGGAGAGGGGATGAAGAAAAAGATGAGATGCAAGGCGCACTGGGGATTTCAACACCGGAGCAACCTTATGGTTGTGAGGATTTGAAATTCACATGCAACGAAGCAGGTCGCTTTTTCTTCGCCCCGTAACTTCTTCGCCCCGTTATTTATAAAGAGGCGTTGGATAGATGCCCTTCTCCGCAAACTCCCTGAACTTATCAACCACGCCCTGTCTGTCGGCCTGATAGGTCACCCCGAACCAGCGTGAAGGGGTTGAAATGAGCTCGCAGCTTGCCTCGCCCTTCTTTATGAGGACATCGACGGCATTCGGGATGTAGAATTCGGCCTTGAGATTGTTGATGTTCTCCTTGAGGAAGTCGACAAAAACCTTCTCGCTCTTTTCGAAATAGTCCGGCGTGAATCCCCACATGTTCATGGAGCAGAGAGCCTTGTCTTCAAGAATCACGTCCTCTCCCTCGCTGTTCGTCGCGTGAATCTTGCCGTCTTCCTTGCGGATGACATTGTGATGCTCCTCGACATGAGTGAGGAATCCGTGCTCGTCGGCAGTTCCGATTCCGCGTGACACGGTGCCGGAGTCCGAGAGCGTGTTGTCAATCTCGAAGCCCACGAGAGCATATTTACCTGTTGAACCCTCATTCTTCTTGAACCAGTCAGCGAGGACCTTGAAGGATTCCTTTCCGTAGTAGTCGTCACCGTTGATGACCGCGAACGGCTCGTGGATGACGTCCTTTGCCATAAGGACGGCGTGGTTCGTGCCCCAAGGCTTCACGCGCTCCGGGTTGAGGGTAAATCCTGCCGGAATCTTGTCGAGTTCCTGAATCACGAAGTCAAACTGAAGCGGGGTGCCGTCGAGGCATTTCACATGGCTGTACCTTTCCGCCACGTGTTTTTTGAAGTCCTCAAGGAAATATTCCCTGACGATGTACACGACCTTTCCGAATCCGGCCTGTACGGCGTCGTAGATTGAGTAATCAATGATTGTCTCGCCGTTAGGGCCGAGTCCGTCCATCTGTTTGAGTCCACCGTAGCGGCTGCCCATTCCGGCTGCAAGTACAAGAAGTGTTGGTTTCATAATTATGTTATGTTTATATGTCCATAAATATAAATATATTGTCCCGGCTTTATGAAAAAAGTGCGGCCAATTTTCAATAAAATCTTACAAAAATAGTTAATTTTGCAAAGATATACGGCAATAACTTGCCAAAAACGACAAAAACAGCGCATTTGACATTGAAAACGGCATTTTTTTCTACAGTCAGGGACATCTTCAAGGGTCCGTACCGTTCATTCGCATGGACGGTCACTGTTGTTATGGGCATATTCCTGATTGTGTGGATTGTCGGTCCTGGCAACACTTTCGTCAGTTGGATACGGGCAAAGAGGGACATATCCTCAATGGAGCGTCAGATACGTGACTACGAGCAGCGTTCCGCCGAAATGGACAGCCGCATCAACGAACTCCGCTCCAACCGGGACTCTCTGGAAAAGTTCGCGCGCGAGAAATTCTATTTCTCCGCTCCTTGTGAGGACATATATATTATTGATGACAAATAGAGATTGCTTGGGAAACATCGTGGACGCGGAGTATGGAGGCACCGGCGGCGATGGCTTGGCGATGAAGTTCTGTTGTGCGGGCGAGGACTTCGGGGGCTTCCGGGGTGAGGCCGAGTGGCTTGTATATCATGCTCTTGCGTGAGATGCCGACAAGAATAGGCTTTCCGAAGAACTTGAAATCACTGAGGTTGTCGAGAAGTTCATAGTTCTGCTCCACCGTCTTTGCGAATCCGAATCCCGGGTCAAGAATCCAGTCTCGGATGCCGAGGCTGTCCGCTTTCTGAGAAAATTCCCTGAAATAATCCATCACAGCAGCCGTGACTCCGCTTTCGTAGTCACACCTCGACTGCATGTCCGAAGGGATGCCTTTCTTGTGCATCGCGATGTATTCCAGTGAGTTGGCGGCAACTCCAGGCAGCATCAACGGGTCATCTTCGCCGGCGGATATGTCATTGACCGTCACTTCTCCTATCTCGTCGAGTGTCCTGGATATGATGTCCCAGCGGAACGTGTCTATCGAAATTTTCACACTCTGCGGCACGACCTCGCGTATAGGCTTCAGCACGGCTTTGAGCCTTTTCCACTCGTGTTCGGCGTCAACGCTTTCTGAGCCCGGACGGGTAGAGCATGCGCCGATGTCTATATACTCGGCGCCCTTTTTCACCATGTCTGCGGCTCTCTCTACGGCCTTGTCAGTCAGTATCCTGCCGTCGGAGTCCATATTCCTGCTGTCGCAGTAGAACGAGTCAGGCGTGATGTTTATGATGCCCATAATCTTCACTCCGTGCCCGGCGGTGTCAGTCATTTTTTCATTGATGTCCATATATCCCCAAAATTTTTCGTAAGTTTGCAGGCCGCAAAAGTAATGAGTTTTCGACAGATTTCTCTACAATGCGGAGTTAATTTTATCAGAAGGAGCGATGCTTATAGTCATAGAGGGGCTCGACGGTTCGGGCAAATCAACGCAGGTCAGGAAATTACGGCAATATCTCGAAACGCTGCCGCAGCCATTGGAGTACATTCATTTTCCGCGCTACGATTCTCCGGTTTACGGTGAGCTTATTTCCCGCTTCCTGCGCGGCGACTTCGGAACAAACGAACAGGTGCATCCGCAGCTCGTGGCCCTGCTCTTCGCGGAGGACAGACACGGGGCGGTGCCTGAGATGAAGCGTATCCTGCGTGAGGGCGGCAATGTGCTGCTGGACCGCTATGTCTATTCTAACATCGCCTACCAGTGCGCTAAGCTCCGCAATCCCGATGAGGCGGAAGAACTTAGAGAGTGGATATGCAACACCGAGTATGGAAATTTTGAACTTCCGCGTCCGGATCTCAACATTTTCCTTGACGTGCCCATCGGCTTTGTCGAGAAGAAGCTTTCCTCGGCGCGCCGCGGTGGGGACAGAGACTATCTTGAAGGCGGTCACGACATCCACGAGGCGGACATTGAGTTTCAGAAGACCGTGCGGCGCATCTATTTGAGACAATGTGAGTTGGATTCTCATTTTACACGAATCGACTGTTCGGACTCCGTCGGGGTGATGCTCCCTCCCGATGAGATTTTCGGGAAGATACGGAAAGTTGTGGATGATGCCCTGGGATTGTGACCCCGTTGATTTGACAGTTTTTGAAGATTTCGTGTGATGAAAAAAGGCTACAATGTATTCCGCCGTTTCTGCGCATTCGTGCTCGGTGCGGTGTTCCTGATTTCGGGGATATTGAAAATTATGGACCCGGTAGGCTCGGAGTTCATAATGAAGTCCTACTTCAGTTTCCTGCACATCGGTTTCATGGATTTCGCCGCGAAGTTTCTCGGGGTTGCCTTCGCCCTTACGGAGGCCGTTCTCGGAGCCGCGCTGATGAGCGGTGTGTGGAGAAAGGTGGTGGGCATCACGGTCGTGGCTCTGACGACTTTCTTCACGCTGCTGACCCTCGTCCTGCTGATTTTCAACCCCGCGATGGACTGCGGATGTTTCGGCGAGGCGCTGCATTTGACTCACTTCCAGACATTTGTCAAGAACCTGATTCTCTGCGCCCTTTGCTGTGGGGCGTTTATACCTATGCGTGAACTTGACCGGCCAGTGAAGGTCAAGTATGTTTCATTTGCTCTGACGGCATGTTCCCTCGCCGCACTTCTTGTCTACTCCCTGATAGGGCTTCCTCTCAAGGACTACACGGCATTTAGACCCGGAGCCATGCTTCAGGCGGCCGCCGACGAGGAATACCGTGACTTCACCGAGCCGGAGTTCATCTATGAGAAGGACGGCGTGACGCGCGCGTTCGCTCTTGACGCCCTTCCCGACAGCAGCTGGACTTTCGTCGATTCGCGCATCCGTCAGGATGACTTCGCCTCCGGAGCCGTGCTGTCGCTGACAAACGAAGAAGGAGAGTATTGCGACAGTCTGGCAACTCAAGGAAATGTGCTCGTGATTTCTGCCTACAGAAAGTTGAGTGCCGGGCGCATTGGCGGTATTGAACGTCTTGCCGCAGATGCCCGCGCTGTCGGTCTGACTCCGATTGTACTTGTCCCGTCGAAGGACATTCTTGATGAGGCTCTCGTCATGTCAGAAGCAAAGGGCGGAAGTGTGTCGGCGGAGGACACCACCGCTTCGGGCACCGCTTTTCCCAAATGGCTCGATGGAATAGTTTATTATTCTGATTACAAGACCCTTGCGACTCTCAACCGCTCCAACGGCGGCGTGACGTGGATTTCCGACGGCCAGATTGTCCGCAAGTGGTCATATACTCTTCGCCCGTCCCCTGAAAAACTCGAAACGGCCCTCGCTGAAGACCCCGCGGCCCTTGCCCTCGAAACCCAGTCTCGGGGCAGCCTGGCGCTTCAGGGCTTTTTGTTATATGTATTTGCGGTGCTGTTGCTGCTGTAGACTTGAGAGAGGTAGAAGACTTGGTTTGGCAGAATTATACAACATACGTTATACATTTTGTATAACACAAAAAAGATAGTACATTTGAACCTTGAAAGCGACAAAAATATTCAGAGACGCCATTTTAATATATGAATAATCTCAAACCGATAGTTGATGAGGAGAGGCCTAAGGTCTATATCGAGACCTACGGGTGTCAGATGAACGTGAATGACAGCGAGGTGATACTCTCGATTTTGCAGGAGAACGGGTATGCGCTGACGGAGGATATGGACCGGGCGGACGTGATTCTGGCGAACACCTGTTCAATCAGGGACAACGCGGAGCAGAGGATATGGGGGCGCATCGAGCAGTTCCGGCTGCAGAAAAAGCGGAACCCGCAGGTAGTGATAGGCATTGTGGGCTGCATGGCGGAGAGGCTGAAGGACAAGCTGTTGGAGAAGGTGGATCTGGTCGCCGGGCCGGATGCCTACAGGAGTCTGCCGGCATTGCTGCGTGACATACGTCCGGACTCTCCGCAGATTAACGTGCTGCTCTCGCGGGAGGAGACCTACGCGGACATATCCCCCGTGCGTCTTGACAGAAACGGGGTGTCGGCCTACATCTCCATCATGAGGGGCTGCAACAATGTATGTTCCTATTGCGTGGTGCCTTATACTCGCGGAGCCGAGCGCAGCCGCGACCCGCATTCGATTGTGCGCGAGGCGCGTGAACTTTTTGAAAATGGTTATAAGGAAGTGAATCTGCTCGGGCAGAACGTGGATTCGTATCTGTGGAACGAATGCCGCGATGGCGCCGAGGGCGTTTCTGGCGGGGATGCTGCCAAAGGTTCTGACAGTAATGCACAGGGTGAGATTGTGAACTTCGCGAAGCTTCTTGAGATGGTCGCCGCCATAAGCCCGGAACTCAGAGTTCGTTTCTCGACGTCGCATCCGAAGGACATCAGCGACGAGGTCATCAGCACGATTGCCGCCCACGAGAACATCTGCCGTCACATCCATCTTCCGGTTCAGAGCGGTTCGAGCCGTCTGTTGGAGAAGATGAGGAGAAAATATGACAGGGAATGGTATCTGGAGAGGGTTGCGAAGATTCGTGAGGTTATGCCGGACTGCGGGCTCTCGACAGATGTCATCGCAGGATTCTGCAGCGAGACCGAGC
>DJRM01000124.1 GCA_002440085.1 Bacteroidales bacterium UBA6360
TGCTGCCGCACATGAGGACGCGGAAATCCGGGAAGATAGTCTTCCTCAGCTCAATAGGAGGACTTATGGGACTGCCGTTTCAGGGTTTCTATTCGGCGAGCAAATTCGCGGTCGAGGGATATGCGGAGGCCCTGAGGATGGAGGTTCACAGTTTCGGGATTTCGGTCTCGCTCATAAACCCGGGCGACTTTTCCACGGGGTTCACGGGAAAGAGGCGGAAGGTCGCACCTGAGGTTGCCGAAGCATACCCTGCCTACGCGCTGTCAATGAGCAAGATAGAGAACGACGAGGGCCACGGGCTGAAACCGGTCAAGGTGGCGGAGACGGTGGCGAGAATCGCGAAGGCACGCCGCCCGCGAAACCGCTACATCGTGGCATCCCTCGAACAGAGCCTCTCGGTGCTGCTCAAGGCCATACTCCCCTCTTCGCTTTTCTCGCGCATCCTCCGGGGATACTACAAGATGTAATCGACATACAATATAATCACAAAAATATAAACGAGTTAAAGATGAAAACAATGACAAAGCTCTTCCCTGTTGCGCTCCTGACGGTCGCAACGGTTTCGTGCAACGTCAAGGTAGAGCCAACAGCACAGGATGAAAAGGTTGCCGTGCAGTTCGGAGGCGGCATAAATGCCGTGAATGTAATGAGCCGAGCGGTCAATGACAAATGGACGGACGGCGACCAGATAGGCATTTTCATGGTCGGAAAAAACGAGGTTCTTTCCAAGGATGCCATCCGCGAAAATGCCGACAACATAGCCTACAGAACCACCGGCAGCGGTGCATTCACTCCCGTCAACGAAAACGAAATCATATACTTTCCCGACAGACATGAGGACGAAGTCGATTTCTACGCATACTATCCGTATACGACGACGGTCAATGACTATAGTCTCGCGCTCGACCAGACCGACCAGAGCGACCAGGAAGCGCTCGACCTGATGTACGCGAAGGCCGCTTCCTGCGAAAAGTCAAAACCGCAGGTGGAACTGAAGTTCAGCCACATTCTGAGCAACCTCATTCTTGAAGTCCAGCCGGGCAAGGGACTCACACAGGACGACCTTGCCAAACTGACGGTAAAGGTCAAGGATGTGGATACAAAGGCGACGTTCAACCTTGTTGACGGTCTGATATCGGGAGAAGAGATTCCGGCAGGCATCACGATGAAGACCGTCGAGGCAGGCAAAAGATACGAGGCAATTCTGTTTCCGGAGACATCGCAAAGCCGTGAGATTGAGTTCAACCTCAACAATGGCCATGACGATTCCTTCACATGGACAATGGAATCCGATCTGAAAGGGGGCACCCAATATCACTATACGACAGTGAAACTGAGCCGTACCTCTGCTGATGTCGCCGTTTCAATCAAGCCGTGGGAAGACGGCGGTGACAACGGTGAACATGAGGCAAAATAAAGACTCCAGAAGATGAAAGCTTACGGATTTCTATACATGACGGCCGCGGCGCTGCTGATCTCAGCCTGCAGCGATAAGGAAGAGGGAATCGGAGAACCGGTTGCAGCGACCGTGCAGGCCGGCATAAGCACACGTGCGACTGTCGATAACACATGGACTGCCGGTGAAGACGCAATCGGCGTGTATGTAACCTCCGCCGGGGCGACGAAAGGGAGCAACATTAAATATGTCGCCTCCGACCATGCCGGCAGTTTCAGCCCCGCCTATGAACCGATTTATTTCGTCGACGGGAAAGACGTGACCTTCTGCGCCTATTACCCCTACACCGATGATTCCGAGATGAACTCCGACGGCACGATAAACTGGAAGGGTGGCATCGTGAAAGACGGGAAATGCCAATGGGATTTTCTCTTTGCCGACGGTGCAACTGCCCGGAAGTCGTCTCCTGTGGTAAGCTTCACCGGCGACAAGGCCTTCAGGCACTGCATGGCAATGGTTAAATTCACAATCAAGGCCGGATATGGCATCGAGTCTGGGGAAAAACTACTTAATTTCATTATGGATGAAGTGCATAATGACGGAGTCGTAGATCCGAGAGACGGTACAGTCATGTTGTCCGCGGAAAAGACTGCGCTGACAGAACCGGTTAACCAGACTCTGGGCAACGACCTTACAATCAGCATTATTCTGCTTCCGCAAGCCGTGACGGACAAGAGCATCGACATAATTTTGGAGACGTCGGTCGAAGACACGAAAAACAAATATTCAACTGCTTTGACCGCGCCTGCCGGAGGTAAGTTCGTCGGCGGGAGCGTTTACAGCTACACCATTCGTGTCACAAATGCGGGAATCAAGTTTGAAAACCTTTCAATAGAAACGTGGCAGATAGTCGACCAGGGTAATCTGAACATTGACGCATAAGACCGGCAGTCAGAAATTACTCACGGATAAACAGATGAGCATGAATAAGATTGAGATTTTTACATACACGGCCATGGTCTTCATTGCAATAAGCCTTGCCGCGTGTACGAAAGACAATGATACGGTTCCGGCCTCGGGAGGTTCGGAAATAAACGCTGCGTTCATCACCGATGACGCGCGGACCCGCGTCAACACCTTAGACGATTCGAATGACAGAGGAGGTCTATGGGATGACGGAGACAAGATCTCGGTGAGTGTCGCCAAGGAAGACGAGATGGGGGATGAAGCCGTTTTCACCCTTTCCAATTCCGAGGGAATGGACGTGTGGTCCCGTGACAGGTCGTTCTGCTGGGCGGATCAGAACTCCGCCCACACGATATGGGCGGCATATCCTTCTGAATATGACGCATTCTCCTATGAACTGCCCTCCGAACAGGAGACGGAGACAAAACTCAAAAAGGCGGACTATATAAACGGTTTATGGCATGGTAAGCCAGCCGTTTATGTATCAATCCCGATGAAACACAGAATGGCATTGGTGACGGTGACATATGTACTCGGCAGTTCCGACTTTGAAGACAATACGATTCCGACCAAGGCAGAGGTGTTTTCCAAAAACTCTCAGGCGGCATTCGACACTGACGGGACAATGACTGGCCTTAGCGGAGGAGAGAAATGGGTCACGGCCTGCCTGCATGACGGCAACAAGTTCTCCGCAATCGTCACGCCCGGCCAATATAAGAGAGGTGAAGAGTTCCTGAAACTTACCGTTAACGGGAAGGAGTATAGGATAGCGATGAAAATGGATACGGAGTTTCAGGAAGGGCACAAATGTACCTATAATCTTAACATTGGCAAGAACAAGGCCTGGGTGACAGTATTAAACTGTGAGAAATTGCCCGGGTGGACACAGGAAGAGAATCTGCAGTCGCAGAGCGGAACAATAGGCACGCCCGACGAAGGAAAGACATCGTGGAAAGAGGGTGATGAACTGCTTGTCATGATGCAATCCCAGCTCTATGGGAAACAATATGCCGCCTTCAGATATGACGGCAGCGATTGGAAACTGGCAAGCGGGGAACTCTATTATCGTGAAGAACAGGTACCTGTCGGATGTGTGTATTACGCTCCCGATTATATGTGGAGTTCTTCCGGCATCACTCCCGAACTGAAAGACGGGAATGTTGCAGGAACTGGAGAGTATATCACAACCAGTGCATATTCTAGGACAGGATATGATTTAAACGCATATTTTTCTTCTGTCCAACGCGATTACTCGCGTCTGCGCATGTCGATGGAGCCAAACACGAATGTTACGGTCATTGTCAGCAAGTTCACTCCAGCAAATGGCAGCGGTGCGGTCAATAGCAGTTATTCCCTTACATCCGATGCCAACGGGAATGTATTTCTGTATGGTAATTTTGCTGCCGGAGCGTCAGTCGCAGTCAAGTCCGGCGAGGCTTCTCTGGCACAATATACCTTCACGACGGCAACGGAAAACGGCAAGAGCTATGCACTGGACGCCACGGGAAGAAGATAGCCTTAGCTAAAAATTATTATCTTTGCTCTCGGTTTGGGCGAACAAGTTGTTCATTTTTGCCCTTTGGTACAAAAGATGCAGGCTCGGTTTGCCTTTCAGCACTTACAGAAAGGCTGTTTCATTAAATTTTTATTACAAAACGGATAAAAACAGAAATTATGGGAAACGAAAAAGCGACACGAATCCAGACCTCGCTTCTGAACGGAGTTGAAAAGAAAGCTCTGGTGTGGATTGCAAAGCGTCTGCCTGTCTGGGCGACTTCAAACATGCTGACCGCAGTGGGAACATTCGGCGCGATTCTCTGCGCAGTAGGCTTCGGACTTGCGAACATCAATCTCAACTGGATGTGGCTCACGGTCTTCGGACTATTCCTTAACTGGTTCGGAGACAGCCTCGACGGCTCGATGGCCCGCGTAAGACACACGCAGAGACCTGTCTACGGTTTCTTCATCGATCACAACATCGACATATTCACAATCATCGTAATGTGTGTCGGAGCGGGAATCTCCCCTATCGCGAGAATGGACGTGGCTCTCTTCGTGCTCGTCGCCTACCTCGCGATTTCAGCCCACACCTACATCGGCACCATCCTGAAGAACGAGTTCAAGCTCACCTACGGCAAGCTCGGGCCGACGGAATTCCGTGTGATTGCGGCTCTTGCCGTCATTTTCCTGATTTACTTCCCTTGGGCCGACTATAACGTCACCATAGACTGCTTCAAGAACGGGCTTGAGACCCTGAACGGAGTCTATACGCCGTTTGACTGGGTGGCAATCGGCCTCGGCTGCATCATTTTCATTCTTCTGATTTCTTCTCAGATTCGGGATGAAAAGGCACTTTCAAAGATTGACCCGCCTAAGAAATTTGACGGAACATTCACTGAGTAACGACAAGATGGATACGCCGCCCCGCTGCATGTCAGAGCGAAAGTGGGGCCGGCGTATTTTCATAATTACGCGCATTTCTGCCACAAGGACTGAAATGGCGGCAAATTGATTCGGATGGAGCAGAAGGAGAAGAAAAAGCAGGAGGATAAGGTTTTCTCACTGAAGAAATGGATTGACTTTGTAGTCAGCCGCGCATTGGGGACGGTCGTCGATACGGCTGTCCTTTGGTTCGTCGGATGGGTGCTGCACAAGATGGTTGCGGTTCACCCTGCAAGCGGGTTTTGGAGCGGCTTCGAGTATTGGGGCGAATATTGGATAGGTCCGGCGATTTCGTTCGAGGTAGCCACCTTCGCGAACTTCCTCATGTCCTACTACTGGATTTGGAAGAACCGCATCAGCAACCGCTCGTCCGCGAAAAGTTTCTGGAGGCATTTCGGAGGGTTCAATGTCTCCTGCATCTTCGGATTTTTCGTGAAGATGATTTTTCTTGTACTCTTCGAGAAGCTATTCGGCTGGGACGCCTGGCTCTGCAACTTGCTTGCGGTCTGCATCTCGGGCATTCTCAACTATTTCCTTGCGGAAGTTCTCGTTTTCAGGAAGAAGACAGAAAGGCCGGAGCATGAACTGCTCAGCATCGAGGAGCTGGGAGACATTGCGCCGGTGTTCAAGGGCACATGGGGGCAGTGGTTCGGCAAATTTCTGTTCTCTCTCGTTGGCGTGAACAGGCTCAACGCGCTCTACAACAGCATCTATGGGCTTGCTCCGGCAGGAAATGCCGCGCGTGGACTGCTTGAGAACATGGGCTGCAACTACCTCATCGGCAACGCCGAAAGGCTCGAAAACCTGCCGGAGGGCGCATTCATAACCATAAGCAACCATCCATACGGAGGGCTTGACGGAATCGTGCTCCTCGACCTCATTCTTCCGCACAGGCCGGGCTACAAGGTGATGGTGAACGAGATTCTCGGACGCATTGAGCCGCTCCGCCCGGCGTTCATAACAGTCAATCCCACGACGACTAAGAAAGGCAGGCCGACAAGAACCACGCTGAACGGTGTGCGGGAGACGATTGAGAGGCTCGACGAAGGACACGCGGTGGGATTCTTCCCTTCCGGAGCAGTCTCTGACCTGCATCCGGGAAAACGGGAAATTTCCGACAGGCAGTGGCAGGAGAGCATGATCCGGCTCATCCGCAAGGCACGGGTGCCGGTTTTGCCGATTCATTTCATCGACCACAATTCGTGGTTCTACTATTTTCTCGGTCTGATTGACTGGAAGGTTCGCCTGCTGCGTCTGCCACGAGAGCTCTTCAACAAGTCAAAGGGCAGGCATCGCGTCGTCATCGGGGAGACCATCAGCGTGGAGAAGCAGGATCTGCTCACCGACCTGGACGCCTACACGGCATTCCTCCGCGCATCGGTCTATCAGATGCCGGTTCCGGAAACGTTCACCCCTAGCAGGCCGCCCAAGGCTCAATAGACTCCGGAATATACCATTTTCAAGGATTTCATCGGCCTATGAATGTATTTAGAAACGCAATGCTTCTGTCGCTTGGCGTCGCTGTGCTGATTTCCTGCTCCGATTTGAGACGAAACAGCCTGCCGGAGGCTTATGTCATGGCTGAGAGGCTCGCGGGCAGCAAACCTGACAGTGCCCAGCGCGTGCTTGAGGGCATCGACACCACGAAGATAGGAAGTTACGAGCGGGCTACATACCGGATTATCAAGATATTGGCAGACTACAACAGCTATGCGCCGGAGATTTCGCAAACTCAGCTGAAGGAATGCACGGACTATTTTCTTTCCGGGAACGACCGGCAGAGACGTGCGCTGTCCCACTACCTGATTGCAGTAATTGAGAATGACTACCTCAAAGGGAGCAAGGCCAAGGTCTGCGACGAGCTGAAACGGGGATGCCGCGAAGTCGAGGGCACGGGCGACCACAACCTCGCCTCCCTGCTCTTCCTCCGTTACGGAGTCGAAATGTACGGTAGGAAGTGGTATGACAGCGCGATTGAAGCCCTGGAGAAATCGTACCAGGAGGCAGTGGATGGAGACTATCGGGTGACTCAGGTCACGGCGCTCATCAACATAGCGCAGTCGTGGATGTTCAAGGGGGACGCGGACAAGAATTACGACAAGTCCATCGAGTATGCCCTTCTGGCCGTGGATACGGCTGAAAGGTACGGGCTTAGGGACAGCTATTCCAAGGCCATGAACTCGCTCTCTTCCTGCTACAGCCGCGCAGGTGACTTTGACAACGCCCTGGAATGCGCCAGAAAGGCGACAGAGATGTCGGAGGAACTGCTTCGAAGCGGGGTCAGAAAGGAGCCGGTCCGGCATATCGCACTCGCGGATGCGTACAGGAAAGTGGGAAAGGCGGACTCCGCCATATTCTATGCGGCGATGGACACCGCCTCGACGCGGAATCCCATCACCAGGGCGTCGGCTACCCAGCTGCTCTACATCGTCTATAACGAACTGCTGCACGAGAGCGACAGCGCGATGAAATATATCACTTCCTACAACCGGCAGAAGGAGAACCTGCTGAAGGCCCAGGAGAATGACAAGGTGGTGAGCAATGAAGTCGCCATGGAACAGGACGAGTCTCGGGAGCGCGTGAGGGGCATCCTTGCCGTCACGCTGTCCGTGATAATCGCGCTGCTGGTGGTCGCGCTGCTGATTTTTGTCCTGATGAGACGAATCCTGAGACGGAAGGAATCGAATCTGGGCGAGCAGTCGCTCCGGATTGAACGACAGTCGGAAGAGATAAGGGAAAAATCGGAAGAAATAGCGAGAAAGTCCGAGGAAATTGAACGAAAATCGGCAGTGATTGAGGAAAAGACGGAAAGGCTTCATGAGGTGCTGCTCGAAAAGGACGAGCTGATTGCCGGGCTGCGGGAAAGGCCGCGCTACCTGAGCGATGGAGAGGGCGAGGCCATCGTGCGGGCGGTTGACAGGGCCTGCGACGGCTACTGTGCAAACCTCGCCAAGGCGCATCCGGAGCTGACTGCTGCAAATCTGCGGATGCTCGCGCTTGTGAAGCTGGGATTTACCACCGGGCAGATTGCGGTGATGGAGGGGATATCGCCTTCTTCTGTTACTAAAGCCAAGCAACGGCTCAAATCAAAGGTCGGGGATAAATAAAGGCGATCTGCCGCGTTGCACGGCTTGATGAAATGCTCACAACCATCAAGGTTGCTGCGCTTTCATCTTCGCCGTGCGCCTTGCATCTCATCCTTTATTTGCCCCTCCATTTCGGCACTTTTCTTTGATGTCCACTTTTACTTAATCCAACTAAATGTTAATCAATATATTATCCTTTCAAGATGTCCATATCGACTTCTTTGCCGCATGGATATATCACCATAACTTTGCATCCGAAAATTAAAGGATGTATATGAAAATGAAAGGATTTTTGATGACGGCGCTCATTGCGATGATCTGCGCCTTCAGCCTGTCGGCGAAAAGGCAGGACATTACGGAAATTCACGGAACGGTCGTGGAAAGCGGAAGCGGGGAGGCGCTCGGATGGGCGACTGTCGCGCTGATGAATGCGGACGGAAGCCTTGCGGCGGGAACTTCATGCGACGAGCAGGGGCACTTCACGCTTACGGCGGCACCCGGAACATATAGCCTCGGCGTGTCTTTCATAGGCTTCAAGGAGCGCCGGGAGGAAATGGCTGTCAAGGGACAGCGGATGGAACTCGGGAAAATCGCCCTTGAGGCGGAGGACACGCAGCTGACCGGTGCAGTGGTCACGAGCCGTGAGAAGCTGATTGAGATGAAGATGGACCGCCTCGTGATGAACCTCGGACAGTCCGCGTTCGCTCAGGGTTCGGATGCTATGGAACTCATAAGGAAGGCTCCCGGAATCACGGTTGACAAGGACGGAAACATCAAGCTGAACGGGAAGGCCGTGTCGGTGTGGATTGACGGGCGGCCTTCCTATCTTGACGGAAAGGCTCTTGAGGCTCTTCTGCGAGGGACGAGCGGCGAGAGCATCGACAAGTTCGAGATTATGGCGCACCCGTCCGCCAAATACGACGCAGCCGGACAGGGCGGAATCATAAACATAAAGACGAAGAAGAACATGCTCGCGGGTCTCAACGGCTCTCTCGGAGCAAACGGGGGCGGGATGTATTTCAGCGAATTTGAAAAGTTCCTCGCTCAGGGCAGCGGCTGGGCGAATCTCAGCTACAGGACAGCTAAGACCAACACGTTCCTCAATCTGTCCGGCGGCTACACTCAGACTGGCATGGACATGAACCTGATAAATGAGATTGACCGCGAGGGAGGACACGTCTATAGGCAGGACTCGGATTCGAGGCTTCAGATGCGCTTCGGGAACTATGACGTCAAGTTCGGGAACGACTGGTTCATAGACAAGAAGAACACACTCGGGTTCATAGTCACGGTGCCGGGGTCATATTCTTCGATGTTTTCCGGGCGGGGTGCCAACAACACATTTCAGAGCATGGACGGAGTACGGTTCGACGAGTCGGAATCCATAATCAGCACTCCGGACAGGAGGAATCAGGCAAATGCCAACCTCAATTACACCCACATATTCGATGAGTCGCGCAATGCCGAGCTCACCGCGAATCTCGACTACTACCGCAACAACAGCAAATCCTCCAACCTCCAGAGCAGCTGGAACCGAGCGGACGAAAGCGAAGAGTGGCAGGAGGCAAGGCGTGACATCATCTCGGACAACATCATAGACATCTATTCCGCGAAGGCGGACTATCAGACAGCCCTGTGGAAGGTCGCGATGCTTGAGACTGGTGCCAAATGGGCGATGTCAAACACCGGCAACGAGATGAGCCGGACGGAGACGGGGCTGCCGGAGAGCGGGACAAGCTTCACCTACCGCGAGCACATAGGCGCCGCCTACGCATCCCTCGCCGCGCAGCTGGGAGCGAAATGGTCGGCTAAAATCGGACTCCGGGGCGAATACACCAATTCCTTCGGAGACTGGAAAAGCAAGGGCACGCAGACCCGCAGGAGCTATTTCGACCTCTTCCCTACCGTTTTCGTGGGTTTCAACCCGACGGAGAAATGGAGACTGTCGGCGTCATATACCCGAAGAATCACGCGCCCGAATTACAATCAGCTGAATCCGGTGGAAACCTATGTCGATGCACACAACGGAATCGTGGGAAATCCGGAGATTCAGCCGGAATACAACGACGGCGTTTCCCTCCAGTTCGGATTCGGACAGCATCTCTCATGGTTTGCCGGCTATGACTACACTGACGGCATGATTGCCCAAATTCCGACATTCCGCGAGAACGGCGACGAGCTGCTGGTCTGGTCAAACTTCGGGAAAAGGCACATGGCCAGCATGGGATTCAGCGTGGCGGAGCTGCCACTGGCGAAATGGCTGACATGGACACTCAACCTTGCGGGGCTTTATGTCAAGAACATAGGCATGACCGCAAACTATGTAAACTCCAAGCCGTTCTTCAACGCATACACCTGTCTGACCTTCATGCTCACGAAGGATTGGAAAATACAGATTGACGGCTACTACGCCTCTCCTTTCAGCTGGGGGAACTTCATATCACGCAACCAGTATTTCATGAATCTGGCGGTAAAGAAGAACCTGCTTGACAACCGCCTGAATCTCAGTCTCAAGGTGAATGACCTGCTTCGGAGTTCGGCAACAAACCTCGATATGTTCGGGGTCCCGGGAGTGCGTCAGTCCTACATTGGTCAGAAGTATTACTCCCAGAGCGTGACTCTCGGTCTGAGCTGGAACTTCGGGACGGCGCAGAACGGACGCAGGCGCAACGTGGGGAGCCTTGAGGAAATCGGCCGCGTGGGCAGCAACAGCCTCGGAAAATGACGGGATATTTGTGTAATTTTGCATAAAATTTTAAGGATATGACATTGGCAAGACAAAAAAAATTCATCGACAGGAGCCTGAAATTCTGGACCCTGTTCATAGGAGTCGGAGCGGTTTGGGGAGCGCTCATGATGTGGATTTCCCCGAGCGGAAAGATGTGGGGAATGGAACCGATACTCCAGTTCCTTCAAGTGCTCCCGTTCAATGAGATACTGTTCCGAAATTTCATCTTTTCAGGCTTCGTGCTGCTCTGCGTGAACGGTGTGACACAGTTCTTCGCCGCATGGCTGTTGTTCAGAAAAGACCGCCATGCCTGTCTGGCGGCTCTGCTCTGCGGAATTATCCTGATTATGTGGATTACGCTCGAATGGGTGCTCTGGGGATTTGCATGGCTGAGCAACATCTATTTCATCTTCGGAGTCTGTGAGACAGCAGTCGCCGTATGGGGAATTTTTCTCGGAAAAAGAGTACCTTTGCAACCATGAATGCGGAGGTAGAAACAGACAATAGAGAAAACGGGGAACGAACGAAGACTTCGGAGACTGCAAAGACCAGGAAGACGGCGGTCAGGAAAAGGCGTGACGGCAGATCTGAGGACAAGGTGCCGAGAATGACCGGACAGGAGGAGCCCGGACTGAAGAAGCTCGGGAAAAGAAGGGGGCGGAAGAAGGGTGGGAAGAAGGGCGGGAAGAAGCAGACGGAGAAGGTTGTTTCGGTGTATTGGTTTGTGGCGGCGACAGTCATGACTGTGGCTGCCTTTGTTGTTGCCCCGCTGATTGTGAGCCGCTGTTCCGGAGAAACAGGCGTGCAGGTTCCACAGGGACATTATGGTTATGCCGTCGATATATCCAAGTACCAGAAGGATATAGTCTGGGACTCGCTTATGGTTCTCACCGACGCGCACGGGCACACGATGAGGTCGATAAAGTCGGCGAGCGGCATTCACAGGGTGAAATATGTGATGATAAAGGCCACGGAGGGAGAGAACCATAGGGACGCGCTTTTCGCCGATCACTGGAAACGCTCGGCATCAGCGGGTTACAGCCGTGGAGCGTATCATTTCTTCCGGAGTTCAAAGTCTCCGGAGAAGCAGGCGCAGAACTTCATCCGCACGGTCGGAAACATCCGCCACAAAGACCTGCCTCCGATTCTTGACGTGGAGACAATTCACGCCGGATGCAGCAAAGCGGAACTCAACCGCAGACTGCTCGTATGGCTCGGGATTGTGGAGGAGCATTATGGACGACGCCCGATTATCTACACCGGCGACGCTTTTCTCCGCGAGCGGCTCTCCCCCGAAGTCTATGAGCGCTACCCTGTATGGGTTGCCCGCTACAGCTCCGGACGAGGACTTGAGCCGCCACGCTTCAAAAACTGGATGATGTGGCAGTTCACCGACCGCGCCACCGTCTATGGCATCCCCACCCCTTGCGACCTCTCCGTTGTTTCAGAATAAAAGGAGATTTATCACATCAAGTCAAGTCCGGACATTATTCTGTATTCTTGTATTTAGAAACCTTCAAAAAATAACCTGCATCATCTTTCTCATCCTTTTCGGTCTATATTTCGATTTCATCGCCCTTTTCTGCGTTCGGCATAGCCCAAGCAAGCTTGGCTCTGCTC
>DJRM01000117.1 GCA_002440085.1 Bacteroidales bacterium UBA6360
CTTTCTTCGCATAGACCGACGGCGGAAGCTGACGCAAAAGGTGCTGGATGCCGTAGAACACCCCGGCGCGGTCGTGCCCCGTGATGCGAAGCTCACCCGGGCGGACGGCAAACTCGAAGCCCGCCGGCCCGCATTCAAGGCCGCCGTCGATGTCAAGAACAATGGCTGCCACACCGCCGCAGGCATTATCAGCCACCGACTTTGTTCCGGTTCCTTTCCGCCCGCGAGTCTCATCTGACGGCTGGATTCCGATTCCGGCCAGATATTCCTTGATGTAAGGGACATACTCACCGGCCTCGTCGGAAAGCGCCGCGACCTCGGACGAAGCCGAGAGTGCAAGGCTGCCGCCGAAATATTTCCGGAACATCCGTTCGGCACAGTCAACGGCAGGTTCATCCGACAAAGGATAGAGTTCCCGTCTGCGTGTCCATTCATTTTCAATCTCATACCACCCGTCTTCGTCAGGAAGCGCCTCGCCGCGTTCCACAGCCTCAAAGAAGCGCTCCCATCGCGGAAGATAGAACGAGGAAAGCATCCCTCCCCATTCGCGGTTGGAATAGTCGTGCAGGCTGCGGGCGGAGAGACGGTCGCCCCAGACGGTGACGAGAGTCCGCGCGTTACGCTCCATCATCGCCCTGTCTGCGTCGGTCGCGCCGGCCATCTCGTCACAGACTTTCCCCGCCGCCTCAATCCACCGGTTGACATGAAAGAACGAATCCGTGGAAAGCAGCGTGTCAATGTCGGCAATCATCCCGAGAAACGCCTTGTAGCCGGAGCGGAATGCCGCCGTGTCTCCGGACTTATACGCCGTCTCGACATTCCGCAGCAGACAGAGCGTGGAATCCGTAAGAGTCTGGCGCACGAGGTCTGTCAGGTCGTGACGGTAGTCGGCGTTCCCGGAGAAGCGAGGCTTGACGTCAAGGAACAGGGCAGCAGCGGCGCGGAGTTCTCTCACATCATAGAAGATCTCCGCCGTGCTCCACCTGGAGACGGATTTCAGCCCCCAGCCGGGGCGGGCGCAGACTATCGGCTCGCTCGTGCCTTCCTGTCCTGTGGGGCAGGCCAGCGCCGAAGCGGCAATCTTGTGCCAGGCACGGGAAAGGGACGGGTCGGACGCGCCGTAGCGGGCGAGCACATAGCCGTCAAGCCATCGGTCGCATCCGCAACTTCTGTCCCTGCCCGAGTCACAATCCCAGTCCGTTTCCCGGTTCATCCAAGGAAGTTCAAACAGCAGGTCATAAAGAACAGGATTGGTCTCTATGCCCTCCGGAGCCGCGCCTATGCCGACCATTGTCTCCGGGAAGGCCTCAATCGCGTCGAACCAGCCTTCCGCAGCCTTGGAGAGGCGGCCGTGCAGGCCTATCCGGCCTCCGAAGTTAGGGAGCATGCACCATATCATGTCGTGCCCGCAATAGCCGTCGCGCCATTTCGGTCTCGCCTCTGAAAAGAGGTCAAGGACAATGCAGTCCCCGTGTCCGATAGCCTCAAGTGCCTCGCGCCTCGGATTCTCATTCCAGCTCTGGAGCACCCAGACAGCGTCCGGATTGCGGTCGCGCAAGGCGGAGAGTATGTCTTTGTAGGCCTGCGGGATGTCAGTGCCGTCTATGTTTCCACCTTCATGGAACGGATCCATGCTGTAGAAACGCGAGCGCCCCATAATTTTCGCCTGCTCATCATAGTAGAGGTCGGCAACTGAGGCGAACTTGTCCGATGACGGCTGAAGAAATGCCGGGCGAGGGAATGCCGCCCAAAGTCCCGTGTCGGACGCGTCATAGCCGGGCTTTCCGATGAAAGAACGCGGGAGCATCCCGCAGTAGCCGGGCAGGACGGGTTCCATCCCGAGCGAGCGCATCCTGCCGAGGACACTGCGGCAAAGCCTTTCCTGACGGTCGTACCACCGCTCCGGAAGCGGCCCGCCCCAACCCTCAAGGTTGCCCATCATCCACCATGCCTGAAATCCCGGGCCGGCGATGAAAGAGGAAATTTCATCCTCGTCACAGCCGAGGCCGCGGAGCACATTGCGCCAGACGACATCCGTCCCGAGAGCCATCAGCGGCATATTTATTCCATGCAGGGCCATCCAATCGACTTCCTTCATCCAACGTTCCTCCGTCCAGAAAGCACAGGAGTAGGAATAGGTGCAGTAATTCAGGTAGTAGCGCCATTCTGCCCGGCATTCCCTGCGCTCCGGAGCCTTCGGCAGGGGAAGAGAGCGTCCACGAAGGTCTGCGTTGAGGCTGTTCCATGATATGTTCACATGAACATAATGGTTCAGATACCATCCCAATCCCGCCGTCGCCGCAGAAACGCTGCTGCCGACAATCTCAGGCTTTCCGTCCCTTGAGGATATGACAAAGACATCATGCCCTCCGGCGGAAAGCGAAGCGTTGGTGCCGATGAGAATACGCTCCGACATACCCTCGCCGCAGACGCGGTCAACGAATGAGGAAAGAGCTGAAGATTCCGAAATGGAGTTTCCCGAAACGGCATTTTCAGAACCGGAGCAAATCGGGGTGAGCGCGAACAAGAGCGCGATTGAGAGGAATATATGCGGAATGATTTTCATTTACATGAGAGGGTTTATATCCCGTATGACGAAATTTGACACATCTTTATTCGATTGGGCCTTATTCGACGTCAATCTCGAACTTCTTGTCGGCGGTGAGAATTTCAAATTTGCCGGGCTCGAAATAGCGCTCGCCGTTCCCGTTCACATAGCCGAGGTCGCGGAGACGGTCGGCCTCGAAGCGGAAGGTGGCGGTGGCTCCCGCCGGAATCAGGCGCTTCTCGAAGAACTTGAGTTCCTTGTAGGGGCGGGTGACGGTGCTGACGGGGTCGCTGATGTACCAGAAGACGGTCTCCATGCCGTCACGCGGGCTGTCGTTGGTCACATCGACCTCAAATGCGAGCGGAGTGTCCGAAACTTTGCGGATGTCACCGTAGGTGAAGTGCGAGTAGCTCAGACCGTGCCCGAACCAGTACATCGGCTCGCGGGGAATGTCCTGATAGAAGCCCATGAACGGGCGGCTCGTGCGGCGGCGGTTGTAGTAAATCGGAATCTGTCCGGAGGAGTACGGGAAGGTTATGGAGAGCCTTCCTGAAGGGTTCACACGGCCGGAGAGTATGCCTGCCGCAGGCTTTCCGCCGGAGATGCCCGGCTGCCACAGCTCCACAATGGCATTGGAGAGCGGTTCGAGGCGGCAGAGTTCCAGAGGACGGCCGTTGTTAAGCAGCAGGACGAGAGGCTTTCCGGTCTTGCTCAGCTCGACGGCGAGCTGCTCCTGGATTTCCGGAAGGGCAAGGGTCGAGCGTATGCCGTTCTCGCCGCTCCACTTCGTGAGCTCGCCGAGGCAGAGCACCACGACGTCGGCGCGTCTTGCCGCCGCCACGGCCTCCGAGAAGCCGCTGCGGTCGTCGCCCTCGAAGCCGCAGCCCTTGGCGTAGAGCACATTAGCCGCGCCGAACTCATCGGTCATGGCCTTATGAAGCGTAATCACGTCCTCGGCGAGCGGATGACCGCCCCACGAGCCGACCTGTCCCCAGAGGTCCTTCGCCATAGGGCCTATCAGCGCAATCTTGCCCGGCTTCTGGCCCAGAGGCAGCAGCCCGTCGTTCTTGAGCAGCACGGCCGACTCCTCGGCAAGGCGCATCACTGTCTCGCGGTCGCCCGGACGGGTGAAGCGCTCGGAGGGCGAAGTCACCGGCGCGTATGGATGCTCGAAGAGGCCGAGGCGGAACTTGAGCCGCAGAATCCTGCGCACGGCATCGTCAACTGTGCTTTCGCTGACCTTTCCCTCGGTGACGAGGGACGCGAGGTTGTGGTAGTAGCACAGGTCGGCCATGTCCATGTCGAGTCCCGCGTTGGCGGCTATCTCGGCGCACTGCCTGTGGTCGGCGGCAGCACCCTGATAGACAAGCTGCTTCACTGCGTCGTAGTCAGAGACAATCATCCCGTCCCAGCCGAACTGCTTCTTGAGCACGTCGGTCAGGAGGTAGCGGTCGCCGTTCACGGGAAGCCCGTTAATGGAATTGAAGGAACTCATGA
>DJRM01000030.1:0-10963 GCA_002440085.1 Bacteroidales bacterium UBA6360
CCTGCCGTGCGCGATGTCGTGGCGACCTACGCCAAATTTCATGGAGTTCAGCTGACTGTCGTTCCGACAAAGGACGGAGTGACTGAATTTGAGGCGGCCGGAAAGGAACTTGCCGCAGGCGACGTGGCAGGGCTTCTCGTTCCGGGCATCAACCGCTTCGGGGTCATCGAGGATTTGAGCGGCTATGCCGATGCCCTCCATGCTGTGGGGGCGCTGCTCGTCGAGTACTGCGACCCGTCCGCCATGGCGGTGCTCCGGACAGCCGATGAAAACGGGGCTGACATTGCCTGTGGGGATGCCCAGACGCTCGGGATTCCGCTTTCCTTCGGAGGTCCTTATGTCGGATTCCTTGCCTGCCGCCGTGATTTCATGCGCAAGCTTCCCGGACGTCTGGTTGGAGAGACCGTTGACGTCGATGGCAAGCGCGCATTCGTGCTGACCCTTCAGGCCCGCGAACAGCACATCCGCCGAGAGAAGGCAACCTCGAACATCTGCTCGAACCAGTCGCTTATGGCGCTCTATGTCGCTGTCTATGTTTCGCTTCTCGGTCCGGACGGGCTTCGTGAAGTCAACGAACTCAGCTGCGGCGGAGCGCATTATCTCAAGTCCGAACTGCTGAAAACCGGACTTTTCGCAGAGCCTTTCTCTAAGCCTCGCCCGTTCCTGAAGGAATTTGTACTGAGGCCGCTTGTCGGGATTGCGAAACTGCAGCAGGCTCTTCTTGACGCCGGATTTTTCGGTGCCGTTGCCACAGGGGAGGGATTCGTCTCGTTTTGCGTCACGGAAAAGCATACGAAGGAAGAATGCGATGCGCTGGTTAATGTCATGAAGTCGCTGGAAAAAGTGGAAACCATAGAAAAATAGGGGAGAACGGAATATGAAATACTACGACAAACTTATATTTGAACTTTCCTCTCCCGGAAGAAGGGGATATACTCTTCCGTCAAACGACTATCCTTCAGAGTTTTGCCTCGGAAAGTCTGTGCCGGGGGGATTGCTCCGCGATGAGCCTGCCGACCTGCCTCAGGTCAGCGAGCCGGATGTCGTGCGTCACTATACGAACCTCTCTCAGATGAACTTCGGCGTTGACAGCGGCTTCTATCCGCTGGGCAGCTGCACGATGAAATACAATCCGAAAATCAACGAGGAGGTAGCCTCTATGCCGGCATTTGCCGGGATTCACCCTCTCCAGCCGGCCTCTACCGTAGCGGGATGCCGCAAGGTCTATGAGGACCTGTCGCAGGCCCTCTCCGCGATTACCGGAATGGCAGCCTTCACGCTCAACCCGTTTGCCGGAGCCCACGGAGAACTGACAGGGCTTATGGTCATGAGGCAGTACCACATCTCACGCGGAGACCTCGGCCGCCGCAAGATCATTGTGCCCGACTCCGCCCATGGGACCAATCCCGCCTCAGCAGCCGTCTGCGGCCTTGAGGTCGTTCAGGTCAAGTCGCGTCCGGACGGTCGCATAGACATGGAGGACCTGAAGCCGCTGCTGGACGAGACGGTTGCCGGAATCATGATGACCAACCCGAACACGCTCGGCCTCTTCGAGACTGAAATCAGGGAAATCGCCGCTCTGGTGCATGAGTGCGGCGGACTGCTCTACTATGACGGGGCGAATATGAACCCGCTCATCGGAGTCGTGCGCCCGGGTGACATGGGCTTTGACATCATGCACCTGAACCTGCACAAGTCCTTCTCCACACCCCATGGCGGAGGTGGCCCGGGAGCGGGTCCGGTCGGCGTCGCCGTGCATCTCGTGAAGTATCTGCCTCAGCCGGATTTCTATGTCGCCGGGAAACATCGGGATGCCCACGACGGCGTCGGGCAGCCTTTGTCCATCGACTATGCCGTGCCTGAAAAGGATTCCCTCGGCCGTGTCAGCGGATTTCAGGGTAATTTCGCCGTGCTGCTCAAGGCGCTGTGCTACATCAGGATGCTCGGACGCGAGAATGTCAAGGCGGTCGGACCGCTTGCCACGCTCAATGCCAACTACATAAAGGAATCGCTCAAGGACAGCTTCGAACTTCCAATCCAGTCCGTCTGCAAGCACGAGTTTGTCTATGACGGCCTGAAGGACAAATCGACGGGCGTGACCACTCTTGACGTCGCCAAACGGCTGCTCGACTATGGCTTCCATGCCCCGACAATCTATTTCCCGCTCCTGTTCCATCAGGCGCTCATGATTGAGCCGACCGAGACCGAGTCCAAGGAGACTCTGGACGCCTTTATCGAAGTTATGCACAGAATTGCCGCTGAAGCGGTTTCCGACCCGGAGAACCTCAGGACCGCCCCGCACATCACGCCGGTACGCCGCCCCGACGAGACATCCGCCGCCCGCAACCCGAAGCTATGCTTCTGACTGTCACTCCTCTTCTGCCATTCCGAGCGAAACGTAGTGAAGTCGAGGAATCTTTGTGCTGAAAAAAAGAACTTAAATGAAACTTATTATAATAGGTGCCGGTCCGGGCGGATATGAAACTGCCGTTGCCGCAGCCCGGAAAGGGCTTGATGTCACTCTCGTCACAGCCGGTCCCCTCGGTGGAACCTGCCTGAACGAGGGCTGCATCCCCACCAAGTGCTTCTGTCACGATGCCCACCTCCATCATCTCCTGTCGGGAATGCTGAATCCGTCAGACTCGGATTCAGACCGGTCCGCCACGTCATCCGTCCCCGATGACGCGCTTGCCGGGATGGTAGCCCGCAAGGATGCCGTTGTGGAACAGCTCCGCTCCGGGGTCGAAAGCCTGCTAAAGGGCGTTGAAATAGTCCACGGCATCGCGCGCATAGTCAATGCGCACACGGTTCATGTCTGGCCGACCGAGGCCGAATCCGCAGCGGACATGAGCCTTTCCCCGGAATTTGACTCCGGCAGAGAATACACGGCCGACCGAATAATCATAGCGACCGGTTCCCATCCGGCATGGCTGAACGTCCCCGGAGCGGTGGACACTCCCGGTGTTCTATCATCCTCCGATATGCTCAGGCTCAAGGAACTTCCTAAGCGCCTTACGGTCATCGGCGGGGGAGTGATAGGGCTGGAGTTCGCCTCCGTCTTCGCTTCTCTCGGCTCAAAAGTCACTGTAATAGAATACTGCAGGACAATTCTCCCGCATTTCGACGCCGATCTCGCCAAGCGTCTCAAGCAGTCGCTGACAAAATCCGGAATCTCGATTCTGACTGGAACTGAAGTGACGGGCATCTCAGCGGCGCAGGAGACATATTCAGACGAGCCTCATGCGGTCGGATGCCGGACGGAAAACGGCTCTTCAGCGGATGCCGATTGCGGAAATGCCCCTGACTGGCATCCGGTTCAGATCGTCACCGTCCGCAGCGGCGAAAAGACGTCCGCAGTGGTCTCGGACAAGGTTCTCATGGCCGTGGGCCGCGTGGCGGACACCCGTGTCATCACGGGATGCAAGGGCATAGAAGCCGACAGAAAGGGAATCCGGGTCGATGACAATATGCAGACGACGCTTCCCGGCGTGTATGCCATTGGTGACGTCAACGGCCGGATGATGCTCGCGCACGCCGCCACATTCCAAGGCCGGGTTGCCCTGGAGCACATTCTCCGCGACTGTGCGAGCGGCTCCGAAGGCAGCCTCCAGGGCGGCACCGACGTCCCGCAGCACTGCTGCAGTTCCGCTATCCGTCTCGACATCATGCCTGCGGCGGTGTTCACGGTCCCTGAAGTCGCGGTGGTCGGACTCACTGAAGAGGACTGCAAGGAGAAAGGCATAGCCTTCAAGGCTCTCAAGTCCTTCTACCGCGCCAACGGCAAGGCGCTTGCCTCGGAGGCTCCCGAAGGCTACTGCAAGCTCATAGTCGCGCAGCCGGCCCAGCCGAATCTCCGCGACGGCCAGATTCTCGGCTGCCACATCCTCGGCTCCGGAGCCTCCGACCTCATCGGCGAAATCACCGCCCTTATGAACTTCAATGCCACCGTCTCCGAGCTCCGCAGCATAATCCACCCGCACCCGACCCTGTCTGAGATAATACAGTCGTGCGCAGCCATGTGAGTAATCTAAAATATATGAAATTAATTAATCCGGGAAAAATACCGGCCGTGTGGGTGTCACTGATACCCTTCGCATTCTTGGCCGCAACCCTTTCGATTGTAATCAGAGTCTTCGGCGGAAGCGCCCTCGACGGTGCCAGTCAGGTCTCACTTCTCCTTGCATCCGGCGTCGTGGTCGCCATATCCATGATATTCTACAAGGTCAAGTGGGCCGACTTCGAGAACGGAATCATGGACAACATCCGCTCCGTGAGCTCAGCCATACTCATCCTCTTCCTCATCGGAGCCGTCGCCGGAACATGGATGGTCAGCGGAATAGTGCCGATGATGATATACTACGGGATGAAAATCATAACCCCCAAGATATTCCTCTTCGCAACCTGCGCCATCTGCGCCCTCATCTCCGTCATGACCGGAAGTTCCTGGACCACAATAGCGACTGTAGGAGTCGCGCTCATCGGAATCGGCACCGCGCAGGGCTACTCCGCCGGATGGACGGCCGGAGCGATAATCTCGGGCGCATATTTCGGCGACAAGATATCCCCGCTCTCCGACACCACGACTCTCGCGTCCTCGTCCGCAGGCACGCCGCTTTTCACGCATATACGCTATATGCTCATCACGACAATTCCTTCATTCGCCATAGCTCTCGTCGTCTTTCTCATCGTGAGCCTCACCCACGACGTGAACCCGCAGGGCACAATCACCGAATTTTCCTCAGACCTCGCCTCCGCCTTCAACATAAACCTCTGGCTCCTGATTGTCCCGCTCATAACCGGCGTGCTGATAGCCAGAAAGATGCCCGCCATTCTCACGCTCTTCGTCGCGGTTCTCCTCGCTGCCGTCGCCGCCCTCATATTCCAGCCCCACATCGTCTGGCACATCGCCTCCGGAGAGCCGATAGCAGCCTACTCGCACCTCTCCTTCATGGACGCTTTCAAGGGACTTATGACAGCAACCTACGGTCCTACAGGCATTTCCGTCGGCAATCCGGCACTTGACAGGCTCATCGCCACCAACGGCATCACCGGGATGCTTCCGACCGTTTTCCTCGTCATATCAGCCGCGGCATTCGGTGGTGTCCTCGTAGGCAGCGGAATGCTCCAGAGCCTTACGAAGGCGCTCCAGAAGGGCATAAACCGCACATTCACGATAGTCGCTTCGACGGTCGGCACAGGAATCTTCGCCAACATGATAACCGGAGACCAGTACCTCTCGATAATCCTGACCGGCAGCCTCTACAAGGATCTCTACAGGGAAAAGGGACTTGAACCTCGCCTGCTGAGCCGTTCCGTGGAGGATTCCGCCACCGTCTGCTCCGTCCTCATCCCGTGGAACTCCTGCGGAATGACCCAGGCCACGGTGCTGAAGGTCGCGACCCTCGACTATCTTCCTTACTGCTTTTTCAATCTCATATCGCCACTGATGTCCATCCTCGTCGCCGCAATGGGTTATCGGATATGTCGGAAGGCACGATACAAGGAAAAATGAGTATGAATATGGCGCGTTTCTCATTTAAAGGACGGCGAATGATTGCATTGTATGTTTTAAATCACTAACTTTGCACGCTGTTCGTGCCTTGCCGTCATGTGCTGCGCCGGAAGATACGGACACTTATTGTAAAAAAAATAGTACTTAGAATAACCGATTAATGAATCTGAAGAACTTTTCATTCAAGGCAGCCTCACTGGTGCTGCTTCTTGTTTTTTCTTTCATTGCCGTTTCTTGCGGCTCCTACAAGAACATCCCCTACTTTCAGGACAAGGTAATAAACAATCCGGAATCCATTGACCGGCACGCCGGAATTGTAATCCAGCCAAAGGACATGCTTTCCATCGTGGTCAGTTCGCGAACTCCGGAGCTTACACCGATGTTCAACCTTCCGATAGTTTCCTATAGTGCCGGTTCGGAAATGGTCTCCAGTGCCGGCTCACAGAGGGTCATGTGCTATTCCGTGGACAATGACGGGTTCATAGACTTTCCGGTGCTCGGCAAGATTAAGGTAGCCGGGAAGACACGCTGGGAATGTGCCGATACCATAAAAAAAGAACTCATTGACAGAAAATATCTCGACGATGCCGTCGTCACCGTTGAATTTACGAATTTTAAGGTCTCCGTGCTCGGGGAAGTGACATCTCCGGGGACATACACTATTGAGGGGGACAAGGTAACAATTCTTCAGGCTCTCAGCCTTGCACGCGATCTGACCATATTCGGAAAACGTGAAAATGTCTCTGTCATCAGGGAACAGAACGGCAAGAGGGTCATATATGAGGTTGACCTGACGAGCACGGACTTGTTCAACAGCCCCGCATATTACCTCCAGCAGAACGACATCGTCTATGTTGAGCCGTCAAAAATCAAGCAGCGCCAGTCCACCATGGACGACAAAGGGTTGAGAATCACGAGCATAGCAATATCTTCGGGTTCACTCCTCGTGTCCCTCGCCACTCTCGTGACGACGTTGGTTCTAAGAAGCAAGTAAAACAGGAAAATTCTATATGGAAGAACTTAACAACCAGCAGAATATGGCGGACGGGAATCAGAATTCCCTTACTCTGTCAGACATCTGGAACATCGTGTGGCTGAACAAATGGTGGTTTCTTGCGGGAATCGTCGTCTGTCTTTTAGGTGCCGGCGTCTACCTCTACAGAACCCCGTCGACATACAGCCGCAGCGCCAAACTTATCGTTGATGAAAGTGCCCAGGACGCGGCTGTCCGCAATCTGTCGTCATTCACCGGCGGCGGGATGAGGCTGCGCAACACAGTGGCTGTGGAGAATGAAATGGAGGCGTTCACGTCACCGGATCTCATGATGACGGTCGTGGAGCGGAACAATCTCCAGACTACATACGTTGAAAAACAGCTTATCCGTAGTGTTGAACTCTACAGAAACACGCCTCTTGAACTCAAACTCGGAGGGAACAATCCTACCAAGTCATTCTCTTTTGTCATAAAAAAGAAATCCGACAGCACTTTTGTTCTCGACAAGTTCAGAATCGGACGGGACGATGTCCGTGAGAAGGTTTCCGGAGCGGTGGGGGACACGCTTGTGACTCCGGTCGGAACCATCTCTCTCCATGCGACTGAAAACATAGACCAGTGGGACAATGACATCCTGGTCAGCTGGGCAAATCCTATGTCCAGGGCAAAGGCGTATTGCAAAAACCTCACTGCGAACATCTCAAGCAAGGAATCCACTGTTCTGGTTCTCAACTACAAGGACTGTTTCCCGTCAAGGGCGGAGAACATACTCAGCAGCCTGATTGATGTCTACAATGAGGTCTGGCTCTATGACAAGAACCGCGCGGCGCGCAACACCAGCACGTTCATCACCGAGCGCCTCGGCATCATCGAACATGAGCTCGGCGGCATAGAGGGAGACCTCAAGACTTATAAGGCAAGCCACAATCTCACTGACCTCAAGGCAGTCGCACAGCAGTATCTGGAGGAGTCGTCCACCTATGCGGAAAAGCTCTTCGAGGTCAACAACCAGCTTTCAATAGCCAGCTTTATTAAGGACTATCTGAATGACCCGTCGCACGCAATGAGCCTTATTCCGTCCAATTCCGGAATCGCGAGCAACAGCGTAGAGTCTCAGATAGGCGAGTACAACAAGCTCATTCTTCAGCGCGACCGCTACAAGTCTGCGGGGAGCGAAAACCCGATGGTCGCGGATCTCAACGTTTCAATAGCCTCAATGCGCAGCGCGATTCTTCGCTCCATAGACAACCTCGTGGCAACCCTGCGCCTTCAGGCAGACGGACTCAAGCAGCAGGAGGATCAGGTGCTCAGACGCATATCCTCAAGTTCCGGACAGGAATATGAGCTTCTCTCCATGCAGCGCCAGCAGAAAGTCAAGGAGTCGCTCTACATCTTTCTTCTCCAGAAACGCGAGGAGAATGAGATAACAGCGCTCGTGAACGTTGGGAACACCCGCATAATTATGCGCCCGAACGGCCCTGTCACACCTGTCGCGCCTCGCAGGGCTATGATACTCCTGCTCGCGGCAATCCTCGGCTGCGCGATACCTTTCGGATGGTTCTTCCTCCGGATAATGCTTGATACGACAGTGAAGACAAGGGCTGATCTTTCATCCCTGAAATTGCCTTTCCTTGCGGAAGTTCCGTTCTCCATAGTCAAAAAAAGTCGTTTCGACTTCTTCCGTAGAAAAAAGCAGTTTGATGACGATGAACGCAAGATAATTGTGCGGATGGGCAAACGTGACATGATGAACGAGGCCTACCGCGTGTTCAGGACGAACCTCGACATGATTCTCGGGAAAAAGGGTCCGCATGTCGTGATGCTGACATCATTCAACCCTAGTGCTGGAAAAACATTCAACGGGATAAACATCGCGGCCTGCATGGCCATCAAGCCGGCAAAGACCGTAATCGTCGATCTTGACCTGCGCAAAGCTTCTGCGGGACAGGCTCTCGGCATCACTCCAACATTGGGATGTTCGTCCTATCTGAACGGCGATGTCAGTGACATTTCCGGCATCATATACAATGTTTCCGGCAACCTCGACTGCATTCCTGTTGGAGTCATGCCACCTAATCCGACGGAGCTTCTTCTCTCGGAGCACTTCCCTAAGATGATAGAAGAACTCAAGAAGAGGTACGACTACATATTCCTTGACTGTCCTCCTGTCGAGATTGTCGCGGATTCGGCCATCGTCACGGAATATGTTGACTTGACCTTGTTCGTCGTGCGTGCCGGACTGTTCGACAAGAGACTGATACCAATGATAAACGATCTGTACGAGCATCAGAGATACAGACACATGTGCCTCGTGCTCAATGGAGTACAGATGACCTACAAGCCTTATGCGAAGTCCGGGAACGGCTATGGCTACGGCTATGGCTACGGCTATGGGTATGGTTATGGGTATGGAAATGCCGATCCGGAATCGGATAAGTAATCGCGGTCATGTTTGATTTCCTGAAGAAAAAGTTTTCATTGGCGGAGTCGGGAGTCCTTTCTGGCTCCGTCGATGCGCATTCACACATACTGTTCGGCGTTGACGACGGAGTGGGACACATTGAGACGTCTCTCAAGATTCTCGCATACGAGGAGTCTCTCGGCGTGAAGGAAGTCTGGTGCACCCCTCATGTGATGGAGGATGTTCCGAACACTACGGAAGGAATTCAAAGACGCTTCGAGGAACTCCAGGCGGCATACACCGGCCCGATAAGGCTCAGGCTTGCTGCGGAATACATGATGGACAACCTGTTCGTCGACAGGCTGCGCTCACGTGACCTGATTCTTCATGGAGACAATATGGTGCTTGTCGAGACATCTGTCAACAACCCTCCGTTCAATTTGGATTCCCTTCTATCTTCAATAATGATGGCTGGCTACACGCCGCTGCTTGCCCACCCGGAGCGTTACCGCTATCTCCGCAAGGATGACTATTGCCGGTTCGTCTCAAAGGGCGTGAAACTTCAGCTTAATCTGCCATCGCTTGCGCACTATTACGGAAACACTGCCTGCACTAAGGCCAACTGGCTGTTGGAGAACGATATGTATTGCGCGATAGGTTCCGACTGTCATAGGATAAAAAGCATCCAGGAGCAATATGGGCGACGGGAACTCACATCGTCCGCAGTGAAAAAGATAGAGACTCTCGTTTCCATGGAATGAGGGAAAGTTGAACTAAATAGTCATGTCTGATATGCCGGAGATCTCAGAAAGGGCGGAACTGATGCCGTCGTCACCAATCAGAAAACTCTTCCCGCTCGCGGAGGCAGCGATGAATAGGGGCGTGAAGATTTACAAACTGAACATAGGCCAGCCGGACATCGAAACTCCGGAGGTCGGCCTCGATGCGCTGAGACACATAGACAGAAGAGTTCTTGAGTACAGTCCGAGCGACGGATTCCGTTCATTCCGCGAGAAACTCGTCGGCTACTATGACCAGTATCAGATAAAGGTCTCCGCCGATGACATAATAATCACAACCGGAGGCAGCGAGGCCGTTCTGTTCGCATTCCTGGCGTGTCTGAACCCCGGTGATGAAATCATCGTTCCGGAACCTGCCTACGCGAACTATATGGCATTCGCCATATCTGCCGGGGCTACAATACGTCCGGTCGTCTCCACGATTGAGGAAGGATTTGCGTTACCCCATATCAATGAGATAGAGAAACTTATTACCCCGCGCACGAAAGGGATACTCATCTGCAACCCGAACAATCCGAGCGGCTACCTCTACACCCGCAGTGAGATGAATCAGATTCGGGATCTTGTGAAAAAGCACAACCTGTTCCTCTTCTCAGACGAGGTCTACAGGGAATTCATCTACACCGGCTCTCCGTACATATCGGCTTTCCATCTTGAGGGAATAGAGAATAATGTGGTGCTTATTGATTCTGTATCAAAGAGATACAGTGAGTGCGGAATACGAATTGGTGCCCTCATCACAAAGAACCGCAAGGTTCATGAGGCCGTGATGAAGTTCTGCCAGGCTCGTCTTTCTCCGCCTCTTCTGGGGCAGATTGTCGCCGAGGCGTCGCTTGACGCACCTCGTGACTATGCCATACACACTTATGAGGAGTTTATTGAGCGGCGTAACTGTCTGATCGACGGGCTTAACAAGATCCCGGGAGTTTATTCCCCGATTCCTATGGGTGCGTTCTACACTGTCGCGCGGCTTCCGATTGACGACAGTGACAAGTTCTGTGCATGGCTTCTGAGTGACTTCTGCTATGAGGGACAGACCGTGATGCTTGCGCCTGCATCGGGCTTCTACACCGATGAGGGGCGAGGCCGCGATGAGGTCCGCATATCCTACACCATCTGCAAGCCAGAGCTCAAGATGGCTCTTAAGGTGCTCTCCGAGGCTTTGAAAGTCTATCCCGGCAGGAAGCTTTAAGAAACCTTCAAAAAATAACCTGCATCATCTTTCTCATTCTTTTCTTTTCTCATCAGTCGTGTAC
>DJRM01000030.1:11003-20907 GCA_002440085.1 Bacteroidales bacterium UBA6360
AAAAGAAATCTATACTCGAAAATAATTGACAAATCTGCAACAATTTATTTTTTTTCATGTTTCTAAACTCGCCCGTGATGAAGTACGTCAGATGGTTTTTCAAGGAGATTGCCTGCTGCCGGTGGACGTATCTGCTGGTACTGTTCTGCCAGGTGCTTATGGTCGCTCTGGCGATGTCCTACGTCTGGCTCAGCAAGCGGCTTGTAGATGTGGCCACGCTTCAGTTCCGCGGCGAGGATGCCGGTGAGGTAAGTCTTTTGGTGTATGCCACAGCATTCGTTGCCCTTGCCCTTTTGCGTCCGGCGGTCACTTCCGTGATGTCATATTACCGCACAAAGATGACAGTCGGCATGTCCAACGAAATAAGGCAAAGGCTTTTCGATAACCTGCTTCACCTCAGGAACGAATATTCCGGAAAATATCATTCCGGGGATATGCTGAACCGCCTTCAGGTGGATGTGTCCTCAATAGCATCGACTTTCTGTTCATCGATTCCGGATCTTTTCTGGGCAGCGCTTCAGTTCATCTCTGCATTTGTATATCTGCTGCTGATTGACGCACGCCTTGCCTGGGTACTTGTGCTGATTATTCCGCTTGCCGTCTTCGGCGGGCGCTATGTCATGTTCAAGGTTCGCGACCTAACGCTTGACATCCGCAGGAGCGATTCCGATGTGCAGTCACACATTCAGGAATCGGTGCAGCATCTCACTCTTCTTCAGACCCTTGAGTATACGGATACGAGCAGCGTCAGTCTCGGGGAACTTCAGTCGGACAATTACGAGAAGAACATGCGCCGTGCACGCTTCAGTGTCATTGCGCGGGTTCTTGTTGCCCTTTCTTTTACCATCGGCTATGCCGTTGCATTTCTGTGGGGCGTGTTTGGAATTGCCGAAGGTGTTGTCACTTATGGTCTTATGACCGCCATTCTGCAGCTTGTGGGCCAGGTGCAGAGGCCTCTTGTTCAGGCAAGCGACCGGCTTCCATCCCTGTTTCATTGCACGGCATCGATTGACCGTCTTCTGGAAATAGAGCATCTTCCACAGGAGGGCCTGTCGGAGCGGCACTTTATCGAAGGCATTGCCGGAGTCAGTCTCGAACATCTGTCCTTTCGCTATCCGGACGGGACATCGAATGTCATTTCCGACCTGTCCTTTGACTTCGCCCCCGGTTCGAAAACGGCCATTGTCGGCCCTACCGGGATAGGGAAGAGCACACTCATACGCCTGATGCTCTCCCTGCTCACGCCCACATCCGGCACCGTGAGTCTTTATTCAGTTTCAGGTAAAGTTCCGGTGTCCGAAGCCACCCGCTGCAATCTCGTCTATGTTCCCCAGGGCAACACCCTCTTCAGCGGAACAATCCGCGAGAACCTCCAGATGGGTGACCCGCACGCTTCTGAGGCAAGAATGGCTGAAGCCCTTCACACAGCCGCTGCAGATTTTGTCCTTGAACTTCCATGCGGCCTTGACACCCAATGCTTTGAAGCCGGCGGTGGGCTTTCTGAGGGTCAGGCTCAGCGCATTGCGATAGCTCGCGCTCTCCTGCGTCCGGGCAGCATACTCCTTCTCGACGAGTTCAGCTCAGCCCTCGACAATGCCACCGAAGACATTCTCCTTCAGCGCCTCACCGCCAAACTGAACACCCGCACAATGATTTTCATCACCCACCGCGACCGCATCGTCGACTACTGCGACTCCGTCCTGCGGTTGTAGCGCAGAAATTTCTATTCGGCATCAGTATTTCCATAGTTCGGCGATTCCGGTTCCGAAAGATATTGTTTCTCCGTATTTCGCGCTGAGCCATTATAACCGTCTACGGCGGAGAAAAGGCAATACTCCAGACCAAGTTTGTGTATAGCCTCTATTATTTCCTTTTCTCTCGCTGCCGACGGCTTCTTGAATCCGTTGATGTAGTTCCGCAGAAGTGTGGCGTTGATGCCTATGCGCTTGGCAAATTCCGCCACATTGATTTCCTTGTGGAGGAGGAAGAACTCCTGGAGTTTTGACGGGACTGCATCGTCATACTCGAAACTTTCAAAGGATATGTCCTCATCAAGGTCACGCCAATGAAACCCAGTGAACCCTACGGTGTAGTTTTTCCTCTGTTCATCCGAAGCGTTTGCAAGCGCCGGATACCAAAGAAGCGATTGCTTCAATTTGCGTCCGGTCTTATCCTCCGCATAAATGAATTTTGAGTCAAAAGATATATTATTCAATTTCTCCATCATCAGTCAAAGTGCTCCTTCCACCTCTTTATTATAACTTCCTTGTTTTCTGCAATTGCCTCTTCAATCTTTTTCCTGTCGTTCGCTTTTATCCTGTGCTTTTCTCTCAAGACAAACATGTCTTCCTCCAAGTCGTAGACAGCGTACCCGTCATTTCCTTCAACGTGAATGTGAATCGGGTCATGCTCACGGCTATAGAAGAAAAATGAATATCCGAAAAATCTGAATACTTCTGGCATGGTCAAAGCATTTTATGCTGCAAATATATGGAATTATTTTTAATACCTAAAGAAAGTCGAAAAAATTTTATGTTGTAATACAAAAAAGCGACGGTGGTTGACCGTCGCAGGAGTTTATGGAAATTCTCAGCCTATCTGTATAAGATGTTTACTGAAAACAACGTCACAGAAGGTCCTGCTAGCTTATAACTACTTTCACATTTGAGAGAATTGCTTCCACTTGAGAATGACGTGTTTGCTGACAATGTTGTTCTCGAAAAAGATCCTTCCTTAGAACTAACGTTGGTACCATTCGCATATACATTATATGTTGTCTTGATCTCCTTACCAAAGAATGTGTATTTATCGGCCTTTACATCGGATTTTATTGTAATGTCCACAGTGGCCGGCATATTGAATGTTGGAGACTTTATACTAGGCTCACCACTTCCTGTAACTGCCCCCAATTGTACCGAAGAAGACTCCCATTTGACATTCCAAGAAGACTCACTCCACGCATTTTCACCACTGTTTTTCGGTGGGTTTGCTGAATACGGCAAACCGGTGATGTGTCTTGTGAGGGTGTTGGATGTTCCTTTAAACTCTACTCCGTCGGGGGTCGTATAGACAACCGCCACGGTGATGTTTTTCTGCTCCCAAGTGGTGTGCCCTATGGTTTCGTTTATCGAGATTGTGTTGTCATTGCCTACAGTATATCCGATTCCCGAAAACTCGGTTCCGTTCACAAACAGCGAAACGGACTTGACGCTCAAAAGTGTTGACGGAATGCCGCTCTTCGTGATTGTGCACACAGCCTTGCCTGATCCCATCCAGTCGTTGGCCGTTGCATTTGCCGTTTCAACACTCTGAGTAAAACCATCTTCACCAACATAATAGCTGTATGATGTCGCAAATCCTGAAATCGTAATGTCGAAGGCTACGGTTGCCGGCTCAAATTGGGAAATCGTCACAGTCTTATTTGTGGAAATTATCTCTGAAGATGCATAACTCTTATACATCGCCTCCCCACCTTTAATGGCCTTTATCCAGAAGCCGCCTTCCATATCCTTGGGAACATAGAAAATGTTTGAATTTCCGAGTTCTCCATGAGAGAGGACAGTCTGTGTGACACTTGATTCCCCGTCGAAAGCCGTTCCGTTGAAAGTTCCCAGTCTGACATCGGTGTCTTTTGCATGAAATTCGAGATTCTCAATTCCGGAATCACTTGTGATGACGGCAATTGCGCGGACATTCTCCGGTGCCGCGAGCGTTGCGCTTACCACTATCTCATTATTCTCGTTTCTGGTGAAACTGTTGTGCTTCGACAGCAGCCAAGGCTTTCCGTTTTGAGCGAAGGATGCGGCGCCATCCTCGGCAATAGATTCTGCATTGTAGTAGAAGCTGATTGTGCTGTCGTCGGTGACTGGCTTGTCGAAAGTTCCTGTGAAATTGTCCAAAAGGCCTTCGCTGTTCGTCAGCGTGGCCTTGCTTCCGTTTGATGCTACGGCAATGATCTGCTCATCGCCTTCAAATACGTATGTATTCCCGCTGATTGCCGCTTTGGTTTGCGCTGGTACGATGATGGTCTGTGCCGGCACTGCGACTGTTATCTTCTCTCCCAAAAGTCCGGGTTTCACGTCATTGAGTTCCGCTTTGCTGCAGGATGCGACAAGGATGCAGCAAAATGCTGCAATATATTGCTTTTTCATAATGTCCTTATTTGATTGATCGGTTAACGGTTAATCTTCTTCAGCGAGTGAGCCATTGTCGAAATAGTCTCCGAAACTCACTTTTGCCCCTGCCGGCGACTGGCAGAAGCCCAACTCAACGCTCATCTCAACCTCTGAGACGAGCGGAGAAATGTAAAATTTCTTCATTCTAAAAAATATTTATGTACAAATCCACCGCAAATTTACACATAAAATTCGCTACATCAACAAATTTTATGATTTTTTACAGCCGCTGTCTTTTTAGAAGGCTTCTTAACTCTCTGGTTTCCATTGCAAAGCGATAACAAAAACTCCCGGATGTGGAGTTCCGGGAGGCGCGTATGAAATATGTATATTTTCTGTGGCTATCGCTCGTATTCGACCCTAGCCCTGACATCAACGACTGAGTCGATGTACTTCTTGAGCTCGTTGCGGACGGGATCGGCCTTGTAGCTCGCCAAATCTGCCCAGCTGTCGAAATCCTCGATGAGAACCGCGTCGTATGACGTCGCCGATTCGTTCCTGTTGACGCCGACTTCAACGTTCTTGAGGCCCGGAACTATCCCGAGGATAGCCTGATAGCGTTCTTTGATGTCTTCTGCGATTTCTTTCGGAGTCTTGCCATCTGATGGCTTGAACTTCCACATTATTGTATGTCTGACCATAGCGGTATAAATTGAAGTGTTTCTAATTATGTCAGGCCTAAACGCACGCACACGTGCGCACCTTTGACGTCCATAAAGTTATAAAGAAAATCGCATACGTCAAAATATTTTTCAGACAAATGGCAAATGTAAAAGTTTTCGTAACTTAGCAAGTTGTTTTACGGCCAAAGATTTGAATCGTGGATAATGCGTCAGGTGCGAGAAGAATAGCGAAAAACACGCTGCTGCTCTATGTGAGAATGGCGGTCCTGCTGCTTGTGGGGCTGTACACATCGCGTGTCGTGCTTGGCGCGCTCGGAGAGAGCGACTATGGCATATATAACGTTGTCGGCGGTGTCGTGGCCATGTTCTCGATGATTTCCGGAGCTCTGTCTTCCGCAATATCCCGTTTCATCACCTTTGAGCTCGGAAGGGGAGGCTCCAGACTAAAGGCGGTTTTTCGCTGTGCGTCGCTTGTCCAAATTGCTCTGGCGCTGATTGTCGTGGCTGTCGGCGAGCCGTTGGGGCTTTGGTTTATCGGGGAGAAGATGACGATTCCGGCGGAAAGAATCGGGGCGGCGCAGATTGTCCTGCAGTTCTCTCTTATAACTTTCGTGATTAACCTGCTGAGCGTCCCGTACAATGCGACAATCGTCGCCCATGAAAAGATGGGGGCATTCGCGGCTGTGGGGCTCTTCGAGGGAGGTGCCAAACTTGGCGTGGCATTGCTGCTCGCGGTCGCTCCGATTGACAGGATGGTGTGGTATGCCATGCTGATGTGCGTTGTGGCGCTGTGCGTGCGGAGCTCGTATGTCATCTACTGCCGGAAACAGTTTGACGAATGCCGGAAAAACGGAAACTGCGGTCGGACAGCGGAGGATTCGCGTACGGGGCTTTTCGGGACTGATGCGTCCATTCTCAAGGAAATGTTCAGTTTCGCTGGGTGGAATTTTATCGGTGTCAGTGCCGGAGTATTGAAGGATCAGGGAGGAAATGTCCTCATAAACCTCTATTCTCCGAGCCCCGCGGTCAATGCCGGACGCGGAATAGCCATGCAGCTGAGCGGAGCCGTGCAGAATTTCGTCACCAATTTCATGACTGCGGTAAATCCTCAGATAACAAAATCGTACGCTTCCGGCGAGTTTGACTATATGCACCGTCTCGTGAGAAAATCCGCAAGATTTTCATATTTCCTGATTCTCTTCTTTGCCCTTCCGCTCATCTTTGAGACTGACTGGCTGCTGGGATTGTGGCTGAAGGATATTCCGGAATATGCCCCCGTGTTTGTACGCCTTCTGTTAGTGCTGGTTTTGAGCGATTCTCTATCCAATCCGCTGATAACTACGCAGCTGGCGACGGGTAATATAAAGAAATACCAATTGATTGTCGGAGGAATCCTGCTGCTTAATATTCCTGTTTCATGGGCCCTGCTTGCGTGCGGTCTTGGAGTAGAATGGGTTGTGGTGGTAGCCATTGCCCTTTCTCAGACCGCGATGTTTGCAAGGCTGTTCCTGCTTCGCGGGATGGCCGGTTTAGACGTAGGCCGTTGGCTGCGAGATGTCTGGTTCTGCGCCATTGCAGTCACTGTCTATTCCTGTGTCCCGACCATGCTCCCCGGCGTGCTTGGGCTGCATCCGCATCCGCTTGTCAATGTCCTGATTGCGATGCTTTCTGTTGCACTGGCTGCCTGGTTCAGGGGGTGTACGGGAGGTGAACGGACCTCGATTCTCGAATGGTTCAGAAAAATCCTGCACATAAAATCCGCAGGCTTGTCTTCATTCGAGAAGTTGCCGCAGAAAGTATTTGCTGTCACTAATGTCAATTCCGAAGTCCTTGCAGGGAGTTCTTCCGGCGGCGTGTTTTTCCCGTTGGCGGACAAGTTTGTCACGGACGGGGGCATTGTTTGCGCTGCTGTCTGGGACGACGATTTCCGAGGCGTGCACCACGCCTTTGCAGAAGACACGGCGGGGCTTAAGTCAATGATGCACAGCAAGTACATGCGATCCTCAATCGGTGGTTGTTTTTTGAAAATCAGAGATTTGCTTGACTCGGGGCGTGATGTGATGTTTGTCGGGACGCCTTGTCAGGTCAGAGCCTTGAGACAGTTCCTTTATAAGGATACTTTCGGAAAGGCAGAGAATGCCCCAGTTTCCAGATTGTCGGGATGCGACCGGGGTAAATTGCTGCTTGTCGAGATCCTTTGCCACGGAACGCCGACCGCGACGAGCTGGGAGGCGTATCTTGACGGCCAACTGTCCGCAGTCAGGGCTGTTTCCGTGTCCGGTGTCAATTTCCGGGACAAATCTCAGGGCGGATGGAAAGACTATTGTGTGACAATAGATTACAAAATGCCGGACGGAAGTGTCCAAAAGTGTTCTCGGCCTTATATGGATGTTCCGTTCATGCAGGATTTTCTCGCGGACCGCAATCTCTGCAATTCTTGCTATTCCTGCCGCTCGAAGAACGGCCGCAGCGGAGCGGACATCAGCCTCGGTGATTTCTGGGGCGTGGACAGGCTATTGCCACAGGCGTACAACTTTCAGGGTGTCAGCATAGTCGGCGTTTTCACCGAGCAGGGTGCCGTGGCACTCGACGGCACGTCTACCGCATTGAACCTTACAGAAGTTCCGACAGACGTATTCGTGCGCTCGATAAAAAGCAACGGAGGATATGGCATTGCCAACCGTAAAGACAAGATAAAACGATGAAGATTGCGATAGTCACATTACAGCTGCACACTAATTATGGTGGTGTCCTGCAGGCTTATGCCTTGCAGAAAGTCCTCTCCCGGATGGGCAATGATGTGGAAGTCATACAGTTGAATAAAATTGTCCCGGCTCCGAAAGGAATCCGGGCGATGCGGAAATTTCTGACGCGGGCGTTCAGAAGATATGTGCTGCGCCACGGTGGCGTCGAGATATTTCGCGAACGCAGGATAAACGAGGAGTTTCCCGTCATCGGCGTTGAATTTGTCCGTTTTTTTCGGCAGCATATAAATATAAGGTATATTTCATCATTTGATGAGATTCTTCCGTCAGATTATGACGCATTCGTAGTCGGAAGCGATCAGGTTTGGCGTCCGAAGTACAATCGTAGCCTGATGAATTCCTATTTGGATTTCACTTGGAAAGACAGGGGAGACTTCGGTATACGGGCTCTTGACGCGTTGGAGCATAAGGGACATCATAAGCATGTAAAACCGCAGGGCTGGGATATCAGGAGGGTCGCATACGCCGTGTCGTTCGGGTTCGACTGCTGGGAATACACAAAGCGGCAGACAGCTCTCGCATCGGAGCTTGCCGGGCGTTTCGACGCTCTTTCATTCAGGGAAGTCTCCGGTGTGAAGAGTGCGGAGGAACATTTGGGAGTGAAGTCGGTGTCCGTCCTTGACCCTACAATGCTGCTTTCTGCGGAAGACTATCTCAGCCTGATTGGGCGACGCGAGGATTCCTCGCATCCGTTCGAAAGGATTGGGGAAGAGCGGTTTGAAATGCCGATGGGCGAATATGTTGAGACTTCTGTGCAGCACGCCGGGGTCTTTGAGTATGTTCTTGACAGGACAGCCGAGACGGAGGCGCTGGTGGCGGAACTCGAAGCCGGTCTTGCGAAGCCGGTCCGCCGTTTTCTGCCGGCAAGTCCGCGAGGGCGGGAGGAAATATCGCTGAGGGTGCAGCCGTCCGTAGAGTCTTGGATTTCCGGCATCGCCGGTGCTGATTTCGTGCTTACGGACTCGTTCCATGCCTGTGTATTTTCGATACTTTTCCATAAGTCGTTCGCCGTCATCGGTAATCCTGACCGAGGCCTTTCCCGCATAGTCTGGCTTCTCGGGCAGTTCGGTCTTGGTGACAGGCTCGTGGGGGCAGACGGCATTCCGCAGAAAGACATCAACTGGGAAAAAGTTGACTATAAACTCTCTGAACTTAAGGAAGAAGCATTCGGATTTCTAAATAACAACTTGATGTAATCATGAACAGAGCGGAATTTACAAGGACTTGTGACGGCGGAGAAAAGCCCGGCTGCGGACGTGCAGACGTCCTTATAAGCGTGGTCGTTCCTGTCTATAATGCCGCACATACGCTCGAATACACGGTGGGCTCGATACTCTCTCCGTCATTTTTCGATTGCTGCGAACTCATTCTTGTAGATGACGGGAGCACGGATGGTTCCGGCGGAATCTGCGACGACTTTGCGGCGATTGGTGATTCCGTAAAGGTGATACATCAGAAAAACGGTGGCGTCAGCCGTGCCAGAAACGCCGGAATCGCAGCGGCATCGGGAAAATACATCATGTTCGTGGATTCGGATGACATTCTGCCGAGTGACTGCTTTTCCGTTTTTCTTGACAGCATTCATAATTTCGCCGATGCCGACATTTATATAGGCGGGTGCACGTTTTCCGTCAAGGGAAATGGACGAGTCGAAGTGCTTCCCGAAAGCCTCCACTTGTATGAAAAAGAGGAGATTCTGGACTTCTTTGATGATAACTACGCTGAACGTCAGTCTTTTCTACGCCCCGTTTGGGGAAAATTGTTTCGTAGATCACTCATTTCGGAGGCTGCACTGAGATTTGAACCCGGATTGGGATATGGCGAGGATGTGCTTTTTCTTTTTGAGTATCTGCTTCACAGTCAAAGTATTGTCACAATTCCACGCAGTGTCTATACCTACCGCGATGGAAACTGCGGACTGTCCTCCGACAGATGCTCCGACAATCATCTGATGCAGCTGATGCTCCTGTTGCAGCCTTATTCGGAGACGGTTCTTGAAATGCGGCGCCGCTGGTCGGGGAGTCCCTCGGTGGCAGGAATCTACCATAAGGATGTGGTCGGCCGCATTGTCTGCCGCATATTGACGGTGTTCGCGACGCGAAGCACAGTTCTGTGCAACCGTGACAACATTTCGCGTCTCTATAGTTATATGTCGAAGGATGAGCGCCTCAATGCCTTCGGGGGATTGTTTTCGCTGCGCAAGGGCCAGATGCTTAACATATTGCTGTATAAGTTGTCCTCACCGTCATTGTCAGCGAGGTTCTATGCCATGTCTTCCCGGGTTTGCACGTTTCTCTCCATCCGTCCAAAATCATACTAAGAAGCTGTTTTAATTTTTCTC
>DJRM01000030.1:21007-23175 GCA_002440085.1 Bacteroidales bacterium UBA6360
TACGAACAAAAAATTCAAACAGTTTCTAAAGCGATTACGAAATGAAAAAGAAAAGAATAGCCGTGATTTTTGAAGGCAACGACGAGGACAGGAAGGGCATGTTCAATGCTGTGGTACAGAGAACACTTCACCTGAAGAAACAGTTAGGATACACACCGGATGTCTATATGATTCAGACTTATGAACCTTGGATCATACGTCTGCTTGGACACACCCGAAATCGAGAACGGAAGCCGAGTTTTGAAATTGCCGGGCTTACGGTGACAAACATTTGGCAGCGTTTTTCCATAACGGACTATTGCCTTGATCGCTTCCTGCATTACCGCAAGCCTGTTCAGTCTCATTTCCTGAAAGAACAGGCGGAACGCTTTGCCGGCTACGACATTGTCTGCGCCCATTCGTTCCGTGCGGGTTTTCTTGCCAAGTCCGTCCATGAGCGCTTCGGCACTCCATACACTGTCACATGGCACGGCAGCGACATTCACCGTTTCCCGTTTGCCAACAAATTCTGTTTCAAGGACACTGCGGCAATAATGGAAGCGGCATTCCGGAATTTCTTCGTGAGCCGGAACCTGCTTGAACTCTCGGACAGAATTGCCGCGACACCGAATAAGGATGTCCTCTACAATGGAGTCGACAAATCCGTTTTTCATCCTTATGATGCCACCCGAAGGCGTGAGACGCAGAGAAAATATGGGATCGACACGGATGTCAAGAATGTCGCGTACGTAGGCAATTTCTACCGCATAAAGAATGTTCTCTGCCTTCCGGAAGTATTCGGCATCATGCGGGGGCAGTATGGGGAAAACATCAATTTTTATTTTATCGGCAGCGGCAAGCAGGAGTCTGCCCTTCGTGAAGAATGCCGCAGGTGGGGAATAGATGCGGCTTTCCTGCTGAACTTGGCTCCGGAAGATATGCCCGACGTTTATAACTGTATGGATCTGATTGTGCTTCCTAGCCTTAACGAGGGGCTTCCGCTTGTCGCGGTCGAAGCCGCTGCCTGTGGAACGATGTTCGTCGGTTCAAGAGTCGGCGGCATTCCGGAAGTGGCAGGGGAGGAAAACACCGTCCCGCATGGAGACGGCTTCATTCGTGAGTTTGCGGAATTGTGTGTGCGTCGGCTTAATTCCGGGAATATAGACCCGCTTCCGGCGCAGTTCGACTGGGATGCCACTGCGCGTAAAGAACTGGAGATTATAAGTCCGGTTATACCAATCCGTTAAAATATCGCGGAGTATTTGCAACGATGCGAATGACCTTACCTGTCACCGGATGGACTATGCTCAACCCCTTGGCATGCAGACATAGTCTCTTTGCCGATTTGCCGTCACCATATTTTGTGTCTCCGAGAATAGGACAGTGCAGGTGCGTCGCTGCCTGCACGCGAATCTGGTTCTTTCGTCCCGTTTCCAGCAGAAACTCCACAAGCGACCGCTTCCCGTCGCTCTTCAGCACCCTCCAGTTCGTCACGGCAATCTCTCCTCCGTTGTCCTTGAGCGACGAATAGACCATGAAACTGTTCATATCCTGCGTCAGCCAGCTCACAATCCTCCCATGACGTGCTTCCGTGCTTTCTCCGCTTTCATCGCCGGCGGTTTTTCCCCCGTCCTTATTGCGATTTGCCGCCTTCCCGGCTTCCGGTGTCCCCGAATTTCTTTGCATGCCCTCAGCAACCGGTGTCCCGGAATTGCCCGGCACGCCGTCAACAACCGCAACATACTTCCTCTCCACAACCCTCTCGTTCCAATTGTCCGTCATCGCCCTCTTCACCCCGAAGTCCTTCGCGAACAGCAGCACGCCCGAGGTGTCCCTGTCCAGACGGTGCAGCACATGAGCCTTCACACGTCCGTTGTACTTGTGCATAAGATAGTCATTCACAAGCATATATGCCGTATCCACGTCTTTCCTGTTTCCCGCCACGCTCATCAGTCCCGACGGCTTGTCAATCGCCACCAGCCATTTGTCCTCATATATGATCTCAATCGTCTTTTTCATTGTCTCCGGTGATTTGAAAATCGTTTGCCTCTGCAAATTTAGCAATTTGCTTAGAAGCTGTTTTAATTTTTTGTTCAGTTATTTTGAGATGTATTTTTGAGTATTGCTGTCCGCTAAGAAACCTTCAAAAAATAACCTGCATCATTTTTCCCATTCTTTTCGGTCTATAT
>DJRM01000143.1:0-586 GCA_002440085.1 Bacteroidales bacterium UBA6360
CGAATAAGGCTCTTCTAATTAAAGGTGCGAGACAGGTGGGGAAGACCACTATCGTCAGACAATTTGCAAAGGCCAACTATAAAAACTTCATAGAAATCAACTTTGAACAAATGCCCTTGGCAAAACAGGCGTTCGAAGGCAATCTTGATGCGCGAAGCGTCCTTATAAACCTTTCGGCAATGGGATTCGGTCCGTTGGAGCCCGGCAAGACCTTGATTTTCTTTGACGAGATACAGTCTTGCCCTAAGGCAAGGACGGCAATAAAGTTTCTGGTGGAAGACGGACAATATGATTATATTGAATCCGGCTCGTTGCTAGGCATTAGCTATAGGGACGTGCCGTCTTACCCGGTGGGATTTGAACATGAGCTGGATATGTTCCCGCTTGATTTTGAAGAATTTCTGTGGGCCTGCAATATCGAAGGAGATGTCGTTGCCACACTGAAAGACTGCTATGACAGCCTGAGACCGGTTCCCGATTTTCTCCATAGGCAAATAATGGAGCGTTATCGCCAATACCTGATTGTGGGAGGTATGCCGGAAGTAGTAATGACCTATCTCTCCAATGAGGATTTCAATAAAACCAT
>DJRM01000143.1:614-5107 GCA_002440085.1 Bacteroidales bacterium UBA6360
CAGAAAGATATCCTTACCGGATACCGCAACGACATCTCCAAATATGCAGGAAAGGACAAGATGTTGGTGAAATCCGTATTTGACGCAATCCCAGGGCAGTTGAGCAAGCAAGACAAGCGTTTTATTCTGGCGTCTATAGAGAAAAACGCGTCACAGCGCAAATATGGAGCCCCGACTCAATGGCTGGTTGACGCCGGCATGGCCTACTATTCTTTCAATGTCGGAGCCTTTGAACTGCCGTTTCCGAGCCATGAGAACCTGAAACTGTACAAACTTTTCTTTGTTGACAGCGGGCTGATGTGCGCAATGATGCTCGGCAATATACAGTCCAAGGTTCTGACGGGCGATATTTTTGTGAATGAAGGTGCTCTCGCTGAAAACTATATAGCGGGAGAGCTGACCATGCATGGCATATCATTGGACTATTACGACAGAAAGAGCAAGCATGAACTTGACTTCATATTCCCCGAAGGCAATAAGATTTCCATTATTGAGGCAAAATCTGGCAAAGACTATAAAAAGCATTCCTCACTCGACATCGCACAGAGTCTTTTCGCCGACAAGATAAACCGCAGTATCGTGATGAGCGGCAACAATATAGAAGTCGAAAACGGAACCTTATATTTGCCTTTTTACATGAGCATGTTTCTCGTCTGAATCGTGGAATACAAACAAGCCAAGCACCACCATGCAGATGTTGTCCGCATCTATCCCCATTGTTGTTACACAATCTATATTATGTTAACTTATACGGAGAGGTAAGACTTCCCCGCGCGTTTTCCAGAAAATTAGCGTATCTTCGCATGAAATTTTGAGACAACGCAAAATATGGGAAAAAGAAAACAGGACATAATTCTGGAGAATGTCACGATTGAGGCGGTCGCGGCCGAGGGCAAGGCGCTCGCTCATGTCGCTGGAGCCGTCGTGTTCGTGCAGTTTGCGGTGCCCGGCGACGTGGTTGACATAAAGGTGACGAAAAAGAAGAAAAACTACATGGAAGGCTTCATCCTGCGGCTCGTCAAGGCATCGGAACACAGGCTGGAGCCTTTCTGCAAATATTTCGGAACCTGCGGCGGATGCAAATGGCAGCCGCTGCCCTACGGGATGCAGCTTCAGGCAAAGCAGCGGCAGGTCTATGACCAGCTGGTGAGGATAGGACATCTCAATATCCCTGAAATACAGCCGATTATCGGCTCGGAAAAAACCACGTGGTACCGCAACAAACTGGAATTCACATTCTCGCGCAGACGTTGGATATATGAGAACGAAAATCCGGACGAACTCTCTGAAACAGAGAAGCTTGGACTTGGATTTCATGTCGGGAGATTCTTCGACAAGGTGCTCGACATCGACTGCTGCTACCTCCAGCCCTCCCCTTCCAACGAGATTCGCAATTTCATAAGAGCTTATGCCATAGAGCATAAGCTCCCATTTTTCGACATCCGTGAACACACGGGCTTTCTCCGCACGATGGTCGTGCGCACGACGGAAAAAGGCAATGTGATGCTGATTATGTGCTTCTATCACGAGGATGAGGAGGCGCGCACTGCCCTGCTCGATGCCGTAGCGGACAAATTCCCGCAGATTACCTCGCTCTACTATGTCATCAACGGCAAGGCGAACGATTCGATTTCCGATCAGGAATGCGTGCTCTACAAGGGCGAGGAGGCAATCTACGAAGAAATGGAGGGCCTGAGATTCAAAATCGGCCCAAAGTCCTTCTACCAGACCAATACGGAACAGGCCTACAGGCTCTACAGCACAGCCCGCGAATTTGCGGCGCTTACCGGCAAAGAAGTCGTCTATGACCTCTACACCGGAACCGGTACCATCGCGCAGTTCGTCTCCCGGCAGGCCGCGAAGGTCATCGGCATCGAATATGTCCCGGAGGCCATCGAAGACGCGAAGGAGAACGCGGGGAACAACGGCATAGAGAACTGCACGTTCTTCGCCGGCGACATGAAGGATGTCCTCACGGCTGATTTCATTGCGGAACACGGCCGTCCTGACGTCATAATCCTCGACCCGCCGAGAGCCGGAATCCATCCGGACGTCGCGAAAGTCATACTGGAGGCCGCCCCTGAAAGGATGGTCTATGTGAGCTGCAACCCGGCTTCGCAGGCCCGTGATCTCGAAATCTTGTGCAGTAAGTATGAAATTACGGCCGTGCGTCCGGTTGATATGTTCCCGCAGACACATCACGTAGAAAATGTCGTTGCCCTAAGGCGGATTTGAGTGTCTTTTTGGCCATATTTCCTCGTTTTGTTTGTCATTTGGCCCCACCAAACTCCGCGCAAAACGAGAAAATCTGTCTCAAAAATACATTTCAAATCCCTCAGCGCATAATAATAAAAATCTGTCTCGAAAATATATCTCAAATTCCACCGTGCATAAACAATAAAATGATAATATAGAATATGTTTGAACAAATTTTGATACTTCTCGGAGGATTGATTCTTATTCTTCTTGGGGCAAACTGGCTTGTTGACGGTGCGTCGAGCGTCGCCAAGAAAGCCGGTGTGAGTGAATTTGTCATAGGGCTTACGATTGTCGGCATCGGCACGTCCATGCCGGAGCTCGTTGTCAGCTGCACCGGGGCGTTTCAGGGCAACGCCGACATCGCAATCGGCAACATCATCGGCTCCAACATCTTCAATGTCATGCTGATACTCGGAGTCACCGCACTGATATGCCCGCTGATAATAACAAAGAGCAACAGGAATGTTGATATGCCGCTGAACCTGCTCGTGACCATCCTGCTGATATGCATGGGACTGACATACACTCTCTTCGGATTCGGAACAGATGAACTTACGAGGATTGACGGTGCCGTCATGCTCACGGTTTTTGCGCTGTACCTCTATTTCTCATTCAAGAAAGGTTCCGGCGAGGAAGAAGAGGAAGAAAGCGATGTGAAGCTGTACAAGACACCCGTCGCGCTCGTGATGATTCTATTCGGGCTCGGAGCGCTTGTCGGCGGCGGCCAGCTGTTCGTCAATTCAGCCGTTGAACTTGCAAAAATTTTCGGTGTTCCGGACAAGTTCATCGCAATTACGATTCTTGCAGGCGGCACTTCCCTCCCGGAACTCGCGACCTGCATAGTCGCGGCAATAAAGAAGCGCTCGCAACTCGCGCTCGGAAACATCCTCGGCTCAAACATCTCCAACATACTGTTGATTCTCGGAACAGCCTCAGTCATCACCCCTCTGTCGTTCGCCAATGTGACGATCCTGGACATCGCTGCCGTAGTCGCATCTGCGCTCTTTCTTGTGATTTGCGGCCTGTGCTTCCGCAAAAGGGCCAGGCTCGGCATTCCTGAAGGCATCGTTCTGCTGCTGATGTACGCTGCATATATGTTCTTCCTCATAAAATCCGTTCTTTAACGGAAGTGACAGTTGTTACAAGGCCAAATCATTAAAAACAAACATATATAACAATATTGTAATTTACAATAACAAATATGTTACACCTCCTTCAGACACCGGAAATCCCCGCAATCCTCGATACGCTCGACATAAAGGCCGACACACAGAAACTGATCGAGCACGTCACGACCACGCCGGTGGAAGAACTGCTCAAGGAACTTCTTAACGACACGATTAAGTTCGGGCTGAAGGTTCTCGCCGCCCTCGCGATTTATTTTGTAGGAGCGTGGCTTATCAGGAAAATCAGGAAAATCCTTGCAGGCATCTTCGCAAAGCGCGGAACCGACAAGGCCATAGCCTCCTTCACGATGAGCCTAGTGAACATTACGCTCACCATCCTGCTCATCATTCTGACGGTGGGAACCCTCGGTGTGAACACAAGCTCTCTCGCCGCTCTTCTCGCAGCCGGCGGTATGGCAATCGGCATGGCTCTGAGCGGAACAGTGCAGAACTTCGCGGGAGGAATCATGCTTCTGGTGTTCAAGCCGTTCAAGGCCGGAGACTTCATCGAGGCTCAGGGCTTTTCGGGAACGGTCAGCGAGGTGAACATCGTGAGCACAAAGCTGCGCACCACCGACAACAGGACGATAGTCCTTCCGAACGGCGCACTTTCCGGCGGCACAATCAACAATGTCTCCCGGAATCCGACCCGCCGCGTAGAGTGGAAGGTTACAGTGGAATACGGCAGCGACGTCCAGTGCGCGAGAAAGGTCATTCTCGGCATCCTCTCGTCAGACAAGCGCATTCTGACCGGCAGCGACGCTCCTGCACAGCCGGTCGTGAATCTGTCCGCCCTGCTAGACAGCAGCATCGAGCTCCAGATTCGCTGCTGGGTCAAGACCGAAGACTACTGGGACGTGCTATACGACATAAATGAGCAGATTTACAGCGCCCTTCCGCAGAACGGAATCGACTTCCCGTTCCCTCAGCTTGACGTGCATATCCGGAATGGTGAGTAAGCCCCGCAGAAGTTCTTAGAGTAAAATTCATATAAAACGAGAAGTACAAGACACCTGCCCCTAAAACACCGGAGCAGCCTTTTCGGCTGTGAGGATTCTTTAGGGGCGG
>DJRM01000143.1:5120-12336 GCA_002440085.1 Bacteroidales bacterium UBA6360
CACAGTAATCCGAAGTTTTAGATGGATTTTACACCAGTAGGCCGCCCTTGGCGCGTATATCCTTGGTAACGATAGGATTGGAATAGATCTTCAGGAAATGTTCCCGCACGCCGGCGCGGTCCAGTTCGGGCTCGATGGTGTCGAGCTGATGCTCCATGTAATCAACGAACCATTTCTTGTCGGCAACGGTGTATTTTCCGGCAAAGCGGTCGCCGCCGCCCAGAATGTCGTAGGCGACATAGTTATTCTTCCACAGCCTGTAGCCATCGACCACACGGATGTTCACCGCATGACGGATATACTGGTATCGGTCGTTTTTGTCGCAGAGCGAAGCGAGAGAGAGTTCCTCGTCGGTCAGCGGCTTGCCTATGTTCAGATGAATGTCTCCCTTCTGCTGCGTGACGCCCACGAGTATGCTGTTCAAGTCCTCGCCGTGCGCCTTCGAGTATTTCCCGTCACGCTGCGTTATGAACGTCTCGCGCGCCTTAAGGATGTCGCACGGCTCAATCTCGTATGAAATGCTCATCGGCACGATGTTCAGTTCAGCGAAATTCTGCTTGAAGCTGTCAGGCCGCCCGCTCATGTCGAGCATCTTCAGAAGTCCCTGTTCGGTGGTGTCATAGCCGTCCTTCGTGCGGCCCTGCCTCTGCGCGAGCCATACGGAACTTTCCCCCGTGGTGATGCTCTTGCGAATATATCGCGACAGTCTCTGGGACGAAAGGTAAAGCTCGCGTGCAGAAACGCCCCTTATGACCTTGATCATGCGGTTAGAGCGAATCAGATACTCGATGAACTTGTTCTGAATCAGATTGTCGCCGACGCATATTTCAGTAGGGTGCAGATTGTTCTGGAAAAGGACCCACTGAAGAATCGCGGGGTCGAGGATTATGTCCCTATGGTTCGAGAGCATGAGAAACTTCCTGCCGTCCTCTATATTGGCGATGCCGTCGTAGGAAAAATTGCGTGCCGTCGTGTCGAGGATGCGCTTGACAATCTTCGACATGATCATATACTGAAAGTCATCAATCGACTTCATCTGAAGCAGCTGTTCCCCGAGATAGCCGGCGTCCTTCTCCGGATAGAAATATTTTGAAATCTTGGGGAGAACCGGGCTTTCCGCAATGTGCTGAAATGCGTCAACGGCCTCCGCATCGGTCTTGTAAGGTCCGATTGCGTCAATATCGCTAAAATCTTCCATATCGTTTCATATTATATGCGAAGTGCATCATTTGTTCCGAACAATCCGCGAATATACGAAAATATCGTCAAAAATCCGCGCGGTGAAGTATGGAACTGTCGCCGTAGCTGAGGAAACGGAACCCGTGAGCGAGCGCGTAGTCGTAAATAGGCTTCCAGTTGCCTCCTACAAATGCCGAAATCAGCAGCAGCAGCGTACTCTGAGGCTGATGGAAATTGGTAATCAGGGTCTTCACGACACGGAAACGAAATCCGGGAACAATGATTATGCGCGTGCCGGCGACGAGTTCGTCGAGTCCGTTGCCTTCGAGATATGAGATTATAGCGTCGATGGATTCCTTGAAGGAATATGAATAATCCCTCTCGTAAGGCTCCCATTGTGAAACGTCGGAAGGCCGTCCGTCCTCGATGCAGTGAATACCTATATAGTACAGGGACTCCAATGTCCTGACGGATGTGGTACCTACGGCCGTGACATTGTCTCCGTTGTCACGAAGTCTGCGCAGCAGGTCGAGTCTTACGGAAAAAGGCTCCCTGTGCATATGGTGCTTCGATACGAGGCTGTCCTTGACAGGAAGGAATGTTCCTGCCCCGACATGAAGGCAGACATCCTCGATGTCGATTCCTCGGCTCCGAATGCCGTCAAGCACGCGCTCCGTGAAGTGTAGGCCGGCAGTCGGTGCGGCGACGGAGCCGCGATATTTCGCATAGAGGGTCTGGTAGCGCTCAAGATCAATCGCCTCCGTGTCTCGGTTCAGATAGGGAGGAATCGGAATGTTACCGCAGACTTCAAGAACCCGAGAGAACGGAATCCCGTTTTCCCAGCGGAACTCGACCCCGGCCGTCTGCCCGTCACGGCTCACAAGGTCTGCCGTCAGTCCGATTTCAGCGACTTCTCGGGAGTCTTCAGGATTGAGTATATGCAGCGTATCCGCCTTCCACTTCTTCGCATTGCCGACTATGCACTTCCATCGGCACATTTCCGTGGCGGCAAATATCAGATTGTATTCCACGGGAAACTCCGGTTCAAGGCAGAAGATTTCTATGACAGCGCCCGTCTCGCGCCGGAAGTGCATCCTCGCGGGAACAACTTTCGTGTCATTGAACACCATCGGGGCTCCAGTAGGGAGAAGTTCCGGGAGGTCACGGAATATGTGCTCGCTTATCGTTCCGTCCGCGTCGTATTCTAGAAGTTTCGAGGCGTCGCGCTCTGCAAGCGGATACTTTGCGATGCGTTCGTCTGGAAGAGGATAGTTGTAGTCTTCTATGCGTATTTCCGGAATCATGATATAGTTATCTTTTAGGCTGCAAATTTAGCGAATATTTCCGAGATGACTCTCCGTCCGACGATTTACATCTCAAAACAAACATCTTTTTACATGCGTATTTACACATGTAACCCACGGAGACATGTACCATCACCTCCGGTGAAAAGCCATCAACCTTTCAGTATTGTATCATAATTTTTTCTAATAGATTGTTTACCCTCTAGTTATTTTCTTAAATATTAGTCATTTATAATATATATTCTATAGTTTTACATATAGTAATTGCGTAACATCGCTCCTATTGGATGTCAATATCGTTCAGATAGGAGTAATTATTGTGCATAGTCAATTGAAAACCATCGGAATTGACCAAAATTATCTCTACTAATTATTGGTATAGTTTCCACAAATTCTTCACTATATATTAACAATTGTTACACAAACGATGTTTGCAGACTTCCGATATTTTTATTTAACTTTGTAACCTTACTGATTACAACTATGAACTCGCGTCTTTTACAATTTCTGAATGCAGAAAACATCACTCAGGCACAATTCGCGGACTCTATAGGAGTCACGCGCGCAAGCATCTCCCACATAATATCTGGGCGGAACAAGCCGAGCTACGAATTCATCTCGGAAATGATGAAAAAATACCCGCGACTGAACCCGGAATGGCTGATTTTAGGAAAAGGCAGGATGTATAATGAAAATGACAGACCGGTGCAGCATACCGCAGATGTGTCAGGCGGCGAGGACCTGCTCTTCCCTACCGATTTTGAGTCCGACGGGCCGGCGCTTCAGGAACCGCCCCGGCAGATGACGCCTGTTCCATCCCGGATGAACGCAGGAAGCCTTCCTGATAGCCTGGTCACCTCAGCGGCCACTCGGAGCGAGGAGCATCAGTCCCCCGGTTCGTCTCCTGCCCCTGCCGGAGCGACGGCAGACGCTCCAATGGCTTCCTCTGCTGCATTAACCTCCACCAGACCGCGAAGTGTCAGCAAAATCATAGTTTTTTTCGACGACGGAACTTTTCAGGAAATGCGCGGATAATTCCGAAATTATAGCTAAGTTTGCTTCAAATTCTAAGAAACCGTTCATTTTTTATGTTCAGTTCTCTTTGAGTCGGATTTTCCTATTTGAGAAGTCATGTACAAGGCACTGCTGAAATACTATCTTAGACACAACTCACCGGCCAAGGCATTCGGAATCGCGACGGACCTGCTCGCTGCGGTAAGGAAGATTCCTTTCGGAAGGAATCTTGTCCGAATGCGCTACAGAAATCGGATAAGGACAGACCGGAAGCTCGAAATTTTCGGTCTTAAGTTTGCAAATCCAGTAGGGCTCGCTGCTTCAATAGATACTGAAGGTGTTTTCTATAACAGTCTGTCCGACTTTGGGTTCAGCTTCATTGAAATTGGCCCAATGTCTTATGTCAAGCAGGACTACAGCACCCCGGCAAGGCACTATCTCGGAGTACAGAAGGCCATCGAACACCTACGGACAGATAGCCCGGACTGCATAATAGCCGGCAACATAACCAGAAACGCCCGGAGCCGGGGCAGCGAAATCGTCAAAGACTTTGAAAACGCCTTCGCGCTGCTCTATGACTTTGTCGATATGATTGTGATAAACCCCTACTGTAATGGCACGGAAGAACCGGAAGGCGAAAGCGGGGCTGAGGGTGCCTACGGTCTTACGGAACTGCCGGAAGTAATCGACAGGATACTGACAATGCGCCTGTACTACGACACGAACAAACCGGTCCTCGTCAGGCTAACGCCCGAAATCACCCGCGCCCAAACAGATGAAATCATCGAATACTGTCTTTCCGGAGGAATCGATGGAATCGTGGCCGGAAGTACGCTCCGGCGCAATGACGACAGTGACGGGAGCGAACTCTTTAACAAAAACTTGAGGTTCGTAAATTATATATTCGAGAAATCAAATGGTTTGTTGCCCATCATCGGGGTGGGCGGAGTCATGAACAGCACTCAGGCACAGCAGATGCTCGACGCCGGCGCGTCTTTGATTGAGGTCTATACCGGACTTTTCCGCGAAGGACCCGCCATCGTGAAGAATATAGTCAACAGGCTGCCGGTCAGAACGGGGCTTGCGGAAAAAACAGATACGAAATGAAACAGACAGCAGCCTCAATCTGCACAATCGGAGACGAGATTCTGATAGGTCAGATCGTCGATACCAACTCGTCGGTGATTTCGAGAAGCCTGAACGAAATCGGAGTGAGAGTCACGAGGATGGTCTCAATCGGAGATGACGGGAAGCAGATAATTGAAACTCTGGAAAACGAACTGTCCTGCAATGATATAGTCATAGTCACCGGAGGTCTTGGCCCAACTAAGGACGACATCACGAAGCCAGCCCTGGCGGAACTGTCAGGAGCCTCCGGCTACAGGCAGGACGCACGCCAGCTGAAAATCATCCACGACATACTTCGCTCCAGAGGACTTGACGTGCTTGACATAAACATTGCACAGGCATCTGTTCCGGACAACTGCGAAGTGATTCTCAACCGCATGGGCACAGCTCCCGTCATGGTTTTCCCATTCGACGAGGGAAGGTTCGGGCACAAGGCACGGCTCTATTCAATGCCGGGAGTGCCGTTCGAGACGGAGGCTGCGCTTCCGGATGTGATTGCGGACATCAGAAAGAACTTCGGACACTCCGCAATCACCCACAGGACCCTGATGACTTTCGGTCTCGCGGAATCTGCGCTTTCAAAGAAAATTGAACACTGGGAGACAGCCCTGCCCGAGCACATACACCTCGCCTACCTTCCCAATCCCCTCACGGGAGTCAGGCTGAGGCTGTCCATATACAGCGGGCACCGTCAGGAAAACGAGGCGGAGCTTGAGCGTCAGATTGCGAGGCTTCGCGAAATACTCGGAAACACCATCTATGCGGAAAGCGACAGCAGCCTTCAGGCAGAAATCGGCAGGCTGCTTCTCAAAGCCGGCAAGACGGTCAGCGCGGCCGAGTCCTGCACGGGCGGCAAGATTTCAGAACTGATGACCTCGGTTCCAGGATGCTCGGCCTACTATCTCGGCTCCGTAACCTCCTACGCAATTCCGGTGAAGGAGAAAGTTCTCGGTGTTCCGGCTGAGACTATAGAACGCTTCGGGGTCGTCAGCGGGGAAGTCGCGGCGGCAATGGCGGAGGGAGTCCGCAAACTCACGGGCAGCGACTTTGCCGTTGCCACGACCGGTGTTGCGGGTCCGGGAGGCGGCACTGAAACCAAGCCGGTAGGGCTCGTCTGGGTCGGCGTAGCCTCCGAAAAGGGGACAAAAACGGCATCATTCACATATAAGAATGACCGTAGGCGCAACATCGAGCGTTTTGCGGCCGCTGCGCTCCATTTATTATGGGAAACAATATCTGACAAATGTAACCAACAATAAGATAATCGATATAACAATAAAGTTTAATATGGAAACAACTTTGTTATATCACTCTTGTTAATCAATAAGGGAAATTTATGGAAGTTTTTTCGCCAATTTGAGCACCAAAACCCTTTTCTGACGGGCGGAAATCGTCGCCGCCATTGCCCGCCCCCAGTACACGAAGAAAGTTCCCACCGGCAATGGCTGAAATTGAGGCCTCGTCATATCCGCGCCTCCGCAGTTCCTCAAATATGACCTCGATGCGGCTGCAGTTCTCCAGTCCCTCGGGAGTGACGGCAATCCCGTCAAAGTCGGAACCTATCCCGACGTGCTCCGGGCCGACAAGCGAGACGACGTGGTCAATATGGTCGGCGACCCTCCTGTAATCCGGACGCGGCAGCTTCTTCAGCCGGTCAAGGCAGCCGTACCATGCCGCCCTTTTCGTAGCGTCGGCGGGGTCGGCGATGAACTCCCCTTCGATTCTGTCAACCGCATCGTCATAGCGGTCAAGCACACGGGCGAAGTCCGCGTCGAGAAAAGCCGGATAGAAATTTATCTGAATGACTCCCCCGTTACCGGCAAGACGGCGGATCATGTCATCCGTCATGTTCCTCGGACGGTCGGCAAGGGCACGGCAGCATGAGTGAGTGGCGACGACCGGCTTCGAGCTGCATTCAAGGACATCGTAAAACGAGCGGTCGGAAATGTGCGACACATCCACAAGCATCCCGAGCCTGTTCATCTCCGCCACGACCTCGCGGCCGAATGCGCTGAGACCGCCCCAGCGGCCGGAGCCTCCGCTCGTGCAGGAATCGCAGATTTCATTGTCACGGGCATGGGTGAGCGTCATGTACCGGACTCCAAGTTCATAGAAAAGCCGCAGGATGCCGAGGTTCTTCTGTATGGGTGAACCATTTTCAAGGGCAAGGAACACAGAGGTCTTCCCTTCCGACTTGTTCCGCAGCGCCTCTTCCACCGATGTCGCCAAGGCAGCGACCGCAGAATTTGCCGCCACTGCGTCTCTGGTGCAGGCAATCAGCTCAAGCGCGTACCTCGTCGCGGCGTCCGGAGCAAGCGAATTCGGGACATACGCGGCAAAAAAGGCGGCATCGACTCCCCCTCGCCTGAGTTTCGGAAAATCAACCTGCGCATGAGCATCCTCCTTTCCGATGTCACGCATCCTGTAAATCTGCGACGGCGTGTCGCAGTGCGAATCCAATACAAACATTCAAATCAGCATTTTGATTTCACCTAAGAAACCTTCCCCCCCAAAAAAAAAATCTATACTTGAAAATAATTGATAAATCTTCTGAAGCAGTTTAGAAACCTTCGTATTTCATACGCCACTTT
>DJRM01000080.1 GCA_002440085.1 Bacteroidales bacterium UBA6360
AGAGACATATACGACGCGGCCGCCACCTTTTATGACACGATAATGGGCGACAGTGTGGACGACTTGACTTTGTGGCTAAAAACTTACGCACAATCACCCTTGCGGGAGCTGCGGTCGCTTGCCTATGATTTCATATTTGTGCGCATGGAGTGATACTATCTCTTCTGAAAATTTCTGTAGACGCTCGGAGTTGTCACTGAAGTTGGGATCATATATTGAAGAACCCTGCCGGAACATTATTTCGACAGACTTGTCCATAGACTGCCCCATGGCAGCCACGCCGGACATCAACAATGCCAGCGCAAGACATAACTTCTTCAGCAGGCTTAAGTTCATCTTTTCTACTTACCCAATACAACTTTTATGAATCCTTCCTCGAAGAATTCGCCGCAAAAATAATCGGTTTTCGGTATTTCGCAAAAATTTTTAAATTTTTCGCATCCCATCCCATGGGATAACGTGTCCGTCGGAAGTTGTCATCGCCCTGTCACCAGCATATATGACAGATTTTCGAGTACTATCAGCGCCTGAAAGATTTCCCCAGAAATTCAGCCCCTTGAAGAAATCACGTGAGAAAGTGGCGCCGGACTTTATCTCATATCCGGATTGAATCCCGGACTCCGACCTAAGCAAATCGACCTCATTTCCGGTGCTGTCACGCCAGAATGACAGAGACGGCTCGGTTCCCTTGTTGAACGCAGACTTGAAGAACTCGTTGATTACCATATTTTCAAACAGGCCGCCTCGCAGATAATGGGACGAAAGTTCCGATGGACTGCGCAGTTCCAGCAGCGAACAGGCCAGGCCGGTGTCATAGAAATACAGTTTCGGAGACTTCACGAGCCTTTTTGAAAAATTGTTATAGTCCGGACGAAGGAAATATATAATATAGCTCTCCTCAAGAATGGACAGCCACGAATCCACCGTTGGAGCCGTAACTCCGCACTCCACGGCTAAAGAGGCCTTGTTCAGCAACTGGCCGATTCTGCCGGCACATAGCTTGACAAGCTTTCTGAACTTGGACAAGTCCCCGATGTCCTTCATCCTGCGGACATCCCGATCTAGATAAGTACGGATGTAGCTCGGATAAAAATCCGTCGGCTCAATGCCCCTGTCGTAAATGCCGGGATAGCCACCCGTAAATATTTCATCATCTATGGAAGCATGGGGCAGACCGGCTGCAACCATTTCCGAATGGGAAAACGGAAGCAGCGTCAGCACTCCGACACGGCCTGCAAGAGACTGGTCAACAGCCGACATTAGATCGGCATTCTGCGAACCCGTAAGGATGTACATTCCCATTTCTCCCGTGTTATCCGAATGGGTCTGCAAATACGACAGCAATGACGGAACGCGCTGCACCTCATCGATGATTGTCTCCGATGGGTAGTCCGCGATAAACCCGCGCGGATCCATCTCAGCAAACTCCCGAGTGTCCAAGTCTTCCAAGGAGACACATTTATAGTCCGGAAACGTCATCCTTGCCAATGTAGATTTGCCTGACTGACGCGGCCCAGTCAATGTAACAAATGGGAATTTTGTTGACAATTGCAACAGTTTTGCCTGTAATTCTCGTGTAAACATATAGCCATCAATTTCTTTGCAAATATAAAATCTAATTTTCGATTTGCAAAGAGTCTAATGATAAACAAATTCTCTTAAATTCCCGAAGTCACTCCCCTACGGCACACGAAATCCGTCTCCTTGTCGTTGCGGGAGCGATAATAGAAGAGTTCATATTTCTTCAAGTCGTATCCGCGTTTGAGAAGTTCCATAAAGACTATATTTTCAAGCAGACGTCCGTAATTCCCGGACAACTCAAACGCACGGGCCATAATGAATCCGTTGTCGACGACATAACATTTTGCATCCGCTTTCTTCATGAGTTTCAATTTATTGCTGAAGCGCGGAAGACATTGGAAAAGGTAGGTATTCTGAAGATATGTCAGATACTTCTGAACCGTAGTCGTACTTGACATTTCAAGTTCATCCCGCACAGAGGATGCGCTGAACGGGTTTGTGAAATTCGACAGCATCCAGTCAGCGACACCATAAAGGTCATCAACCTTGCGGATTTTATATCTGCGCACAATGTCTTTGACGATTATGGAGTCATATAGTCCCGAAAGATAGCCGGCCGCGACCTGCTCAGCGCCGATGATTTCCGGATAACCGCCATACTCCATATATTTTGAAACTGAAGAATTCAAACGGGCTACGAGTTCGGGCGTCTCCGCATCATCCTCAATCAAAGGAACTGACAGAAAATTCAGATACTCCTTTGCGGAAAACGGATAAAGCCTTATCTCCATTTATCGGCTTGCTGTCCCGATATGAAACTGCCTGCGCCATGGCAAAACGTTCCTGATAGTTCATCCCCAAGAGCATGTCAAGCTCTGCTTTCTGCTGAAGAATTATGCTTTTCATCCATAATTTGAGTTATAATGGACAAAAATAAGATTTTTTCCATTACGGCAAATATTTTGGATAAAATAGCAAATATGCACGTCAGCGCAAAGAGGCGACGATTTCGCACATCTGCGGAAACTGGGCCTCCATCGACTGGAGAAGCTTGTACTGCGCGCGGGCACGGACGAGATTGTGCTCCGGGTACTTCGTCTTGTAGTAGGTGTCGCCGTCGAGATAGTCCATCAGGAAGCGGAGAACCTGCTCGAAGGTGATGTAGCGGCCGGAGAAGGCGAGGTAGTCAAGTTCGGCGGGGCAGAGGGACGGTCCCATCTCGGAAAGGTAGCCCCGGATGTAAGCCGTGAACATTTCGAGGGACATGGAGACGGTCGAAAGATCCTGTGCGTCCTCGGCACCGGTGTTGGTGTAGCAGCGCAGGGCATCGCCGACGTCGTTGAGAACCGAGGCTGACATCACTGTGTCGAGGTCAATCGCGCACAGAACCTCACGAGTCTTGGCATCAAACAGGATATTGCTGATCTTCGTGTCGTTATGAGTTACGCGGCAAGGAATGGTGCCGTTTTCGATGAGTTCGGCGAAGTCAAGCATCTCCTTGCGGCGGCTCTCAATCCATTCTATTTCCTCAAGGCATGAGTCAACGCGTCCGGCGGCGTTGCGGGCAACGGATTCGTCCCATTGTGTGAAACGCCAGCGCATGTTGTGAAAGCCCTTGATGGTCTCGACAAGCGGTTCGTGAAAATCCGCGAGCAGAGCCTGGAAACGACCGATTCCTACACCGCCCTGATAGGCAAGTTCCGGAGTGTCAGCCTGAGTGTAGGACAGAGTGTCATTGATGAAAAGGCATACTGCCCAAAATTCGCCGTTCTCGTCCTCGTAGTAGAGTTTTCCGTCCTTTGCAGGAATGACGGTGAGAGTCTCCCGAAGTGGGTCAGAAACCTTTTTCTTTATATGGTTCGTGACCTTCCAGATGTTCTCCATCATCCCCGGAACATCCGGAAAAACGGATTTATTCTTACGCTGAAGAATGTAGTCCGGGTCGTCTCCCTCAGTCTTCACAATTAGCGTGTCATTGATAAATCCCTCTCCGAGAGGCCTGATTTCATGAATCTTGCCCTTCAAATCAAATTTCGATGCAATCTCAAGATATTTTTCCGTCATAATTATGTGTGTTTATATATTTCAAAAAAAGCAGTCCCGCCTCAAAAAGACGGAACTGCAAAAATAAAAAAAAATCATGAATCTGCGCCCTAAAAAAGCAAATGAAAAGCGCCGAGTCGGAGGGGATGCCTAAAAACTTAACCCAACTTTAAGCATGAAGTTGGCAGGAGCCTGAGGATATATGCCGATGCCGCCGAACTGAGTTCCATCCTCCATAATGCCCTTGTACCAGCAGACACCGTCCACATAGTAGAGGTTGTTCAGCAGGTTGTTGACGTAGAGGCCAAGACGGATGGCACCGCCGTGCGCGAATGCCGTCCCATAGCGTCCGCTGAGCGAGAACTCGTGGGTGAGGGACAGGTTTGAGACAAAATAGCCGGGAATCGAACGGTCGTTGTTCTGCGTGTTGTCGACATACTGCTTTCCGACATACTTTCCGTCAATGGCGAGCGTTGTGGTTTTCAGAGAGTTGTGGGAGACTGTAGCGAACGGCTTGAAACCGACACGGAGCATTCCCACAACGGAAGGGGACATCAGCATTGTGGTGTTGCCGAACGCGACCTCCTTCTGAACAGGTTTCCAGTCGGCGTCATAGACCGCCTCCCCGCTCTCGTCATAAAGCTGGAATGACTCCTTGTAGTCCAAAACCTTGTTCAGGCTGAGAGTGACGTTTCCGGAAACGGAGAACCATTTGATGGGGTCGTAGGCAGCGGATATCTCCACGCCACGGCGGAAGGCACGGCCGACATTGTCCTTAATCGGATATCCTGTGTCGGACAGGCGGCCGGTTTCGAGGAGCATATCCCAATATTCCATAAAATAGAAGTTCGCGCCCACGGCAAGCTTCGACGAGGTCCACTCATACCCGAGTTCCACATCGACCATTTCCTCCGGACGCACGCCCATATTGCTGCCGGCCTCGATGTTTTCCTTTATGTCCGGGCGACCGGGCTCACGATGTCCCTGAGCCGCAGAAATATATGCACGATGCCCGCCCTTGTGGAATGTGACTCCGGCGCGGGGGTTGAAGAACAGCCAATTGTTGGAATAAGCCATGTCAAGGTTGTCCTCGTCTCCCCTGCCCCACATACGGAGGTCAACGTCACGCAGCTGAAGGTCAATGTATGCCGTGAGCCATTCAATCGGAGTGTATTCGCCCCGGATGTAAGCGTTGTACTCCTGCTTGAGGGCATTGTTGTAGTACCATACATGATTGGCGTTGAACTTTTCGTAGGTCATGCCGTCCGCAGCCTGCCAGTCTGTGCCGAGGACACTACTATAGAGCACCTTACCAAAGTGGCCACCATCATAGCGCGACCAGCTCAGCCCTCCGGTGACGTCGATGAGGCCGGACTTCCAGCTGAGGTCGGTCTTGGCGACGAAATACCAGTTGTCCATGCACTTGTTGATGATGAAGTCCGAGGTCTTGAACTCGGAAGGGGCATAGGCCGCCATGCCGTATTTCTTGAACTTCTTGTCGGTCTTGTACTGGTCGTACCAGCCGTCACCTTTTGTGCAATTGAGAGTCGTGCTCCAGCTGAGAGCGTTCGCAAACTGGTGGGTGTAGTTGAGCTGAAGGTGATGCTGGGTGTAGTTGTCGGTCTCGTTGTCGTAGTAGAGCGTGGAATTGACAATCCTGTTCCCGTCGGAGTCAAGGACATAGCTTCCGTCGGGGTTGCGCCTGTAGTCGTAGTACTCTCCTGCACTGTTGTAGCGGCGGTCTTTGGCGTAGGTGTCAAGGTCGATGCCGTTCCAGGTTATGCCCGTCTTCTGCTTGCCCATGAGCCAGGTGAGTTTCAATGAGTTGCGCTCGTTCATCCAGCCGAGTGTGGCCATCGCCGACTGTACGTCCGCCTTCGCGTTTCGGATGTATCCGTCCGTGAAGTTGCGGGAATATGCGGCATTGAAGTACACCCCGGACTTGGTGAGTCCTGTGCCTGCAGCGACCGCTGAAGTAAAAGTATTGTAGGAGCCGTAGCCGAAATCCGCCGTCGCGAAAGGATGCGTCCCGACGGAAGCCGTGCTCATGTTCACGCTCGCGCCGAATGCTCCCGCGCCATTAGCCGATGTCCCGAGTCCCCGCTGGAGCTGAACTGAAGAAAGGAGCGTGGAGAGCGAAGGGATGTTCACCCAGAAAACCTCCTGCGATTCTGCGTCATTGAGTGTTATTCCATTGAGTGTCACGTTGATCTGCGAACCCTTGCTTCCGCGGACTGTCATCTTCGAGTAGCCGAGTCCCGTTCCGCCCTCGTTCGTTGCAATCACCGAAGGCTGCAGGCTGAGATTCATAGGAAGAGAGTTGATTGGGTTTGTACGGACAAGTTCGTCCTTGCCTACAGTTGTGTAGGTAATAGGTGTGTTCTCACCGGCTCGTGAAGCAACAACGACAACGCTGTCAAGCCTTTCGACTTTGCCTCCGTCCTCATCAGAGGTGCCTGACTTTTCCGGAGAACCGGGAATTTGTAAAGAAATGTACATGGCATCGTGGGCCGATGCTGTTTTTCCAGAGACTGTCTGTCCCGAAAGAACGGTGCCGAGCACCGCAAAAAAAAGAAAACCTCGCATAAAGCAATTAACTAAAAATTAATACTATACGAGGGGGCTGGATTTTCGCGCGACACCGCGCCGTTTCCATCGGAGTTGTGCATTCCCTTCGGCGGTATTGGCCGCATCAGGTTCAATGGGACTCTCTCAACCTGAACCCTTTACGGCTCAAGTACCCCCGCTGATTATTTTATATATCATCTGTCGCTACACATCCAGCGACAGATCATCTGTCGTTGCATCACCCGGCAAAATCGCTTGGCGGTCAATCCGCTTTTATTTGCATTTTACTTCAATCTCGAATAATTTAGGCCACAGCTTGCCGGTGATGTAAATTTTCCCATCGGCCGGATTATAGGCGATGCCGTTCAGCACGTCGGTCTCCGGTGTCCGCAGGTCTTCGCGCAGCAGTCCTCGGCAGTCGATGATTTTCTCTACGGCTCCGTTTTCCGGATTTATGACGACGATGAAGTCGCTCGTATATACATTCGCCCAAATCTTCCCGTCAATCCATTCAAGTTCATTCAGCAGCCCCACGGATTTCCGTCCGTTCTTGACGACGATTCTCCTCTGAACCTTAAAATTTGCGTCGAGGAAATATATGTTCGAGCTTCCGTCGCTCATTATCAATGATTTGCCGTCAGTCGTAAGACCCCAGCCCTCGCGTGGATTGACGATGCTGCGCTCGAACTTGAGGGTGTTCGCGTCATAGACAAGAGCCACATAGTTGCGCCATGTCAGATAGTACAGCTTGTCGCCGAAAATCACCGAGCCTTCGCCGAAATATTTCCTGTCGATGTCGAACCTGCGGCTGCGCTCCCCCGTCGGGATGTCAACCTCGCAGAAATAGGAATGGCCATACTGTCCGGTGCTCTCGTAGAGACGTCCGTCATGGAAGAACAGCCCCTGAGTGTAGGATTCCGTGGAATGGG
>DJRM01000058.1:0-6856 GCA_002440085.1 Bacteroidales bacterium UBA6360
GGCAGGCGAAAATGTCTTCAAATTTTGTAAACATATTCAATAAAAAAATTAAAACTCTTTAAAAATTTTCAACCAAAATATGGAGTGCAAGGCTTGCGAAATCTTTTTAACCGGAGCAACTCTCTTGGTTGTGGGGATTAAAAAAGTTGAGTGCAACGCTGCAATCCTCTTTTTATTCCTGTGCCAATACTATATTCATCGTGTCACGCGCAATCATCAGTTCCTCGTTAGTGGCGATGACAGCAACCTTCACCTTTGAGTCCGGAAGCGAAATCAACATCTCGTCAGCCTTCTCGCCCGCATTCGCATCATAGTCGAACTTCAGTCCGAGATAGGTCAGGTTCTCGCACACGCGGCGGCGCAGGCGGGCATTGTTCTCGCCGATTCCGCCGGTGAAGACGATAAGGTCAACCCCGTTCATTGCAGCGGTGTAGGCTCCGATGAGCTTCGTGATGTCGTAGGTAAGCTTCTTAAGCGTAAGCTTTGCCCTGTGGTCGCCGGAGTTTGCCGCCTCATTGAGGTCACGGGCGTCGGAAGAGATGCCGGAAAGCCCCTGAAAGCCTGATTTTTTGTTGAGAACCTTGCTCATTTCGGAAGGGGTGAACCCCTCCTTGTCCATAAGATAGGTCACGATGTCCGGGTCGATGTTTCCGCAGCGGGTTCCCATAATCATGCCCTCCAGCGGCGTGAAGCCCATTGAGGTGTCGATCGACTTGCCGTTCTGAACAGCCGTGACAGAGCTTCCGTTACCGAGGTGGCAGGTGATGATGCGGCTGTTTCCGAGGTCAAGCCCCGCGAAAGCCGCGCCCTTTGCGCTCACGTACTTGTGGCTCGTGCCGTGGAATCCGTAGCGGCGGATACGGTATTTCTCATAATACTCATAAGGGAGCGCATACATATATGCATAGTCCGGCATAGTCTGATGAAATGCGGTGTCGAACACGGCAACCTGCGGAACTGACGGAAGCGCCTTGGTCACGGCGTCGACGCCGAGAAGGTTCGCAGGATTGTGGAGAGGGGCAATCTCGCAGCACTTGCGAATCTGAGAAACCACCTTGTCCGTCACAAGGGCGCTGCAGAAGAACTCCTCGCCGCCGTGCACCACGCGGTGTCCCACAGCCTCTATGTCGTCGAGAGAGTCGAGACATCCGTATTCCTTGTCAAGCAGGGCGTTGAGCACAGCCTGAATGCCGACAGTGTGGTCCTGAATAGGCATTTCACGCACAAGCTTCTCCTTTCCGGCGGCCTGATGCTTGAGACACCCGACCTCAAGGCCGATACGCTCGACGAGTCCCTTCGCGAGAAGGTCGTAGGCGTCGTCGTTCTTCATGTCCAGCAGCTGATACTTCAGAGACGAGCTGCCGCAGTTGAGCACTAAAATAATCATGTCGATTTATTCTAAATTGTTTTAAGCGTTTTCAAGGTCATTTCGTATAAAATCGAAACAACCCGACAAAGTTAGCACTTTTATTCGTAAATTCGCAGCGACTTGGGAATTATGCATTCGAGTAAAGACGCCGCTTCGCCTTTATTCGGGTCGATGTGTTATTGATGAATATATGAACACGCCCAAAGTCCACAGAATTGAAGTCTTCGCGCTCCCATTTCTCGCCGGGGCAGTCATCGCGACGACGTTTCCGCACTCTTTGCGAACCGACGCACTCCTGCCTTCCGCAATATTTTCCCTTCTTTCGCTGATGATTTTCGGGAATATGCTGACGATCCGGAAATATGGAGCCGAGAACATGCCGTCGCCACTTCTTTTTGCAACGATAGCACTGTGTGCGTCAACCTGCGTATTCCGTTGTGAGGCGACGTCGCTGAGCGGAGACGGTGCATCCTTTGTCTTCGGGGATATATCCGATTGGCTACATGCAACTTGCAGAAGCTTTCAGTCTCTCATTGACAGACTCCCACTGCGCGACCGGGAAAACAACGCGCTGCTCAAGGCACTCCTCACGGGAGACCGCTCCGACCTGTCAGCGCACACGACCAATGCCTTCAGGGACAGCGGAGCCTCGCACATCCTTGCGCTCTCAGGACTGCATCTCGGCATCATCTACGGCATCGTGGTCAAGGCGTTTGCTGTCCTCGGGAACTCCCCTGCCGCCGTAAAGGCACGCTCGACGCTGACCATCGCAGCCACCGGAGCCTACTGCATAATGGTCGGTGCTGCCCCGTCCATCAGCCGCGCATTCCTGTTCATTCTTTTAAGAGAACTCTCGGTCATATTCGGTCGTTCCGCCACTCTACGTGACACGCTCTGCGGAGCGTTCGTGATTCAGGTCTGCCTCGATGCCGGCGCCGTCCGTTCTGTCAGTTTCCAGCTTTCCTACCTCGCCATCGCCGGCATCGCCTACATCTACACGCCTCTTCAAGGCATTTTCCCGCAGACCGGCCTGAAGCATTCACCTGCCAGATGGATTTGGAACAGCGCCGCATTGTCGACAGCCTGTCAAATCACCACAGGTCCCGCCGCATGGCACTATTTCAGGACTTTCCCCCAATATTTCATCCTCACGAACCTTATTTCCCTCCCGCTGACCGGCATCCTTATCCCCGCGGCCCTCCTGGCCGCCCTCCTCTCCGCCCTCGACATCTGTCCGTCCCTCATGCTCCGCGCCACGGAGTTCCTCGCCGACACCCTGCGCCAGAGCCTCGAAATCATTGCCGGGATGTAGCACTCAATTTTGTCGAAAAATTCAGCATTTGTCTAAAAATGTGAATTTTTATATGAAACTACTTGAAAGAAAGACAGATGACTTCCCCGCCTCGGTAAAGTGATGTAATCTAACGGTCGGAACGCCAGGTCTTCATCTGACCGTTTTCGTCGTAGATGAGGACGGCTTCGAGGTGTGGGTTGGAGAGGATGAACTTCTGCGCCTGTTCGAGACCTATGACCATACAATATGTCGCGAAGGCGTCGGCGTCGGTGGCGTTGCGGGTCGAGGACGGGTCGGAGGAAATCACCGTGGCGCTCAGGAGGTTGTGCGTGACGGGAAGTCCGGTGCGCGGGTCTATGGTGTGGGCATATTTGCGTCCGTCCTTCACATAGAACTTGCGGTAGTTGCCGGAAGTCACGATGCCGCAGGGAGTCGTCGGGAGGGCATAGATGCCCTGAATCGAGGCTCCGGGCTCATAGTTGCCGTCAACCGGGCTGTCAATTCCAATCGTCCAGCTCTTTCCGCTCTGGTTCACGCCCTGCCCGTACATTTCTCCGCCGATGTCGACGAGCATGTTCTTCACGCCAATCTTCCTGAGATAGTCAGCGACGATGTCACTGCTGTACCCCTGGGCTATTGCATTGAAATTCACCTTCGTGCGAGATTCGCAACGAGCCTTGGCTTCGGCGATGAGCTCCGGAGACGGAAGAGAGTCGCGGGTGAATCCGAAGCCCCAGATGTCGAAAAGCGGAGCCGCCCACACGTTCACGGCATCGTCCGTCATGGTCGCATAGCGGTCGCCGAGTTCGCAGAGTTCCGTGAATACGCTGTCCTTCATGACATTCTCCCCGGCATTGAAACGGCTCAGGAGCGAAGATTTGTTATATCCGGAAACGGAATTGTCCACAGCGGAAAGTATCGAGTCAATCCTCGCCTTCACATATTCCGGCGTTTTCCCCGTCCCGCCGAGATCCGCCTTCACGCTGTAGGTCCCGCCCTGTGCATATCCCGTAATCTGCACATATCCGTAACGGGCGGCACAGGAATTGAGAAGCACGATGGCCGCCGTCAGGCATATAGCCTTTGACAATATGGTGTATTTAGTCATATATTTCCGTATTTTGCGGCAAATTTAGCGAAACTTCGAGAAAAAATGTGCATCTTTGTGAGTTGCAAAGTCGATAACTTTATATAAAAGGATATTATGGAAAAGAAGAAATTGTCAGTGACTGCCATTGTGCTCATCGTGCTGGCCGTCATCGTCGTGTGGGGCATCGGTGCCTATAATTCTCTCGTGAAGAAAGACGAAGGCGTGAAGACAGCCTGGTCGCAGGTGGAAAATGTCTATCAGCGCAGGGCGGATCTGATTCCCAACCTTGTGGCGACGGTAAAGGGATATGCCGCGCATGAGTCTGAAACGCTTGAGGGCGTGATTGAGGCGCGCGCAAAGGCCACGCAGGTGACTGTCAACGCGGAAGACCTCTCGGAAGAGAAGATTGCGGAGTTCCAGAAGGCGCAGGGCGAACTCGGAGCTGCTCTCGGAAGGCTCATGGCAATCGGCGAGGCCTATCCGGACCTTAAGGCGAGCGAGAATTTCCGCGATCTTCAGGCACAGCTTGAGGGTACTGAAAACAGGATTGCAGTCGAGAGAAAGGCCTACAACCAGGTGGCGCAGGAATACAACACATCCATCCGCGTTTTCCCGAGAAACATCATAGCTTCCATGTTCGGGTTCAAGGCAAAAGGGTATTTCGAGGCACAGGAAGGGGCTCAGGCCGCTCCTAAGGTGGAGTTCTAAGCCTCTGTCCCCCCCCCCCAAAAAAAAAGAAACGATTTAACAAGAAAGAATGCACAAGTCAAGAATCATAACTGCCGCACTCACCGCACTGGCTTTGGTGACAGCGTTTTCCTGCAAGAAGGACAGCGAGGAGACAACGCTGCCGTCGCTCAGCGGGACTCTGAAGTTCAAGGAAGTGCCGTCATTCGTGAACCCGCAGGACAAGATAACGCTCATGCTGAACGGAGTGACTCATCCGGACGGGGGAAAGGTAGGCTACTCAATCACAATTTCCGAAGGCTACAGGACAATCAAGGACACCCTTGAGGAAGAGGTGATGAGCCTTGAATACACGTTCTGCGACAAGAACTATTTCAAGGAAGACACGCTGCGGACGGTGAGTGTAAGCGCCTCGGCATTTGCTGACGGCTACTACAGCTCCTCCACGGGCACGCAGAGCATTACAATCGTCCGAGGCGGCATGACTGGAGGCTCAATTAACGGGCTGCTTCAGAGCTTCGACGAGAGCTTTGAAGACGGCGGGATTAAGTATTACGCCAAGAAAAACGGTGACGCGACATGGCTGATGAGAAATGTCGCAAGTTCCGAAAAGGGGCTTCCCTACATGAGTTCCCCGGCGATGCTCGACGTTTTCGGAAGCTATATGAACTGGGAGGACGCGAAGACCGCCTGTCCTTCCGGTTACAGGCTGACAACGGACGAGGATTGGGTGAACCTCGGCAAGAGTCTCGGAGACACAGATGCCGAAGTTCACGGGACAATTGCCGGAATAGCTCCTCAGCTTATGTTTGACGCGACGTTCAATTACGACAGGACGACGCTCTGGACCTACTGGAAAGGGATGTCCATCAGCAACAAGTCCGGACTCAGCGTCCTCCCTACAGGATGGGCAAATCTTGGCACGGGACAATTCAGCGGAGTTAAGGAATATGCCGTTTTCTGGACAGCGGATTCATACGAAGAAGATGACAGTCAGGCATGGTGCCGCGTAATTCATGAAAAGTCACAGGATGTGGGGGCGGAAGTGCACGACAAATCCTCATACGGAGCATCTGTCCGCTGCGTGAAAGACGAATAAACGCGCCTATAAAGCCCCTTTCGACGAGTTCAGTCCAATTGAGTGAATACGAACCCTTCAGGAATGGAACTCTCGTTATAGGAGAAAAAATCGGAGGACTTTGACTCCACGAATGTCATTGACGGGACAGCAATTGAAACGGCTGTCCCGTTTTTCATTGTGAGGGAGATTTTCGTCATGCGTTTGCCGTCGGGACTCCAGCTTACATTCATTTCCGACTCTCCGGAACCCGCCGATGGAATGAGTTCATCAACAGAAACAACTTCTTCCCGGACAATCTCGCCGGCAGCGGAGTCAACCGTCCAGATGTGTTCACCGTTGCAGAAAATTGAATACCCGTCGCCCTCAACACGGAACAGTCCGCCTTGCCACCAGAGTTTCCCCACATAGCTTATCTTAGCGTTCCTTGGCGCGTAAACCGTCAGATCATAGTCAGCGCACACGCAGCCGTCCGAAGGCAATGATGCCAGAACATCAGAAACAGAAGAGGGTTTCTCCTGGGCAAAGACAGAAAGGAATCCGCAGAACACAAGACTCAAAGACAATATAATTTGTTTAGACGTAACCATTTAATAATCCATTATGAATAATTTCCTATATTTAGAATTATTTTCGAATAGAGCTTTTTGAATCTTTAACAAGTGGCTTAAAGAAAGGGGATGCATAAAAGGATGGGATGCAAGGCGGATGGTAAAGAGGAAACCGCAGCAACCTGATGGTTGTGAGGATTTCATCAAGACATCCAACGCAGCAGACCGCCTTTTAGGCGCCCCGTTATCCGTTTTGAGTAGTGAATGCAGTTATTATATTTTCCAGTTCCTCATAGTCGGAGACAAGCACCTGACGTGGGCGGGAGCCCTCCTGCGGGCCGACAATGCCGGCGGCCTCAAGCTGGTCCATTATCTTGCCGGCGCGGGCATAGCCGAGTCCGAGCTTTCTCTGCAAATCGGAGGTCGAGCCTTTCTGGGTGTTGACGACCATGCGTGCGGCGTCGCCGAAAAGGGCGTCGATGTTGGATATGTCAATCGGACCGGCCGAAGAGGAATCGTCCTGACTCGGAGGGGTCGGAAGGTAGTACGGCGTGGTGTAGCACTCCTTATAGCCGTTCTGAGCCTCGATGAACTTCGTGATGCGGTCGATTTCCTTAGTGTCGACGAGAGCGCACTGGACACGCTCCATCTCCACTCCGGCATAGAAGAGCATGTCTCCCCTACCGATGAGGCTTTCCGCGCCCGGCGAATCGAGGATTGTCTGGGAGTCAACGCGTGAAACAGTCCTGAATGCGATTCGCATCGGGAAGTTTGTCTTGATGTCACC
>DJRM01000058.1:6924-26536 GCA_002440085.1 Bacteroidales bacterium UBA6360
CGTCCCTTCTGCGCGAGACGGATGATGGCGGTCGAGATGCCACGGGCCAGCGCCTTACCCTCGGAGCCGAAGCCGGAAGACATCGTAAGGTCGGCGAACTCGTCGATGACTACCACGATATAAGGCAGATACTTGTGTCCGTCGGTCGGAAGAAGCCTGCGATCCTTGTATTTCTCGTTATAGTCCTTGAGTTTGTTCACTCCGGCAAGCGCGAGCAGGGCATACCTCTCGTCCATCTCCACGCAGAGAGAGTTCAGAACGTCGGCAGCATCCTTTGCCTTCTTGATGATTGCGTTCTCCGCCTCCTCTTCCTCGGAACCAGCCGTTGGGAGAACGGCAAGATAGTGCTTGAGAAGGCGCTTGTAGGCAGTGAACTCGACCATCTTGGGGTCAACGAACACGAACTTGAGCTCCGAAGGGTGCTTGGCATAGAGCAGGGAGGACACTATCACGTTAAGTCCCACAGACTTACCCTGCTGCGTAGCGCCCGCTACAAGAAGGTGCGGAGCCTGAGTGAGGTCAAACACCTTGACGTTCCGTGTGATTGTGCAGCCTATGGCCACAGGAAGTTCGGCCTTTGTGTCGCGGAAAGCATCATCATTGAGCATGGCCTTGAGAGGCACCACGGACGACTTGCGGTTGGCGACCTCGATTCCGACGGCATCGTCAAGCTTCACGACGCGGACGCCCTTTGCCCCGAGCGAGATTCCGATGTCGCTCTCCACGGTCTTGATTGAGGCGAGCTTCACTCCTGGAGCCGGATAGACCTTGTAGAGCGTCACGGTAGGACCTGCCTTGGCCGTGATGTTCTCGACCTTGATTCTGAAGTTGAGAAGTGTCTGACGGATACGATTTATGAAGTCCTGCTGTTCTTCGAGCGTGACGATATTCTGCTTGTCGGCATAGTCCTCAAGCAGGTCAAGAGACGGGAAGCGATAGTTTTCCAGCTCCATCCTGTTGTCTATTCGCGGCAGTTCCTCCGTGACGGCGGTTGAGAACGTGCGCCCCGCCTCGGCCGTGTCGCCCTTGGCGGCCGAGTCTTCGTTGACGGCCGCTGTCCCGGCTTCAGGAGCAGAGGTCCCTTCCGGCTCAGCATCCCCGTCACCCGAATTCGGACGAACCGGAGTCACTGGAACAGGATGAACGACAGATTCCTGCAGCAACGCCTGTTTCTGTTCTGTAGGTTCTGATGAAAATCCGTCATTTTCGGAACATTCTGCTTCATCATCCGCGCTGCCATCGGTGTCTTCATGCATCGGCGCTATGCTGCCATCTGCAAAATCAACAGTTTCAGCGGTCTCTGCTGCAGAAGCCTCTGCATCTGAAGCTTCAGCTTTTTTCCGCCCCGAGCCAATCTGTGCGAACCACTGCGCAAACTTGCCGCTCGCAAACAGCAGCCAGATCACCACGAGAACGGCAAGGAACAACCCGGTTCCGATTTTCCCCGAAAGATTCTGGCAAAGCCTCACGAACTCAGCCCCGGCAAAGCCGCCGAGCCCGCCGCCGAAGCAAGTGTCTGAAGAAACGAGCCCGGAAAAGTATGAAAGAACAAATGAAAACAGTGGTGCCGCCGTAATCATCAGCACGGCCGGACGCAGAAAGGAAGAGTCCAGTTTTTGCCGAAAAATCTTGACTGCGAGCATCCCCAGAAGTACAACAACGGCGAAAGCCGAAAGACCGAAGCAGCCCCCGACCAGGAATCGTGACCAGCGAAGTCCCAACCGCGCTCCTGAATTTGCCGGCATTTTATCGGGATTGGAAATGTCGCCCCACGAAACAATGCTGTAGTCGCTCTTCCACGTGAAAAGGTATGAAATGCAGCTGAACAGCGTGAAAAGCGCAAACACGCCGACGGCCAGGCCGACAACGCGCGCAATCAGCGCTCTTGTCTGCGGATCCATATTTCTGAAATATGCGACAATCCTCCCGAACCGGAATTTCCCTTTCGTGTTTTCCTTCTGTTTTTCAGACAATGCCATATCAGTTCCTCCGACCGGAGAAACCGCTCCACGCAGTTCCAAGACTTGCCGGGGAACGACTCCTACCGATATTTTTTCTTGTTATTGTTTTTCCGCTGGTTGTTGTTAGGCCGCTTCGGAGCCTGCCCCGGACGCAGATAGTTCGAGTCGGCCCCGACACGTCCGAGCTGGATGCCCTCAGGGACATGAATCCTGTAGTCGGAGAGTTTCTCGATGTCCTGAAATATGGTTTCGTCCGCAACGCTGTCCTTATTCCAGATGAGATACTGGGTTCTCATATAGATTGCAAGAGAGCGGATTACGGCAGTCTTGACATCTCCGTCTTCCATTCCGGCCACGAGGTCAATCATGCTTTCGATGTTGCGCCCGTACTGCGATGCGCGTATAGGCTTTCTCACCACCGAAGGCACTTCCGGACGAGCAAGCGCCTGCTCCGGAGTCGGGACCGGATATGGAGCGTCGATGTCAAGGTCATAGCCGGCGATAATGAAAAGGTCGTCCCACAGCTTGTGGTCGAAGTTCTCCTGTTTGTGGACGTCATAGTTGATGAGTTCCATCGCATGAATGACTGCCCTGGCCTGCTCCGACCTCTTCTCCTTGTCCTCAATCTTTTTGAGACTATCGACCATCTCCAAAATCCACCGTCCATATTCCGGTTTCACAAGCCTCTCTTTCTCAGTATTATACGCCAATACTCTCTTTTCTTCGTTATTTTCCATATTAATCGAAACATTTCTCAAAAACTCCACTCACGCCCCGGCACACGAAAGCGCCGCGCCATGCCAAGAACAGCAAAACCTTTTCCGAGCGTGACAACTTACAAAGTTAATCTCTGTTTCCCGTTTCTGCAAAATTATTTTTGTGACAAACATCTTGGCATTCTCTAAGAATTCATAAAATGAACTCATGCCGTCCAACCATACCCCTGCGCCGCCATATCAACGAAATGAGAGAACAGCAAATTCACCTTGTCGTTGAACGAAACACGGTCATAGCACGCCGGCAAATCGTCGTTCAAAGACTTCTTTATCAGAGTAAGAACCACGGTTCTCGGCTGCTCATCCCTATACCAATCAACACCCATCTCCCGTCCTTTGGCCGCCAGAATCTTTTCATAAAGATGCTTTGATGCAAGTATAACACGCCGTTCCTCTACAGTTGTCAGTTTTTTACCGGCGATGAGCAGGTCATAGATTTCAAGTTCCTCTTCGGTCAGCCCCATTTCAAATGAGCGAGACTGCTCTGTCTTCATATCTTCAATGAGCTGAAGAAGCTTCTCGTAGTAATCCTCATTCTCGCTGCCGCCTGCATTGTACCTGTCTATTATGTTCTTATAGCGCTGAGAAAACGGGACACGTGTGCAGTTCTTATTTATAAGCTGTTCAAGAGCATGTTCTATAAAAGCCCTCAAGTCATCGATTTCCAACGCCTTGTATGGCGTCGATTTGATCACCTTCCGCAAGGAATCGACGTCAAGTCTGCTCAGGTCAATCACCTTTCCTTGCCTAACACCATATTGGCAGCCCGGTTCTTCCAGCACATTGTCGGGCACACATGAAGCAGACACACTCCGGTCAAGAGTCTCGGACATCCGAGCCTTTGCACGGGACAATTTTTCATCGTCAATCCTATTGCAGAACAATCCGTTCAAATAGTTAAGCGGAGCGAAGTTCCCGTTACTCCAGCCGCGTTCAAATATTTCCGGCTTTGCAGCATCATACAGATTCCCAAGCAGATTGGTCAGCACCTTGAACCTGTTCTTCCATTCGTCTTTCTCCAGAATCCGGTTATATGCCAGACGAAGCATCTCAAGCTGCTTCAGCGTGTCCGTCTCCGCAACAATATCATCAATCACGATTCCGATTTGGCGGAGGAAAGTCACGCACTCGACAATACAGCCGTCAATGCCGGAAATGAGCTGTTCTATGTCCTTTGCCGGGAACTCTCCATTTCCTCCGGACGAGGCATAGTCAGCAAGAGCCCGCTGCATATACTTGAAAACATTGACATAATCCACAATTATTCCACAAGTCTTTCCCGGACAGACACGATTGGCACGGGCAATGGCCTGCATCAAAGTATGCCCTTTCATCGGCTTGTCCAGATAAAGCGTCGAAAGCGAAGGGACATCAAAGCCGGTAAGCCACATGGAACAGACAAAAACGAGTCTTAATGGGTCATTCGGGTCTTTGAACCTGTCTTCGATGTCCTTGCCTCCACTTATTTCATTCATTTTCCGCCTATGCACCGTGATATCGAGGTTCTGACCGGCAAACTTCTCCTCCTCACCGGCTTCCTCACTTATTACAACGGCCATCTCCGTTTCATCCATATAGGCCAGAATCTCGTTCAGTCTGTCCCTTTCATCCTGCGTCTTTGACTCATTGCGCTCCCGCACAAGGAGTTTCATCTCCTCTTTCCAATATCTCTGAACCTTGTCGAACATTCTGACAGCCGTGTATTTGTCAACGCTGACGACCATCCCCTTGCCAAGGAAGCCTCGCCTCGGGAAATGATGCGCTATGTCCTTGGCTATCTTCTCCAGACGGTCATCACGTTTTATGACCTCAAGAATGCGGGATGATGAGTTCTCAAGAAGTTCCTGCTCACGGTCATTGAGATTCTCGTCCTCAACGATGTCTGCGATGTCAGTGTCAAGCCAGTCATTCGACAACCCGACCTCAGGCACTCGTCGTGAGTAGTATAGAGGTCTTGTGCTCCCGTCGTCAACGGCCTGGGCAAAGTTGTACTCAGAAACATAATCGCCGAACCACTGATTCGTCAGCCGTTTGCTGCCGAGGAGCGGAGTGCCTGTGAAGGCGATGTAATTGGCGTTCGGCAGTCCGGTGTGCATATTTTCTGCAAGCTGCTTATACTGTGTGCGATGTGCCTCGTCAACCAGGACAAAGATATCATTGCGGTTTGACAGGAGAGGATACTTCTCTGTCTTGTCGTATTGAAATTTCTGAATGAGTGTAAACACCATGGGCTTGTTGCCGGAAAGAAATTCACGGAGCTGAGCGGCATTTTTCGGCTGGCACTCCTCCTTCTCCCCTATTGTCTCAGTCTTAACGAAAGTCTTGTGAATCTGAGTGTCAAGATCTTCGCGGTCCGTGACAACAAGGAATGTGAAGTTCCCCGTCAGTTTCCGACGCACCTTTCTCACGAACATGACCATGGAGTAGCTTTTGCCCGAACCTTGAGTATGCCAGAACACGCCGAGTTTCCCGACAAGCTCTCCACGGCGTTCCACATTGCGAATCAAATGATTCACGCCAAGGTACTGATGATTCTTCGCGATAATCTTGGTGCGTTTTCTGTCGAACAGAATAAAGTTTTCGATGTAGTCTATCAGCCGTTCCTTTCGCAGAAGCCCATCTACAAGGCAAGTCACGCTCAAGCCATGCTCTTCGATATTTGCCCGGTCAAGCACCTCTTTCTCGTCATCGACACGAAGCCATTCAAAGAAAAATTCATAATCGCTGTTCCAAGCTCCGACCTTGGTCTTCACTCCGTTACTAAGCACACATATCTGATTGAAAGCAAAGATATTCGGAATATCCTTCCGGTAGGAGACGAGGTTCTTGTTGTACGATTCCTCAATTTTGACTGTGGAGTTCTTAAGCTCGACAAACACCACAGGCAGACCGTTCACAAAGAGCAGGACATCCGGACGGCGATAGCGGTAGTGACCTTTAATCCACATCTGATTGACGCAGTGAAAACTGTTGTTCAGAGGTTCAGCAAAATCAATGATTCTGACGATGTCAAAACTTTCACGACCGTCTTTTCGGACCGTAACCCGGACTCCGTTACGCAAAGAATTGTAGAACCTATAATTCGTATCAATCATGTCCGTTCCGGAAAAATCACGCCGAAAATCCCGGACGATGCCTTTCAGAATTTCCTCATCAATCTGAGGGTTCAACCGCTTCAATGAAGAAAGAAGCACATCCGGCAATATGCACTCGGAAGAGCCCGAACGCCCCGTCCGCGAAACGTCATCCTGCGCATCGACACCCGAGTCACATTCGATGCGTTCCCATCCATATTCCGGAAGCGCAAGCCTGTTGCAAATCGCCTGCTCTATGTCGTCTTCACTGATGAATGATTTCATGGTATCAATGGTTTTATGGTTTGACTTCGAGTTTGCCGGACATCAGGCGAGGGAGAAGGAGGTCGCGCTGGCGGGCAAGGTTGGAGTTTTTAGCATTGAACTTATTAATGCTGTTTATCATTGGTTTAACAGCAGCCACATAAGCATCTATCAAATCTTGCTTTGGCAAGAGAATTCTAACATTTCGTAAAGATTGCGGCTTCAAATGTAACACATTTGCACCATTAGCAAACTGTGAGACATATCGAGAAACATTACCCCAACGAAACATTGCATAAAGATAAACATTGTCAATATCTGACACTAATTTAATCAAATCTGCACTAATAACACTACGCTCAGATAAATTGGGGATCAAGGCAACGGCCCCAACTGTTCTTCTATCTTGTGTCATATCCGTCACTCCCATCACCAAGTCTCCCTCATGTACAATCTGCTCAAGTTTGGTTCGACCATTATATTTCTTTGTTCCATCCAAACGAAATCCCCCGAACGCCTGTATATTCTTGAGGTTTATAAGGTCATCCCCTTTTGTGCAGTTTATTTCTTCTGATGAATAAGACAAGCCACGATGGATAGATACAATATCCGAAATAAAAACCTCCTTCACGTCATCATATATCTTATGGTATGAGAACCATTCCTTATAAAGATTCTCCGCCATCTTCTCCAGAATCCGAATGCGTCTGTTGTTGTTCTCAATCAGTTTGTCGTATGCCGACAAGATTGCCGCAATATGCTGTTGCGTATCTATAGACGGGACATCACACTTCAGACGCTTTAATATAGACTGTGTTATCAGAGGTTGCGCAGCTCCTCCAGCAAAAGCATTAAGATTAAATGATTTCAACAAATAATAGGCATATTGGTTTATGATTTTACTTTTATCGCAAGTTGTAACCAAGGTATTATCCGTTGCATTGAACAAGCCTTTGCAATAAGCCACAGAGCCACAATACGCGCCTACACGCCCTAAAATTATTTTATCCTCAAATCTTGCAAAATCTGTATATCCGATAATTCCATTCGAGCCGTAAATAGGTATCTCGCCACATGACGGAACAATAGGCTTACCGCTTGTCCATTTAAACAACTCTGAGAATTTATATATCATAACACTTCAAAAAAGTTAACTACCGATATTTTCCGCATCTTACAATTTTCCAATCGATGATTGGAAAATCTTGTTGCTATTATGCACTCTGTCAAATTCAGATTTTCCCGACAGTGTCGGGAAAATCTTACACCTCCTCGCTTGAACCATTATCTGTGCTTTCCGTACCACCTAAAGCCTTGGCGACATCAAGGGACTTCTGAATCTGACGGGCAAGGAGTTCACGAGGAGGAAGTTCGGTCATATAGTTCGCCACCTTGATGCCGGCCTTGTCAAGCTGCAGAAGTTCAATCTGCTCCTCGCCGCCTTCGGTGCAGAGCAACAGACCGAGCGGAGGCTCTTCGCCCGGCTCCATCTCATTTGCCTCAAGATAGCGCAGATAGAGTTCCATCTGTCCTTTGTACTGCGCCTTGAAGCTGCCAAGTTTCAGGTCAATGGCAATCAGTCGGTGAAGACGGCGATGGTAGAAGAGCAGGTCAAGGTAGAAATCCTCGCCGTCGATTATCATTCTCTTCTGACGCTCGACAAAGGTGAAGCCTTTGCCAAGTTCCAGAATGAACTGCTCAAGGTTAGCGACAAGACTATCCTCAAGAGAACGCTCGCTGTAATTACCTTTCAGACCAGTAAATTCAAGGAAATATGGACTTTTGAATACCAAATCAGGTGACAGTGTGTTGTTGTCACGAAGTTCAGCAAGTTCCTTGCGTATCAGTTCTTCCGGCTTGGAAGCTATTGCTGTGCGCTCATAGAGCATACCGTCAATCTTATTCTGAAGCTGTCGTTTGCTCCAGTGTTCCGAGGCTGCCAATGTTAGATAAAACTCACGCTGTAAATCGTCTTTCAACGACATAACTATCAGAAAATGAGACCATGACAATTGTGTCACCAGTGGTGTCACAATTTGAATATCCGGAAATAACTGAGCAAATTGCATCATTCTACGCACGGTACGCAATTCAAACCCTTTGCTTCCATATATTTCTTGTAATTGTCGCGACACCGTCGCGACAATCTGCTTTCCATATTCAGCGCGCTGATTACCAAGCACTTCACGATTTATTCGCTCACCTATATGCCAATACATCATAGTCATTTCCGAATTGGCTGCTACAGCTACATGCCGACGAGCACCGTCGATAATCCGCCGCAGGTCATCAATCAGAACCTGTGATTTACTCTGTACACCCATTACAGTCTCCATATTCACTCCTCACCAAACAATTTTTTCATATTCCTGTCAATCTCATTCTGAAGGTCTGCGGCTTCGGCATTCAGTCTTGAGAGTTCGCTGTTCAGGGCCAGCATCTCAGCACGGAATTCATCCTCTGTCATACCGTCATCCTCGATGACGACCCCGACATAGCGTCCCGCGTTGAGACTCCAGTCATTGTCCTCAATGCCATCCTCACCGTCAATCTTCGCTACCTTGCACAGTCCGACGACATCACGATATTTGCCGTCCGGCCATCTTTCGAGAAGCCAATCGGCATCCGACTGTCTGCCATTGGACTTATGTTCTTCGACCAAAGCCCAGAATGCCTCGCTGTCCCCCTCATACAGCCTTGTTATGATACCGAGATTCTTTATCTGCTCATCGCTGAACTTGCGATGGGCGCGGTCAACTTGTGTGAAAATGTTACGGGCATCAATGAAAAGGATCTCATCCTTGTGCGGACGTGTTCTATTGAAAAACCAAAGAGTTGCCGGAAGTGTGACAGTAGAGAACATATTGCTCGGAAGCGTCACCATCTGGCTTATGATGCCGTCTCTTATCATTTTCTTGCGGATTTCAAGTTCACTGCCACCGGCATCGCTTGCAGAGTTCGCCATGACAAGCGCAGCCTTTCCTGTTTCATTAAGAGCCGTCGCAAAGTAGCCTATCCAAAGGTAGTTGGCATTGGGGACAGTCTCTTTCTTGTCTCCAGACTTCTTTCCTCCGGCTGTCTTGTTGCGAGGAATGCCGTATGTATTGAAACGGGCATCGTCAGCAACCTTATCGAACACGACCTCATCGACGTTGAACGGAGGATTCGCCATCACATAGTCGAAATTGCCAAAAGCATTGTATGGGTCACTATAAAAAGAGTTGGCTTCCGCTATCTCGCCACGAACATTGTTAAGAAGGAGGTTCATCTTGGCAAGTTTCACCGTATCAGGCTCTTTCTCTACTCCATAGCAACGAAAACGCATCATGTCCTGATTGCTTGCGTTATGCCTATGCATATAACGGGCTGCCTGAACAAACATACCGCCGGATCCGCAGGCCGGGTCAAGAAACTTCTTGTCACCCGTGACAGGATGAAGCACCTCGACCATATATTGAACGACAGATGCCGGCGTGTAGAATACACCGCCGCCCTGTCCTTCCGCCAAGGCAAAGTTACCGAGGAAATATTCATAGATATGTCCGAAGACATCTATGTCCGCATTCTCGGGTATGTCCTTGAAAACGCGCACAATCCTACTCAACAGTTCGGGTTCCTCCTCCGGAACCAGCTGCCCATAAACCTCCTTAGGCAGCACTCCCTCCATGCGAGGGTTCTCCCTTTCGATGGCTTCCATAGCCTGTTTCACAAGGACGGCCTTGTTCGCATCGTCAGGAGCATCGTTTATGAAATCAAAGTACGCACATTCAGGAAGATAAAATCCGCATTTCTCAATGGAAATTTCCTTGTAGCTGCGTTCCATCCGTGAGCCTTTGTACCTGACATATTCTTCATCAATATCCTTCTTATGCTGTTTGAAAAGCACGTCGGCATAACGGAGAAATATGAGCCCGAGTATCGGCTGCCCGTATTTGTTGGCGGCAAGGTGCGCTCCGGCACGCAGCATATCGGCCGAATGCCATAGTTTATCCTGAAGATTCTTTAGTTCCGTATCAGTCATTTATTCCATTTATTTTTAACGCATAAAGATACGCATTATAAAGGACTTATGCTGCATATAATCTTAAATGCGGTCGTTTTTTATTCGTCCGGAACCTCGACAACATCGTCGTCGGGGACGAACCAGAGGCAGGCGCGGACGGAGGTGTAGCCGAGGGCGCGGTATGTTTCCATGTAGGAGCGGACTTGTTCGAGGTAAGAGGGGTGCGGGCGGCCGAACTTGTAGTCGATGATAAGGACTTCGCCGCCCCTGATGCTGACGCGGTCGGGACGCAGTTCCTCGCCTTGGGAGGTGACTATCGTGCGCTCGTTGAGAACCTCGTCGGGAGATTCGGTGAACCAGCCGCGGGACTGTGCATCGAGAATGCGGCGCGAAAGAAGCGCGTAGGCCTCGTCGGCCTGAACGACTGTCAGTTCGCCCGAGTCGACGGCTTTGCCGACTGCCTGTTCGAGGTCTTCGGGGACAATCACTGAAGACAGGATGTCGTGGAGGACTATGCCTCGGAGGCGACGGGAGGCATCGGAGCCTACCGTGCCGTCAGCCGAGAAGAAATCCGCCGCATCGCGGTCGATGCGAAGGCGTGAGGAATCCGTCGTGTAAGAAGGGTAGCAGCTCGGAAGGACATCCTGCGAGAAATCCTTGTGGTAGGACTTCGGTTTCTTGCCGACCTTGCGAAATTCGAGGTCTGAGTTGTCGCAGAAACAGCCCAAGACATAGTCCACGCCCCAGTCAGATTCGGCTACAGAGAAACTGACAGGCACAGATGCACCTGCCGTATGGGGGATTTCTCCACCGGAGTTCCCCTCCCGCAGTCCGCAGTCAAGTTCGGGGATTTTGCCGGAATGGGCAAGCGCAAAGGCCATTAGGGCATCGGAGGCGGTGTTTATGGTGCCCTCCTTGTTGAAACCTGATGAGGTTCCCCCGCAGATGATGTGCAGCCCGCGCGAGGGGCGTGTCATCGCGACATACATAAGGTTCATGGCGTCAATGCACTGATAGAGCCGCTCGCGGTTATACGTTGGAGCGAAATAGGTCTGAGCACTAGCGGAGGAAATCACTGGCTTGAAGATGACGTTTCTTATGGCATTGTCAAAGTCTGCAACAGCCTTATTGTCGGAGGAACCTGCGGAGGATGGTAAGGTGCCATCAGAGGTCTGAGCGACATCGGTGGAAAGCAGATCCTCATTACCTGAGACTGCGCCCGACACCGCCGGTTCTGCCCAGACATTGCCGGGACGGAAGAACTTTATGTCCTCGAAATATGGGATTATGACATAGGGAAACTCCAGTCCCTTGGACTTGTGTATCGTGATTATACGGACGGCGTCTGTGGAGGCCGGGGATGCAATCTTGACTGGGGAGACATCATTCTTCTCGTCCCAGGCGTGGAGGAACTCCTTGAGCTGGTTGCCGTTGCGGGAGACCCAGGACTGCATCCAGTCCATAAAAGCTTGGATGTAGAGGGCATGCGACTCGACAAGATGGGCGTCAGTCCCGCGCATGCTGCGGATTATATCCTCGGCGAGGTCAACGAGGGACGACTGGCCGGCAGCATGGAAACCGAGCGAGGCGGCGAGATAACCGGAAGCCTTGTTTTCCGGGTTCTCAACGGAAGAGAGGACTGAGACGAGACGACGTACGACAATCGAGTTATTCACCGTCAAAGAGTCATCCGAAATCACAGGCACTCCCCTTTCCATCAGAGCGTTGGCAATCCGTTCGCCCGGAGCGTTGTTGCGGACTATGACTGCGATGTCACCATAGCCGGCTCCCTTGTCTTCATGGAGACTGATGACCTGCCGCACGGTGCGGTCGAGAACAGGGTCATTGTCCCCGCTCTTTTTCGTGCCGCTGAAGCAAAGCCTCACTTCACCGAACCCGCCCTTGCGGGCTGCCGCCTGACGGACATCGGAATATATTCCTGAGATGATTTTCCCGACCTCTTCCCCGCCAGTGGCCTTGAAATTTCCGGCAAGGCGGTCACGCAGAAACTCAAAGAACAAGTCGTTGAACTCCACTATGTTCTCTTCCGTTCTGTAATTGGTTGAAAGAGCCGGCTTTCCGTCCTTTCCTAAAAGTTCGCGACTGTCAGGGAACTCCTTTCCCACTTCAGAGTTGAGCAGACTCCAGTCCGACTGCCGCCAGCGGTAAATGCTCTGCTTGACGTCGCCCACAATGAGGTTGTCGTTGCCGTTGGAGTCGCTCTCATGGAGCAGCGGACGGAAATTGTCCCACTGCACGATGGAAGTGTCCTGAAACTCGTCAAGGAGAAAATGCTCATAGCGCACGCCTGTCTTCTCGTAGACAAACGGCACGTCCGAGCCATCAATTATACGGCTGAGAATATCGTTGGAATCCTCCAGGCAGAGGATATTACGTTCTTTGAGAAGGCCGTTAAAAGCCTCGGAGAGTTCCCTTGATATGCCCAGTCCGTAAATCATGTCCTTGATCTGGAGAGCCGTGCGGTAGGCCCGGTAATATGGCGATGCTCCGCCGAACTCCGCTGGTGAAGAGGCCCCGCCGCCGGCCACCGAAGCGGAAAAATCAAAGAACAGCCCGAGAAAACTCAGCGCAGTGCTCTCAAAATCAGCCGGAAGCAGAGCGGCCTTGCCGGCGTTTGCCTTCGAGAACATCGCGCCACGGTCAGCGATCTTGCCACAGAATCCGGATGTCGGAGGTTCAATGGAATCCCGTTCCGTCACCGCCGCATAGCCGTTCAGAGCACAGGCAAACTTCCTCATGGTCTCGGATGGTGAAATCCCGGCATCGGCAAATTTCCTCAACAATGCCTCCGCCCCAGCCTTTACATCCTGGGAGAACCTGACTATCAACTCGTTGCAGACCTTACGTAGTGAACGCATATTTTCCTTGGAATAGAGAGTCGACGGGTCGGACATTCCCTTCTCGGACATATATGCCTTGAACTCCGGAGACTGGAGATCGCTCGCCGCGGAATAGAGCACAGGCTCCAACTGGAAATAGCCCTTCGATGAAATCTGGCTCATCACGGACTCCTTCAGCCAGTCAATCATCGCGCTGTCCTTGTCGGAAAGATTCTCAAGCATGCTATCAACCGACTCGCTCACCACGGAAGGCTTGTCGAGTTCGAGCTGATAGGAGTCGAACTGGCCAAGTTCGCGGGCAAACGAGCGCAGAACCTGCTGGAAGAAACGGTCAATCGTAAACACGGAAAACGCACTATAGTCGTGCAGAATGCCGTTCAGCAGACTCTCACAACGTTTCTGAAGCTGTGCAGCATCCCGGCACAGCGACGGGACAAAATCGTTATAATAGTCCGATTCTGTCGGGGCGTGCGCGAGAATGTCAAGTTCGCGGAGAATGCGCGCCTTCATCTCCCCCGTCGCCTTGTTGGTGAAAGTCACCGCAAGGATATGCCGATAGGCGTATAGATCCCGAGATTTTAGAAGCAGAGAAATGTACGTCTTCGCCAACGTGTATGTCTTGCCGGACCCCGCCGACGCCTTTGCTATTGTTATCATTAATTTCTCGAATTTTTCAAACTAATCATCTGAAACAAAAGGGGATGAAGAAAAAGATGGAGTACAAGGCGGACGAGAAATTCAAACCGCAGCAACCTTATTGGTTGTGAGGATTTGGATTATCGAAGTCCAACGCAGAAATCCGCTTTTTCTTCGCCCCGTCACCTTCCACAGATCATTTTAAAGTCACAATATTCGCAAGTCTTCGTATCATCCGTCCTACGGAACGTCGGATTTCTCTCGATGTCAAATATGCCGTCGAGACAATCTTCAAGCATCGAAGAGGCTCTGTCGATAACCTCCTGCGGAAGGCTGTATTCCGAGTACTCGTCCTTGAATATCCCAGACACGGAATAGACAGCATTCGCTATCTTGCGCCCACCGACAAGCGCCCGCCCGCCGGGGTTCAGGCGCAGCATCAGGTTGTAGATGAAAAACTGCAAGGCAATCTTCGGACGTTCACGGTTGTCCTCGGCGAATATGGCGTCAAATATGGCGGAAGCTTTTGCCGGGTCGTCACCGTCCTCGCCCATAACTTTCGCCTCGGCTTCGGAGACCTTTCCGGTCTTGTAGTCAACCACTCGAACCGTACCGTCGTCAAAAGTGTCAAGACGGTCGATGAAGCCCTTGAAGGCATATTTTCTATGATTTTGAGCGGCTCCGACGGATGATGCTTCATCGCCAAAGTCCGTTCCCTCGAACTCAAACGGCAGGTTTTTCTCAAGCGCCAGCACAGTGAAATGGTCGACGTGCCGCGACTTCATGAGTTCAAGGTCGTATTCGAGCGTCCGCCGTACATACTGCTCAATGACGCCGCACAGCACGATATCCTTTCCCCGAACTTCCACTGACTTGATTGCCTCGCAGATCTCCAAGCGTATGCGAGCGCGGAGTTCCGGCGCGAACTCCTTGGAAAGCCGTTTTCTGATAAAGGCCTCATCCACCCTTCCGACAGGCTCCTTCGCCGTGCCGGGTTTCGCATAAATCCACTGCATCACGGCATGGAACACCGTTCCGAGCGTGCCTCCATCGAGGTTGTCGACAGACTCAGCCAAGTCGCTGAGCCCTAGAACCTTGTCATAGTAAAACTTCGCAGGGCAAGCGAGGTAGTTCTGGAGCGCGGTCGCGGAAAACTTGAAGTCGCGCAGTTTGTCCAAGTCGGCCTGTGTCTTGATGATTTCCGGTTCGTCGTATTCGTCCTCCTGAACCGGTGAGGTCACATAGCGGTGAATCTTCGCGTCGAAGAGGTAGCTCAGCTGCTTGATGTAGCGGCTCTCCTCTCCGGACTTCATGTCCTCGGTGCGGGAATCGAAGAGCATCCAGACATTCTCAGAGCGCTGAATCATACGGTAGAAATAGTAGGCCCAGACCGCATCCTGATACTCGTAGGTCGGCAGCCCGAAGCCCTTGCGAAGCTCCGGAGGGATGAACGACGAGCTGAAAGACTTTCGTGGGAAAGTGCCCTCGTTGCAGCTGAGGATTATGAGGTTGCGGAAATCCAGGGCTCGGGTCTCAAGCGGTCCCATGACCTGAAGACCCTTGAGGGGCTCTCCGTTGAAAGGCACGGAGACAGGTGCGAGAAGCTGGTCGAGCAGGCGAAGGTATGTGGCCGGCCTTATTTCCAGATTCATGTCCCCGAGAAGACAGACCGCCTTGTAGTAGTCCTTGGCAAAGTCGGTGTCGAGGTCGGAATGACCGCATTCCACAAGGAGTGCCCCCACGCGACTCAGCACCGCTTTCTGATAGTCCGCGAATGCACGTACCGTCGCGGCCGAGGCTTCCGCGAGATTTTCGGGAAGAGGAGTAAAGAAAAGCGAAAGCAGCGGCGAGGCGGCAAAGTCAGAGACCGCGATATAGCTTCGCCGGCCGTTCAGCACAGCCGAGCAGACGGCATTGTCCTCATCGGAGGCGATTTTGCGGAATATGCTGTTGGACAGCACACCGCGCACGTATCTGTGATAAAAATATGTCTTGCCGTTGCGGACGAGTGCGTTCATCTGCGCGGTGGAAAGTGCGGACATCAGCACGCAGAGGTCGCTGCCCTTCATCGGATAACCCATCGTGACGTTTATGTCCCGGATGTCGTCCGGAATCGAGTTCAGCACCGGAAGCAGAAGCTCCTCGGCCGGAAGGACAATGGCACATTCCGTCGAAAGGTCATGAGCCGCCGTGTTCTGACCCTCCGCAACAGTGGCCATAGAGCCGAGAGCCGAGTCTTCCCCGTCGGAAACAGACCCGGAGGACTGACTGAGTCCGAGGCGGTTCAATATATAGGGAAGCTGTTTCGCCTGTCCGATTGAAGACGGCACGCTCACGACATTGAACTCCGGAGTCCCCAGACCTTCGGCATCCGGCCTAAAAGCCTGCGGGAACTCACTGACATTCACCGACATGAAGAACGAAGCCCGATTTTCCGGGTCGCGTATCCACTCGCTCGACCAGTCCCAGCAGAACTCCGCCTGCCCAGCATTGCGCAGATGCCTCAGAAGCTTTTTCTCGCACTCATTCAGCGCGTTAAGCCCTACGAATACAAAGCGGCGTTCCCCCAGAGCATCACGAACCATCTCCGGCAGCGATGCCACCTCACGGTAAATCATCCCCTCGTATGCCAGACCGTCCTTCCGAAGGCTTTCGTTGAACGACTCATAGAGCGGCAGCAGTATATTCCATATTTTCAAAAAGTTAAGCTTTATGGAACGGTCTTTCCCCTCCGGGACAGACTCCGCACGGAAATGCGACAGGAACGAATGAATCGCCTCACGCTGCGCGAGCGTCAGATAGCTGAAATCATCCTCGATGGACTTCAGATCCGAAACGTTAGTGAACAGCTGCCGAGGCTCAACGAGATATTTGTCCACATCGTTGAAATCCCCCAGCAGCACATCTCCCCAGCAGATGAACTCGTCCAGCGGTTCTGCCCCCGGATAAAGTGCCTTATAGCAGCCATAAAGCCGCACAATCTGAGTAATCCTCCCGCATGTCCGCACAGGAGTGAGCGAAGCGAAGAAATCGTTGATGGTCAGACACTCCGGCATCAGCACCGCCTTTCCGGCCTCCTTAGAGCACTCACATACGTGCTTGCGAAAAAACGCCGAGGAACGCCTGTTCGGAAATATGAATGTCAGCCGAGGGAACTCCTCCGTCGGGAAATAATGCTCCGCGACCTGTCTTAAAAAGGGTGTCATATCATCCAAGTCTTTTCATGTCTATATCAAAGGCGTTTTTCAAAACACCGCAAAGATAATCCTCTCTTGTGCCAAACCGATTCACAAGCACAGGAAAAAAATACTTCGCAACGCAGAAAAGCGCCGAGAGGCTTCCTACAACTCATGCCGGGAAACCACCTCGTCCAACCACTCGGGCAGCAACTTGATGTGCCCCACACGCGAGGCCATGTCCTTAGGCGCGAACCAATATATTCCCAAGTCCTCGCACTTCTCCACAATCGACTTGTTCAGAGGCAGATAACTCACCAAAATAGCCTTAGAGTCCGTGCCCCCGTAAGTCTCCCGCACCCCATCAATCTTGAATATGTCCGCCGAAAACACCTCCCCGGACTTGCACTCGATAAGCAGCAGCCTCTGCCTGTCATTCACCATCAGGTCCACCTCATTCTTAACCGAATTCTTCTCCACATCATTGAAAATCACGTCCCTCCAGATGCCATGCCCAGACTCTCCGCCGCGCTCCCTGTCCCACTGAGCCACGACATCGGCGACAATAATCTCCCACCAGCGACCGATGAACATAATCTCGCAGCTACGCTTGCAGGCCGAGTCGAACAGCACTTCAGCACCTTTGTAAATCGTGAGCGTTCCGTCCTCCGTCTCAATGTGATAGCCACTGTGAAGCTTTCCCGCGAAATATTTCCCGCGCTTGGGCTCAGGCAGTCCGCGAAACCACCTCTTCGCCTCCGTATAGACATCGAAGTGCCTCTCTATAAACTTCTTGGCGTAGTAGGCCGTGTTCACGTCAAGCGGCTTCATCTTCCCCACATCCTCGAACTCCCGCACGCTGTTGCCGTAAAGCTTCATATACTCGGCATTGCTGATGGTCTGCGTCAGCGGATTCCGCCTATAGTCAAAAGTATCAATCCAATAGCCGTCCTGCGTAATGTAAATTCCCCTCTCGCCGAACTCCATCGCAACTTTTCCCGCCGCCATCGCCATAATCTTCGTTCCCTCCGAAAGGTTGTAGAGGAACTCGCAGTCACGGTTGGACTCCTGAATCTCACCGCACACGCGCATAATCCCCTCAACGTCGTAAGGTCCCACGACATATTCGTGAACCTCGATTTTTCGGGATATGAGACGCAGCATGTCACGATACGTGCCTTTTGTTTCCTTCGTCGCCACGAGATGTATGACATCCGGAGCGAACTCCTTGATTCCGAGATATATGGAATCCAAATCCTTGCCTACCGTGATTATCTGATGCCTTGGTTTTGTCATGATGCGGTGTTATGTTTTCCGTTTATATAGTATACAAATTCCAGGATATGAAAAATCCTCCGCGAGTACCAGCGACCCGCGGAGGACAAAGTTAATAAAAGGGATTTTATTTCTGGAAATATTTCTTCCAGAGTCCCTGAAATCCCGCGCCGTGACGAGCCTCGTCACGTGCCATCTCATGAACGGTGTCGTGGATGGCGTCGAGGTTCTGCGCCTTGGCGAGCTTCGCGATGCGGAACTTGTCCTCGCACGCTCCCTGCTCGGCAAGCATTCTCTTCTGAATGTTGGTCTTCGTGTCCCACACGCACTCGCCGAGAAGTTCGGCGAACTTTGCGGCATGCTCGGCCTCCTCGAAGGCGTATCTCTTGAAGGCATCGGCAATCTCAGGATAGCCCTCCCTGTCGGCCTGACGGCTCATCGCGAGATACATTCCCACTTCGGAGCACTCTCCGGAGAAATGCGCGCGCAGCCCCTCAAGAATCTCCGGGTCTACGCCCTTTGCGACTCCGAGCTCGTGCTCGCATGCCCAACTAAGCGCGCCTTCCTCTTCCTTCACCTCAACGAACTTGTCTGACTTCGCGTGGCAAAGAGGGCACTCCGCAGGCGGTTCAGTTCCTTCATAAACATAACCGCACACCATACATCTGAATTTCTTTTTCATAACTTTAATTCTTTAATCATTTAACCTCTTGTTTTTTACAAATATCAAATTTGAATTATTCAAATTTGTTCAACAAAGGTAAGAATTAAGTACGACATAACAAAATTTCCACACAAAAATTCTCAAAAAAGCATACGATACCGCAGAAAACTTCCTCTCGACACAAAAATGCCCCGAAGTTTTAACCCCGGGGCCTATCCTCTGCTTCAAAATTTGGATAAAAGAGAGATTTCAAGACTCTTATAAGACCGAAATCTCCTTCTGAACAAATTTCAATTATTTCTTAGCGAAAAATTCCTTAACCTCAGACTCCTCGACGAGAAGCTCGTTGAAAACGTAAGCGCCGGTCTTCGGAGACTTGTCCATACGGATGCACTTAACCATTTTCTTACCGCCCTTACCGGCAGCGAAGGTTGCGACCGCTTTCTTTGCCATAGTTTAATCCTCCTTCGTTATTTAATCTCACGGTGAAGCGTAACTTTCTTGAGGAAAGGATTGTACTTCATCCTCTCAAGACGCTGGGTCGTGTTCTTCTTGTTCTTTGTAGTAATGTATCTTGAGATACCCGGTACACCGCTCTCTCTCTGCTCAGTGCACTCAAGGATGACCTGCACCCTGTTACCTTTAGCTTTCTTTGCCATAATTCAAAACGATTAAACAAGGTTAATAAATCCTTTCTTCTGAGCTTCTCTGATAGTAGCGTCGAGGCCGTTCTTCTCGATGTGCCTCATACCCTTGCAGGACACCTTGAGGGTGATGAATCTCTGCTCTTCCTCTGACCAGAACTTCTTGGTCTTGAGGTTCAGGGCGAACACGCGCTTAGTGCGCAGCTTGGAGTGAGCGACATTGTTGCCGACCATTCTCTTTCTTCCTGTAACTTGACAAACCTTTGCCATTTTATATA
>DJRM01000131.1 GCA_002440085.1 Bacteroidales bacterium UBA6360
TTGTGATTCCGGAAGGCGCTGTAGTGGTCGCGGGTTCAAGACCGGTGACCCATGGAGCTGGTGCGGCGGCTGGGATTCAGCTCTATTGCCCCGTGATCGTGAAATACCGCGACTCCAAGACCTCCGGTTCCATACAGCTTGAGGAGCTGCTGCGGTAAGAACTAATGTTTCTACGGGGAGACAGGAGAAATGGTATGGAGGGCTGCGCTTCCTGCGGAGAACTTGAACTGAATTGACAGTGAGAATGAATGAAATGACATTTTATAAATATAACGGGGCGGGGAACGATTTCCTGGTCGCTGACAACCGTGACGGGAGCATTCATCTGACGGGAAAGTACATATCCGAAATATGTGATCGTCACTACGGCGTTGGTGCCGACGGTGTGATGCTGCTCGGCTCCGGGCGCGACGGCTTCGACTTCACGATGGACTATTACAATTCCGACGGTTCCGGCGGGATGATGTGCGGGAACGGCGGGCGGTGCATCGTTGCCTTTGCCGCATTTCTTGGGCTGAAGCCCTCCGCAGGTGACGGGTGTTGGAGATTTTGGGGACCTGATGGTGAGCATGAAGCGTATATTCTCAGGAATGGGGGAGATTTGAGGCCGGGGGAAAAGGCTCGGACCGTACGTCTGAAGATGCGGGACATTTCCGTGGCTGAGCATTATGATTCCCTGAAGGCCGACCATGCTGCCTCCGGCTGGTTCATCGACACGGGCACGAGACATTTCGTGCGCCTGCTCGACACACCCGTCGATGAGAAATATGTTGACAGACAGGGACGTAACCTCAGATGGACTCCGGAATTTGCTCCTCTTGGGGTGAACGTTAACTTCGTTCTGCCCGGCAATCCTCTTAAAGTCAGGACTTTCGAGAAAGGCGTCGAGGCCGAGACATGTGCATGCGGAACCGGAATCACGGCCTCCGCGGTCGCCGCCCGGCTCAGCGGCATTGCGCCCGCTTCCCGAGACTTCACCACCGGCGCGCTTCACTACGAGGTCGATGCCCTCAACGACCGCCTCTCCGTCGATTTCCTCCCGCACTGTCGTCCTGAAGATGCCCTCGGCGCAGCCGATGCCTCGGTTCAAGGTTCCGCAGCCTCATCACACACTCCCGACATCCTGCTTTTTACGGATGTATGGCTCACCGGCCCGGCGACTCTCGTTGCAAAAATCGACACATTGTAGAATATTTCCATCAAAAACACTATTTTTGCATCCTCAAAGTCTAACTCAAATCATCATGATGACAACTAATCAGGAATTTAAAAATGCGGCCCTCGCCGCATTGAAAGGCAACTGGGCACCGGCGGTTCTCGCGACCATTGTCTATTGCGTAATTGTTTGCCTCGTGTCGGGGGCGACGTCAATCTACCAGCTGTTCAACCAGGACGCATTTGTCCTCGGAACCCTGCCTCCGGCATATCTCGGAGTTAACGGAGGTTCTTGCCTTTTGAGCATTTTCGTTTTCATACCGCTCGCTGTCGGGTTCTCCTACGCATTCAACGCTCTGTATGTCTATTCAAACGCCGATGTGCTCTCAAACAGTTTCGGCTACGGATTCAAGATTTATTGGAGGGCAATCGGCGGAATGGTATTGGTTCAGATTTTCACCTTCCTCTGGACTCTCCTTCTCATCGTTCCGGGCATCATCAAGGCATATTCATACTCGATGACTCCATATATTCTCATCGACAATCCGGAACTCTCCGTGCGTGAGGCCATCAGAAAGAGCCAGCAGATGATGGTCGGACAGAAATTCAACCTGTTCTGGCTGCAGCTCAGCTTCATAGGCTGGTTCTTCCTCGCCTGCCTCACCGGCGGAATCGGTTTTCTCTGGCTCGTGCCGTACTATCAGACATCGCAGGCCGTGTTCTACCAGAACCTCAGGAGCAGTCTTTAACAGGTTCTTTCTAATGTCTGCGGAAACGACACGCTTACAACAGACCGTCGGGGAGCGACATCACGAGTGCGCGTTTCTCCGGGTCGGCTGAAACGATGAAATCTTCATGGAGCGGGACAATCACCGCTCCTTTTTTTGTGCCTACCTCAATGCAAGGATTCCCCGGAATGTCAAGATAATCAGTTACTTTCCCGAGAACGGCCGGGGTCTTGCTCCGTCTGTCAGCTCCGGAATTCAGTCCCGACGGCACGGTCATGACCGTCCATCCGACAAGATCTATGTCTTCTTCGCATTCGCCATCGTCCTCTATGTATACCTCTTTTCCGACGAGTTCTTCCGCATCTTCATAACTGCGGATGTCGTTCAGATGCACGACGGCCTTGCTTGTTCCCTTGCGGGCGAATGATTCAATGAAAAACGGAACCGGAAGTCCGTCGAAATGGACGAACACCGGTTCCGAAATCTCCAAATCTTCGGGAGTGATTGACAGAAAACTGAAAATGACAGCCCCGTCAGTCCCGTCAGATTTGCTTACCTTGGCTATTTTAAGCAGGTTTTCCAAAGGAAATCTTGGTTAAATTAAGCCTCGGCAGGAGCCTCAGTTGCCTCAGCCTCAGCAGCGGCAGCCGCTTCCGCAGCCTTTGCCTCTTCAGCGGCCTTTGCAGCCTCGGCTGCTTCCTGTGCCTTCTTTGCAAGAGCAGCGGCACGCTCCTGATTTACCTTTGCCTCAGCCTCTGCGGCAGCCTTTGCCTTTGCGTCGGCAGCCTTTGCGAGACCGTCCTTCTTCGCGTTTACCTTGGCGTCCTTGTCGGCCTGCCAAGCTGCGAACTTGGCGTCTGCCTGCTCCTGGGTGAGTGCGCCCTTGGCAACACCGCCGTCAAGATGCTTGCGGAGAAGCACTCCCTCGTAAGAGAGGATTCTGCGGGTAACGAGCGTGAGTTCCGCTCCGACCTTGACCCAGTTGAGAGCCTTGTCGAAATCGAGGACGATTGTCGCAGGGTTCGTGTTAGGGTTGTAAGAGCCGATCTGCTCGATGTAACGACCGTCGCGAGGTGCGCGGGTGTCGGCCACAACAATGTGGAAGAATGCGAAATTCTTCTTACCGTGGCGCTGAAGACGAATTTTAACAGCCATTGTGAATCTGTTTTAAATAATTAATTAAATACCTTATGCTTTCCTACCCGAGGAAAAGCCTGCAAAGGTAATGATTATCGCCGAATTATGCAACAGTCTAAATTTTTCCCTATTTTTGCACAGGATTTGTGAACGGTCAAGGATTCGGAGCCACAGTCAACGGATTCTGGACAGCCAATATAGGAGAATTTTATAACATTTTTTATGAAAAGGATAATAACTCTTGCCCTCGGCATCGTCATGGGACTTTCCGCAGGCACATTCACGCTCTCCGCACAGGAGTCGCGCAACAACACCGCCGACGGCATCATCGGCAACTATTTCATCGACTACAACGGCGAGCAGTCAAAGGTACGCTGCTACAAGGAAGCCGACGGCACCTACTCTTTCCTTAACTACTGGAGCAAGAACATGTACGACGAGAACGGAAACATCTATCTTGACACCAAGAATCCGGACAAGGCGCTTCGCAACAAGCCCTGCAACGAGATGATAATCATGTGGAATCTCAAGTATAACCCGGAGAAGAAGAACTGGAAGGGCAAGATTTACGACCCGACGAGCGGCATCCGTGTCGACGCCACCGTCCAGTTCACCAAAGACGGCATGATTGCCGTGCGCGGTTCCGTGATGGGCATCGGCAAGACCGTCAAATGGAAGCCGATTGCAGCGGAATAAGGCATACTATAGAGCGGCCTGCCATGGGACAGAGTCTTTGCGCTTTGGAAAACTTCAGGGCTGTGGCAAGGAAGGTTGCCATCGCTCCGTTTATCTGGCTAATAAAGTTCTATCGTGCCTGCATCTCGCCTCTGAAGCCGCCGACATGCCGCTTCACTCCGACATGCTCGGAGTATGCTTTACAGGCGTTCCGCAGGCATGGGCCGTTCAAGGGGCTTGCTCTCACGGTGTGGCGGATTCTTCGCTGCAACCCTTGGGGTGGGAGCGGATATGACCCTGTTCCGTAGGTCTGTGGACGTGCGTGGCGGGTAAAACAACAAAAACAACAGCTAAAACAACGGAATTTACAACCGAGAAATGATTGGATTGGGCGACATTTGCCGTCAGAAAAACTATTTGAGTTTTGTGACGTTCTCCTATATGTGCAAATCCAATCTCTAAAACGCGTCACAAAAAATATCGGCGGCAAGTAATCATTTGCCGCCGATATTTTTTGATGATATTCGCTGAAGAATGGTGCCGACTTGGGTGAAGATGTCGCCGTAGGGGAGGGGTTCCCTGCTGTTGTAGATAAAGAGAATGTCGCAGTGGGTGTCCTTAAGAAGACCTTTCTGATGACGGTAGGCCTCGCGGATGCGCCGCTTCATGAGGTTGCGCTTCACCGCTCTCCTGAACATTTTCTTCGGGACGGAGACCATTATCCTGGAAAAGTCCCTGCCGTTGTCAGTGCTGCAGAAGCGGAATGAACCCTCTATGCCGTAATGTCCCCGGGCAAGAAGACGCGACACGCTCTTCTCGCCACAAATCCTTTCCTCCTTGGAGAAAGTGAGGGGAGCGGCATCCATGTGTCCGGAAATTTGAAGGATGTTACTGCTTTTCGTTTATAAGGTAATTTTCAAGCGCCTTTGAAACCGAAGGAATCTCAGGTGTCGGAGCCGAAATCTCAATATTCAGTCCCGCTTCCTCCATTGCCTTGACGACTGAACGCCCGTAGGTGATGAACTTGATCTTTTCCTGCCTGAACTCGGGGAAATTGGCGTAGAGAGACTTCACGTCGGCGGCATTGAAGACCACAATCACATCATACTTGTGGAGGTCGACCGCAGTGAGATCCTGAGGCACGGACTTGACGAAAACGCCGGTTGTGAAGTCAAGCTTGGTCGTCTCGAACAGCTTCGTGATGGCGTCCTTCCCTGTGGCATCGCTGGTGGTTATGAGGAACTTCTCGCCCTTGTGCTTGGGACCGATGAGACTCATGACGGACTCCGGCTTCCCGTCTCCGAAGAAAATCTTCCTCTTGCGGTATACGATGTGTTTCTGGAGATAGTTGGCAACGATTTCCGTCGTGCAGAAATACTTCATGGTCTCCGGAATCTTGACGCGGAGTTCGTCGCAGAGCTGGAAGAACGCGTCGATGGTTGTCCTTGCCGAGAACACTATGGCCGTGTAGTCAGTGATGTTGATTTTCTGTGTCCTGAACTCGCGTGAGGTCAGAGGTTCCATCTGGAAAAAAGGGAGAAAATCGAACTTGACTCCGAATTTTTCAGCAAGTGCATCGTAAGGAGAGGCCGTCTGCGGCTGCTTCTGCGAGATGAGAATATTCTTTGCGCTCATGTCTTTTAAAGTTCGTCAATAAGTCGGCGGAAAAACGCCGAAAACTGTCTAAAAAACCACTGCCGAGGTCACAAGCAATGCGGTCGGCAGAATTTCAAGGGCGCAAAGGTACAAAATTGCTGTCAAATAATTGCTATCGTAGGCAAAAATTTGAAATCTTCGTATCAAAAACAGAAGATATAACGCCCCTGTCAGACAAAGCGTTATGATGCGGCTCGTGTTGTCGGGAAGTTTGCAGAATCCCAGTGTCACGGTGGAGAGAAACAGCACGGACGCGAGCAGGATCCAGAAATTCTGGGGGCATCCGATCGCCGCCTCGCGTACTTTGGAACTGAACCTGCGGAAAGGCAGCAGGTGCGACAAGGCGGCGCGGAGCAGTCCGTATCCGGCAATTGCCCCGGCCACGGCCGCCAGACTGAGCGGGGCATTAAGCCCGGCCATCCAGTCGGGGGAATACAAGCCGCTCTTCCAGACGAGCGTGACTGTCGCCGGGAGGCTGAGCCAGAAGACGAGGTCACGGCTGCGCTGAACCTTCCTGCTGTCTTCGATTCGTATGCAGGTCGCGGTTCTGAATAGCCCCGCCCATAGTTTCGGAAACAAATTAACGAATTGCGGCAGCACCGGCAGGAACATCAGCAGAGCCACGCCGGTTGCAATTGTCAATGTGAGTTGATCTGTGTCCATATCTGTAAGTCCCTCTCAGTCCTCCAGCCGTCATTTTTTTTGCCGTTTTGCCAAAAGAACCTTGCCCGTAAATCAGTTCCCTCTTTTCGCGTTGTACCCGGCAGCCTTCAGCAGCTCCGTCACCCTGTCGCGGAAGTCGCCCTGGATGACAATCTCGCCGTCCTTGGCGCTGCCACCGACCCCGCATTTGACCTTGAGCATCTTTCCCAGCTCCCTCAGGTCGTCCTCGCATCCCGTGAATCCGCTCACGAGCGTCACCTGTTTCCCGGCACGCCCCTTCCGGTCAATCTTCACCACGAGCCTTTGCCTAGACGGCTCAAGCGTCTCTGCCTCAGGTTCTTCGTCTGTCTGATACTGAAAGTCCGGGTTGGTCGAAAACACCACTCCGAGCCTGCTTTTCCAATCGTTGTCCGCTGCCATAATCTTTTCTCCGGGCGTTCAAGTCCCTTGTTTATTTTTGCAAATATAGCCAATCTATTTGTATATTTGCAGGTTATTCAGAAACAAAACGAGGCTTTGCGAGATACGACAGTGGCTCAGCGAAAGCCGCACATATAATTATATGGACAAAAAAAGATTCAATCTCTGGAATTATGTGACCTCGGCGGTCGTGTTCGTCGTTTCCGCGCTCACATATCTTCTCACAATCGAGCCCACCGCATCATTCTGGGATTGCGGGGAGTTCATCGCATCGTCATATAAGCTCGAAGTCGGACATCCGCCGGGAAACCCTGTGTTCCAGCTTATTGCACGGTTCTGTACGATGTTTTCGGACAAGATGCACGCTGCCGTCGCGGTGAACTCGATGAGCGCGATATGCTCTGCGCTGACGATATTTTTCCTCTACCTCACGATAGTTTTTCTCGCGAAACGCATTGTAAAACCCGATGAAAACGGGCGATATTCCATAGGCAAGGCGCTCGCGATTTACGGAAGCGGAGCCGTCGGGGCACTCGCATACTGCTTCTCCGACACATTTTGGTTCTCGGCGGTCGAGGGTGAGGTCTATGCGATGTCCTCGCTCTTCACGGCGCTCGTGTTCTGGGCGATGACGAAGTGGTACGAACAGGCGGACGAGCCCTACGCGAACCGCTGGATTGTGCTGATCTGCTTCCTGATGGGACTTTCGATAGGCGTTCACCTGCTGAACCTGCTGACGATTCCGTGCCTCGTCTTCCTCTATTATTACAGGAAGCGCGAAGATAGGGGATATACATTCGGGCAGCTCGTGGGAATCTTTGCACTCTCGTGCGTGATACTGGCGCTTATCCTCTTTGTGATAATACCTTACCTTCCGAAGACGGCCGCCTATTTTGACCTGCTTTTCGTGAACACATTCCATCTGCCTTACAACTCGGGGGCGGTTTTCTTCATGGTATTGCTCTTCGCGCTCTGCTTCTGGGGGCTTTTCGTGACGATGAAAAGGCAGAAGGCGTTTCTCAACACGCTGCTGCTGTGCTTCACGACTATCGTGGTGGGATTTTCCGTGTTCTCGATTGTGATTATCCGTTCATGCGCACACACGCCGACCAACGAGTACCAGCCCGATAACCCTTTCACCCTCTGCCGCTACCTCAGCCGCGAGCAGTACGGCAGCACCCCGCTCATTTACGGTCAGTATTTCGACTCGGACTACTACATCGAGGACGACTGGTACTGGGCTCCGATGGACGGGAAGTACATCAAGGCCCCGTCGTTCGGCAACATCGTCTATAAGAGCGGCGACAAGATGCTCTTTCCGCGTATGTGGAACAGCGGCAACGGCGTGGATGACCGCTACAAGCAGTTCTACGGCTCCTATATGAAGAACGGAGGCAAGCAGGGCGGACGTTACCGCAAGCCGACTATGGGCGAGAACCTCAGTTTCTTCTTCGACTATCAGCTGAACTGGATGTACTGGCGCTATTTCATGTGGAACTTCGCCGGCCGTCAGAATGACGTCCACAGCCCGAGTCCCGGAGAGCTTTTCGAGGGCAACTGGGAGAGCGGCATCCCGTTCATAGACGAGATACGCCTCGGGGACCAGAGCGACGCCCCGGACTATCTCAAGGAAAACAAGGGCAAGAACCACTACTTCATGCTGCCTCTGCTTCTGGGACTTATCGGTCTGTTCTTCCAGTTCGCTAGGGACAAGCGCGGCTGCTGGGTTACCTTCCTGCTGTTCTTCATGACGGGAATCGCGATTGTGATATACCTCAACCAGCCGCCGTTCCAGGTGCGCGAGAGGGACTACGCCTACGCAGGCTCGTTCTACGCCTTCGCGATATGGATCGGGTTCGCGGTGCTGGCTCTATATACGTGGATTGAGGAACTGCTCGCCAAGAAGAAGGTTTCCTCCGAGACTGCCGGAGCTGCGGTTTCCGCCGCCGTGACGCTTATCTGCCTCAGCGTGCCTGCCCTGATGGGAGCCGAAAACTGGGACGACCACGACAGAAGCCACCGCCGCACGGCCGTCGAGATGGCCTACAACTATCTCAATTCCTGCGGCGAGAACGGCATCCTGATAACCCACGGCGACAACGACACCTTCCCGCTCTGGTATGCCCAGGAGGTTGAGGAGTGCCGTCCGGACGTGCGCATCGTGAACACATCGCTGCTCGGCACCGACTGGCACATAGACCAGATGAAGTGGGCCTGCAACAAGTCCGCCCCGCTCGATCTGAGCGTCGGCCCGCGCCAGTATCTCTACGGCACCAACGATTTCGTCCACATCTACGACACCCGCGACAGCGCCATACTCCTTTCCGACGTGATGCGAGTATTCCGACACCCTTCGGCGAAGGTTCCGCTCTCGTCCGGCAAGATGGTGGATTACATCTGCTCTCGCAAGCTCGTGGTTCCGGTGAACAAGGAGAATGTGATAAAGTACGGAATCCTAGACAAGAAATATGAGTCTCAGATTCCGGAGTATATCGTGCTTACGATGTCGCCGAAGAAGGACTACATTTCCAAGCCGGAGCTGTTCATGCTCGACCTGCTCTCGAACTATCAGTGGGACAGGCCGATACATCTTCTGAACATGGGCGGAGACCTGAACATGGGCATCAAGGACTATCTTGAATATGACGGATTCTCCTACAAGTTCGTCCCTATCCGCAACCGTCAGCGCACTTCTGAGGTCGGGTTCGCCGACCCGGACAGGCTCTACGACATGATGACGAACGTCTATAAGTGGGACGCGCTCAGCTATCCGGACTACTATGCCGACAACCAGCACCTCTACACTTTCTGCGGTGTCCTCTCGCAGCGCGCGCTCTTCGTGAACGTCGCTAAGGAGATGGTCAAGGCAGGTCATCCTGAGCGTGCGGTAGAGATGCTCGACAAGTGTCAGGCCTGCGTTCCGGAGAAGAACTATCCGCTGGACATTTCCTATCTCGGCTACTCCAACGAGCTGATGGTCATGGACATGATTAACCTCTACTATGTCCTCGGAGAGACAGAAAAGGCCTCCGACCTTGCCACCCGTTTCCTCGACAAGATGTTCCAGTCCGTCAACTTCTTCTTCCAGTTCTACGACTACGCCAAGGACGATTTCGACCGCGCCCGCAACATGGTCCTCATGGTTCAGGACATAGCCAAGGACAGCGGCGACGACGCTGTTGTTGCCCTCGTTGACTCCGGCTTTGACCGTCTTCGCGCCGACTACGGCGTTGTGGACGAGTAGTTTACAGCGTGAGCATACAGAATATGGGCTAAATCGATGAAAAAGTCTTCGATTTATCCCATATTCTGTTTTTGGGGCGGTGGTTGGGTATATAAAATAGGTAGAATATAAAGAAAAAGAAATTTTTAGTGTTTCTTTTTTTAGGTTTGGTGTTGTTTCAAACATTTCTGCCTATTATTGCTGTACAAAGATTTTTTTAGAAATGGCAATAATAGGTGGAATGTTACCAAATATTGGTAACTTTGCCGAAAATCAATTGGCAATGAAGACAACATCAGTGGCTTTGGGCGACTATTTTGAAAATTTTATCCGCACGAATGTTGAGCGCGGGCGTTATAATAATGCCAGCGAGGTCATCCGTGCGGGTCTTAGATTGCTTGAAGAAAACGAAAGCCGGCTTATGGAACTGAAATCAGCCATAAGGGCAGGAGAGGAGAGTGGTGTAGTATCAGGCTTCTCTCCGGAGGAGCATCTCAAGAGACTTAAATCCGATTGTCATGACGGGAAGCGTTCTATATACGAATAAGGCTATTGAAGACCTTTCGGGCATATGGGCATATACGGAGGCACATTGGTCACAGAAACAGGCAGATGCCTATTATCTGTCAATAGTTTCTATCTGTAAGAGACTTGCCGGAGGAGCGGACATATATGCCGTAAAGAAATATGACGAAGTCAGTCCGGGATTGCTTGGCTATAGGGTGAATAAGCACATTGTCTTCTTCAGGAGGATAGATTCTCAGACTATAATTGTTGTCAGAATCCTGCATGAAAGGATGGATTTAATGCTAAACTTGGGCTAAATCGAAGGAAAAATTGTCGATTTAGCCCAAGTTCTTTTGTGTGAATCAGTATCTTTAATTTTGAAACAATCCCATCGGTGCTGTTTTGATGTTCCGAAAATATTTCATACATTTGCCGCGTTGTAGGCGAAAGCCTGCAATTACATATTTGATGAAAGTGTTTTCGCACTGTCCTTAAAGAGAAATCTGACAGTTTCAATAAAAGCAAGGACGACGAACAGCACCGTCATCTGTATTCGGTTGCGTGTATTCTACACCCTTCGATACAGGTGTGGGGATTGTTTCAGTTTATTTGCTTTTAGGTTTTGTCAGAACCTCTCTTTAGATAAACGAAATCAGGCTCCACACTTTCTGTTTTTATTATTAATCTGCTTGGGGCTGCAGAAATATAATCTTGTTAGTTATGTGCTTGTCAAAGAAAGAATTCCATGAACTAGTTCGGAGTTTGTTGGGCGAAGAAAATTGTCGGGCAAAATGGACAATTAATGACGACTCGAATCGTGAAGAATCTGTGGAAATCGTAGCCAGAATTTCTGTGGAGATTGATGGAAATGCAACGAATGTTGTTGTTAAGAGTTCGACAGAAAATTCAAGAACAAAAATCGAAACCGCGGTGTTGGCGATAAATGAGAAGATATTGAATCAGATAAAATCTGGTTGAGTTTTAATGTTGTATAGCTATGAAAAGATGTATTTACATTGTTGTGCTCCTGCTTTGTTTGGGGGGTTCAATAACGTCTTGCTCTTGTTCTCCTGAGGCAATTGCAAAGAAAGATGCAATTGAAATGAACAGGGCAATTGATAAGTGTGATGCTGATGCCATGGATAAGGCGGAACGCCGCTCTGAAAAGCACTTAGATAAATATAGAAACGATATGGACAAGTATTTCAGGTATGTTGATACTTATAAAAAGTATCTTTATTAATCTATGTGTGACAGTTGCTTCTAACCCATCCTATGAAAAGCTGATAGGATTCATATGATGGTTTTTTGTAATTTATATGATTTTGGTTTTTAGCGATTACTTGTTATGAGGAATGTTTTTTCTGCTATAACATTATTAGGGGGGCTTGTAACATTGTTGGCTGTGCTAATATTTTTATGTTGCATGATTTTTTGCCCATCGGAACCACCGCTTTGGCCTCTTACAATGGCGCTATTTAGTCTATGCTTGTCTCTAATAGCAAAGGTTATAGGTATAATCGTGAATGGGTCTTCCGATAATGATGAGAACGATAGTATTCAATAGGAATAGATAAGAGGACGCCATCATCTCTGCCTAATATTGCGGCGGTTATCCGAAAGGATGGCCGCCGTTTATATTTGCAAAAAAGAAATCAATTAGTTACTTTTGCCGATGGAAAGAGAATTGTTCTATTCTGAGGAATACCTGAAGTTTGAGATGGAGTCCGGTGCTCGGGTTCAGGAGAAACTCAGATATGCTGTCACGATATTGGAGACATTGTCTCCGATACCGACAAAATTTGTCAAAAAGTTGACAAATACGGATTTTTATGAACTGAGAATCTCGGCTGATAACGAGGTGAGGGTGATTCTCTTTTCGTTGGATAATGAAAACATCAACTTGGCTTCCAAGGTCGTGTTTCTTTGTGGTTTTGTCAAGAAAGGAACGAAGGACTATGGACGGGCGTTGACTGTGGCAATGAATATTTTAAGGAGGATGTTATGAGAAATTCGGATTATAGGCTGTCTCCGGAAGAAAGGGCGGCTCTCAGAGATGTTGATGTTTCTGAGAAAGAGGGATTTGTGCCGGCTGAAACCGTGCTCTCGAGAGAAGTGGGGGCTCACGGCACGGCGGAGCGTGAAGCTTTTGACGCGAAGGCCCGGGCGTGGTATTATGGCGAGGTGCTTAGAGAACGTCGCAAGGAGCTTGGACTGACTCAGAAAGAATTGGCGGACAATGTCGGCTGCAAAAGGACTTACATTAACCGGATCGAACATGGCGAGACCGATATGCAGTTGTCGTCTTTTATCCGCCTTGCAGATGCGCTGGGACTCAGCCTGAGGCTTGAAGTCAGCCTTGCTTAGCGCTTGGTCGTATGCCAAAAGTGAAGAACTTGGGCTAAATCGATGAAAAAATCGTCGATTTAGCCCAAGTTCTTAATGCGCGGGATGAAAATGTCAGTCGGTCGGGAGGTC
>DJRM01000033.1 GCA_002440085.1 Bacteroidales bacterium UBA6360
GGGTTGACATTTTGACCACAGACTCACTGGAATTCGATGGATTCGGCAGACTGACGAATGACGCCCATTTCACGGTTCCGCAGAAAAACGCCAATGGGAACGACAGATACGAAGACAGCTTATTTCTCTATCTGCCGAGTCGTTGTGCTGTTGTGTTAAGAAGAGAATAGGGGTTCTGTGGGAAATGGTATATGATGCGTCGTGCATGGGAATATGGAGATTTCATGTGCGCAGACAATGTAAAAAAGAATATAATTTTAGATATGGCATTCCTTAGTTTCAACAAATCCGAACTGGTGAACCTTGAGTATTCGCTCAAAAGGGAAATCATCGGAGCGAACAAGACGGGAGCGTATTGCAACACTTCAATCGTAGGCTGCAACACGCGGCGCTACCATGGACTGCTGGCTGTCCCGGTCGATGCCTTCGGCAGCGGCAAGCACATCCTGCTTTCCGGCCTTGATGAGAGCATCGTCGTGAACCACAGGCAGTTCAATCTCGGCATTCATTGCTACGGGGACATCTATGAACCGCGCGGACACAAGTACATCGTTGACTTCACTGCGGCTCCGGTCCCTACTCTGACCTACAAGATCGGTGAGACAACTTTCAGGAAATCCGTTATTCTCGCTCCTGACTCCGACCAGGTGATGCTCAAGTACGAACTCGTGTCGGCTCCGTCTTCATGCGAACTTGTCATCAAGCCCTTCCTCGCGTTCCGCAGCATCCACAGACTGACCTGTGAGAATCCTAAGGCGCGCACCGGCTACCGTGAGATTGAGAACGGCGTGTCTTTCAACATGTACGAAGGCTTCCCGGATCTTAACCTCCAGTTTTCGAAGAAAGTCGAATTCCGCTATACGCCGTCGTGGTACAAGGGAATAACCTACACCGATGAGTACCGCCGGGGCTTTGACTGCAAGGAGGATCTTTTTGTGCCGGGCTCGTTCTCTCTCAAATTGAGAAAAGGCGAAAGCGTCATCGTTTCCGGCTCCACGGCAGTCGAGGACACGAAGGCGCTGTCGCGCAAGTTCAGCTCCGTCGTGAAGAAGAAAGGCAACATAACCTCGGATTCGGACCTTCTGAAATATAATGCCGACCTTCTTATCTGCAACCGCAACAATCACAAGCAGATAGTGGCTGGGCTGACATGGCTTGGAACTGGGCTTCTCCGTGAGACTGTCGTCGCGCTTCCCGGACTCACTCTCTATGCCGGCGCGGGTGCAAAGGAATTTGAGGAAATCCTCGACAACCTCATCGCGGACAATCAGGAGAGGCTTTTGTGCCGCACGACCCAGGTCGAGGCACCGCTGCGCATCGCTGACGCTCTCCAGCAGTACATCCGTTTCGGTGCCGACCCTAAGAAGGTCTGGAAAAAGTATGGTGAGACGGTGAAAGGAATCATAGAAAGCTACCTTCCTGGCAGGCGCGCCGAGGTTGCCCTCCATCCTAACGGGCTGCTCTGGGCGCAGAAATGGCGCACGGCCCTTTCGTGGATGAACGCATACGTGGACGGAGTGCCGGTGACTGAGCGTGCCGGCTATCAGGTGGAGACCAATGCATTCTGGTACAATGCCGTATGCTTCGCCCTTGAGATGGAACGGAAATATGCGTCGAGGAACACCGCTTTCATTGAAAGGTGGAACGGCGTGAAAGAACTCGTCGAGGAGAACTTTGAAAAGACCTTCTGGAATGAAAAGGGAGGCTATCTCGCCGACTATGTCGATGATTCAGGGCAGAACCTCGCAGTCCGCTCCAACCAGCTGTTCGCGATAGCGCTGGAGTATTCTCCGGTGAACGACGACTACAAGTCCTCCATCATGCAGACGCTCTCCAACGAGCTGATTACCAGCCGTGGAATCCGTACACTCTCACCGAGGAACGAGGCCTATAGGGGAGTTTATGAGGGCTCGCAGATTGAACGCGACCTCGCCTACCATCAGGGCTGCGCGTGGATTATCCCGCTCGACTACTACATAGACATGGCCTTCAGGATGATAGGCCCGTCCTTCTACAAGAGGGCGGAGTATCTCGTCGAGGGCTTCTACAAGGACATCTACAAGCACGGCGTCGGAGCCTTCTCCGAACTCTATGACGGAGACCCTCCTCACGAGCCGCACGGCGCGATTTCTTCGGCCTGCAGCACTGCTGCCCTGCTTCATGTAGAATATCTGCTCAGCCTTTACCGTCCTCGGACGGAAGAAGGATCCGCAGCAAAGGAAAAGGAGGTACAGAAATGAGAGTACTGATGTTCGGCTGGGAATTCCCGCCACACATCGCCGGCGGTCTCGGAACTGCCTGCTACGGAATGACCAGGGGTCTTGCCGAGAACGGCGTTGAGGTCCTTTTCGTGATGCCGTCCGCTTCCGGGGACGAGGATCAGTCCGCTGTCCGCATCATCAACGCGAGCGATGTGGCAGTCGACACCATGTCCGAGACTGTGGATGAGTTTCTCGGAAAGGTGCGGTTTGTTCATGTGGGAACCAACATGGTTCCGTATGTATCTCCCGAGGACTTCTCTTCAGTGGTTGAGGAGGAGAGGGCTCGCCAGATCAAGGACTTCCGCATAACTTACGGCCAGAAATTCCAGTTTTCAGGCAAGTACGGGACAAACCTCATGGAGGAGGTCGCCCGCTACGGAATGGTCGGGGGCACGATTGCTCTCCAGCACAAGGACGAGTTCGACGTCATCCATGCCCACGACTGGCTCACCTACCTCGCCGGAATCGCCGCCAAACAGCTCACGGGCAAGCCGTTAGTGGTCCATGTTCACGCCACTTCGTTCGACCGTTCAAGCGATGACAACATCGACACCCGTGTCTATGACCTCGAAAAAAGGGGCATGGAGGCAGCTGACAAGGTAATCACGGTGAGCGAGCTCACGAGGAACATAGTCATAAACAAATACGGCATAGACCCCGTGAAGGTCGTGACGGTTCATAACGCCGTCGATTTCTCGGGACGCTCCGGCATCACCGTGCAGAGAGGCGTGAAGGACAAGATTGTCACATTCCTCGGACGCGTGACCTACCAGAAGGGACCGGAGTATTTCATCGAGGCCGCTGCAAAGGTGCTCAAGAGGTGCGACAACGTGCGTTTCGTGATGGCCGGCAGCGGGGATATGCTGAACAGGTGCATCCGCCATGTGGCGCGTCTTGGCATCGCCGACCGCTTCCACTTCACGGGCTTCCTCCGGGGAGACGACGTGAGGAAGATGTTCGCGCTGTCGGACGTCTATGTGATGCCTTCGATTTCCGAGCCTTTCGGAATCTCTCCGCTTGAGGCCATGCAGACCAACGTCCCTTCAATCATCTCCAAGCAGTCCGGCTGCGCGGAGGTGCTCAAATATGCGATCAAGGTCGATTTCTGGGACGTCGACGCGATGTCCGACGCGATTTACGGCCTGCTGAACTATCCGGCGCTTTCCGAATTTGCGACCCGCTGCGGCTACGACGAGGTGAACGCTCTCAAGTGGACTGCCGCCGCCGCTAAGATAAAGGCTGTCTATGAGTCCGTCGTGAAATAGTCTAAGGCTTGAGACAATGAGGATATATTTTTGATAATAAAAGATTTACATATATGAAAAAGTCAATTTGTCTGTATTTTCAGGTTCATCAGCCCAACAGGTTGAGGCAATACAGGTTTTTCGACATCGGGAAAAATTCCCACTACTATGACGACTTCACGAACCGCACCATCCTGCGGCGCATCGCGAAGAAGTGCTATCTTCCGATGAATGAACTGCTTCTTGAGCAGATTAAGGCGGGTAAGGGCGCATTCAAGGTGGCGTTCTCAATCACCGGCACGGCTCTGGAGCAGTTCGATCGCTATTGCCCGGAGGTTCTTGAAAGTTTTCGTAAGCTTGCGGCAACCGGCTGCGTGGAGTTCCTTTCCGAAACCTACTACCACTCCCTCGCGTCCCTCGCCTCCGAGCCTGAGTTCAAACATCAGGTTCTCAAGCACAAGGCCGCGATAGAGCATTATTTCGGGGTCACTCCGACGACGTTCCGCAACACCGAGCTGATTTATTCGGACGACATCGCAGACATGGTCGATTCACTGGGATTCAAGACGATACTGACGGAGGGCGCGAAACATATCCTCGGATGGCAGAGTCCGAACTATGTCTATAAGTCGACGGCAAAACACGCCCAGAAGCTTCTTCTGCGCAATTCGGGACTGAGCGACGACATCGCGTTCCGCTTCTCTGACCGAAACTGGGAGAACTGGCCTGTGACTGCGGACAAATACCTTTCATGGCTCAAGGCCGGAGACGGAGAAATCGTGAACCTCTTCATGGACTACGAGACCTTCGGCGAGCATCAGAGCGCAGCGTCGGGAATATTCGACTTCATGAGGTATCTCCCTTCTGCCGTCATCGCCGACGGCGAGTTCGAGTTCGTCACCCCGTCCCGCGCCGCGAGGAAGCACAAGGCCGTTTCCGTGCTCGACATTCCGGACGCGATTTCATGGGCGGACGAGGAGCGCGACACCTCGGCATGGCTCGGAAACGAGCTTCAGAACGAGGCCTTCAGCAAGCTCTACTCCCTTTCCGAGAAGCTCGCACTGCTCAACGACGCTGAACTCTGGGCCGACTTCGGACACCTTCAGGAGAGCGACCATTTCTACTATATGTGCACCAAGTATTTCTCCGACGGGGCGGTGCACAAGTATTTCAACCCGTATGATACGCCTTACGAGGCATTCATCAACTATATGAACGTATTGAGCGACTTCATGATTCGTGTGGATCAGGCATTGTCCTCAAAGGAACAGAATCAGTAAATGGAACAAAATATCATCAGACCGGACTACCTTTTTGAAGTCAGCTGGGAAGTCTGCAACAAGGTAGGCGGAATTTATACGGTCATAGCGACCAAGGCGCTGAACCTCAAGGCCGAATACAAGCGGCATCACATCCTCATCGGACCGGACGTCTGGATGCACACTGCGAGCAACCCTGACTTCACGGAGGATCCGCTGCTCTTCAAGTCCTGGAAGGCAGCCGCTGCGGAGGAGGGACTCCGCGTGAGAATCGGAAAGTGGAACGTGCCGGGGCAGCCGATTGCCATACTCGTGGATTTCAAGCAGTTCATCACTTCACAGAACGAAATTCTGACGGAGTACTGGAAGCGTTTCGGAGTGGATTCCCTCACGGGAAACTGGGACTACAAGGAGTCGGCCCTGTTCGGATATGCCGCCGGAAAGGTCATAGAGAGTTTCTACAAGTACAACCTCTTCCCTTCTGACAAAGTCGTGGCGCAGTTCCACGAGTGGATGACTGGAGCGGGACTTCTTTATATAAAAGGAACAGGCCTTCCGATAGCGACGGTATTCACTACTCATGCGACTGTCATCGGGCGTTGCATCGCCGGCAACAATCTGCCTCTCTACGACGCTCTCGACAGTTATAACGCGGATGCCAAGGCTCGGGAATTCAATGTGATAGCCCGTCATTCTCTTGAAAAGACCTCTGCGCAGAACGCCGACGTATTCACCACGGTCAGTGAAATCACCGCGCAGGAATGCCGCCATTTCCTCGGACGTGCTGTGGATGTGGTGACGCCTAACGGCTTCGAGCCGAGCTTCACCCCTTCCGACGAGGAATATCCGGCAAAGCGCAAGGAAGCGCGCAGAAAACTCATTTCAGTGGCTGCCGCAATGTCCGGTGCCGAGGTTCCGGATGACGCCATGCTAATGTGCATCGGCGGACGCTACGAGTGGAAGAACAAGGGAATCGATGTGTTCATTGATGCTCTCGATCGACTCAATCGCTCCGACTACAACGGGCGTAACATCCAGGCGTTCATAATGATACCTTCCGGGCATTACGGCGCGGACAAGGAACTCGTCGCCAAACTTGGAGGCAACGGTTCGTCGTACACTACGCAGATTTCACATTATCTCATGAATCCGGAGTACGACGCCATATCCCATCGTCTCGTAGAGCTCGGACTTGACAATTCGGAGCAAACGAAGGTGAAGGTGTATTTCATTTCGTCCTATCTCAACGGAAACGACGGCATATTCAATATGTCCTACTATGACCTTCTTAACGGTATGGATCTCGCCGTCTTCCCGTCCTATTACGAACCTTGGGGATATACCCCACTGGAGTCACTTGCATTCAAGGTTCCTACTCTCACGACCTCGCTCGCCGGTTTCGGACTGTGGGTGCGCGGACACTATGGAAAGCAGCATCCCGGCATCACCGTGGTCACGAGAAACGACTCAAACTACAACAATGTTGTCGAGGAGACTGTCGGCAGGATGCGCGAGATTGCGGGACTTACCGCCGAGACGCGGCAGGGCTATATGGACAACGCCCGTGACGTCTCGAACATCGCGCTGTGGGAGAACAACATAGTCTATTACAAGGAAGCATATTCAAAGGCATTAAATAAAGTTATATCAGAAAAAGGAGCATTCCCGGAATTCAGGGATGAGAAACCAATGGAGTACAAGAAGAATGAAGTAAATCAGCCGTCATGGAGCAGCGTTTTCGTCTCAAGGCATCTGCCTGAGTCGCTGAAGGATCTGGAGATTCTCTCGAAGAATCTGTGGTGGTGCTGGAACGAGTCGGCAAAGAATCTTTTCAAGTCAATAGACCCGGAGGCATGGAAGGCCTGTGGGGAGAACCCTATCGCGCTGCTGGACCGCGTGAGCCTCAAGCAGTTCAAGAAGCTCGGCTCCGACGTGGAGTTCCTCGGGCAGCTCAAGGCGGTTAAGACTGAGTTTGACGAGTATATGGGCCTTAAGGCGAAGAGGGCGAACCCGTCGGTGGCGTATTTCTGCATGGAATACGGCCTTGACACGTCGCTGAAGATTTATTCAGGCGGTCTGGGCATCCTTGCCGGAGACTACCTCAAGGAGACCTCGGACATGAACGTGAACCTCGTTGCAGTGGGTCTTTTCTACCGCTACGGCTATTTCACCCAGATTCTCTCGGCGCAGGGAGCGCAGGTCTCAAAGTATGACGCCCAGGATTTCATGAAGACCCCGGCCGAGCCTGTCCGCGACAAGGACGGCAACTGGGTTACGGTCAGCATCGCGTTTCCGGGCCGCAACATCAACGCGCGCCTGTGGCTTGTGAATGTCGGAAGGACCGAGCTCTATCTGCTCGACACCGACTATGAGGACAACCTTCAGGAGGACAGGGAAGTTACCTACCACCTCTATGGCGGCGACTGGGAGAACCGTCTCAAGCAGGAACTCCTGCTTGGCGTCGGCGGAATCCGTGCCCTGCGCAAGATTGGCTACTGGCCGCAGGTATATCACTGCAACGAGGGGCATGCCGCGTTCATCGGTCTTGAGAGACTGCGCGAGTACATCGAGCAGCAGAACCTCAGCTTCGGCGAGGCCATGGAGGTCATCCGCTCGTCATCCCTCTACACGACCCACACTCCGGTACCTGCCGGGCACGATGCGTTCGACGAGGGGCTTCTCCGCAAGTACATCGGCCATTATCCGCAGCGCCTGAAGATTGACTGGGAGACACTCATGGGACTGGGCAAACTGAACGGAGCAGACCCTAACGAGAAGTTCTCGATGAGTAATCTCGCCGCCAACATTTCGCAGGAAGTCAATGGTGTGTCATGGCTGCACGGAAAGGTGAGTCAGGACATCTTCGCGCCTATGTATCCGGGCTATCTGCCGGAGGAACTGCATATAAGTTACGTGACAAACGGCGTTCACTACCCGACATGGACGGCTCCCGAGTGGAAGGAAATCCATTCCAAGGTGTTCGGCAAGGAGTTCGCGACGCATCACTACGACAAGAGCTGCTTTGAGGGCATATACAAGGTTTCCGACGAGACCGTGTGGTCTGTCCGCACTGAGTTGCGCAAGAAGCTTATTGCCGAGGTAAAGGAGCGTCTTTCCGACACGACGGAGTCGAACCACTACTCTCCGCGCCAGATTGTTACCATCAAGGATACCCTTCGCGACGATGTTCTCACAATTGGTTTCGCGCGCCGTTTCGCCACTTATAAGCGTGCGCACCTGCTCTTCCGTGACCTCGATCGTCTCAGTGAGATTGTGAACGATCCGGAACGTCCAGTTCAGTTCCTTTTCGCCGGAAAGGCGCACCCTGCTGACAAGGCAGGACAGGATCTGATCAAGATGATTGTCGACATCTCAAAGCAGGATCGTTTCATCGGAAAGATTGTTTTCGTTCCGAACTATGACATAACCCTCGCAAAGTACCTCGTTCAGGGCGTCGATGTCTGGATGAATAACCCTACACGTCCTCTGGAGGCTTCCGGAACTTCCGGCGAGAAGGCGGCCATGAACGGAGTGATGCACTTCTCCGTGCTTGACGGCTGGTGGGTCGAGGGCTACAAGCCGGGCTGCGGATGGGCTCTGCCTATGGAGCGCACATACGACGACCAGAACTATCAGGACGAGCTTGACGCCGCGACGATTTACACGATTATCGAGAACGACATCGCCCCTACGTTCTATCACAAGGACCCCGCTACGGGACGTTCAGCATCGTGGATTGAGTATGTGAAGAACACCGTGGCTCAGGTTGCATGTAACTTTACGACCAACAGGATGCTCACCGATTATGTGAACCAGTACTACAACCCTCAGTCGGCGCGCTACGAGTCACTCGTTGCCGATGACTATAAGGTCGCTCGTGAGATTGCCTCATGGAAGAAGCACATGCGCCGCGACTGGGGTCAGGTTGAGGTCGTTTCTGTCCACAAGCCTGACAGTGCCGCAGGAAACGTTTCCATAGGACACGAGTACAAGGCAGACGTCGTTCTCAACATCGGCGACCTCGATCCGTCTGAAATAGGAGTCGAATTCCTCTTTGCCACCCAGGACGCAAAGAACAGGATGCACATCGTGGAGAAGTGCGAGTGCTCTCCGGTCGAGGTGAACGACGGCATCGTGAAGTACGAGGCTTCTGTCCTTCCGGAGACCACGGGAGTCTATCAGGTGGCCGGAAGAATCTATGCGAAGAATCCGCTTCTGCCTCACAGACAGGACTTTGAACTTGTGAGATGGCTGTAATTGCCACCGGTTTTTTTGACGGAGTCCATCTCGGGCACCGGTCGGTCGTGGGACAGCTTGTCTCGGCCGCCCGGGAGCGCGGGACGGACTCCGTGATCGTTACTTTCCGTCCTCATCCGCGTGCGGTGCTTCAGCAGGACGCGCCCCAGCTGCGGTTGCTGACGTCTTTTTCTGAAAAGCGCGAACTGCTCCTTTCGCTCGGAGTCGACAGGGTGGAAGTTATTCAGTTCAGCCGCGAGTTCGCTGCGCTGACAGCCGAACAATACATCCGTGACTGGCTCGTCGGCCGTTTCGGCTGCACGGCCATGGTTTTCGGCTATGACAACAGGGTCGGTTCCGACGGGGCTGATGCCTCGGCTGTGCGCGGGATTGCCTCACGGCTCGGAGTCGAGCTGATTCCATGCACGGCTCTCGGCGACATAAGCTCGACGAAAATTCGAGGAGCACTCTCCTCCGGTGACGTGGAGGCCGCTTCGGCGATGCTCGGCTACGACTATTTCCTGAACGGGGTGGTTGTCTCGGGCAACCGCATAGGCCGAACCCTCGGCTTTCCGACGGCTAACATGCAGCTCTACGAACCTCTGAAGCTAATTCCCGAGAGCGGGGTGTATCTTGTCCGCGTCGAGTTCCCGGAACTGGCGGGAGATGCCGGTCTTGTTCCTGCACCTTCAGGAACGTCAGGCGCTGTGTCCCTGTCATGCGGAGCTTCCGGAGCTGACAGCATGGTCCAAGGCGGTCGTGTCTTATACGGTATGTGCAACATAGGTTCCCGCCCGACGGTGAATCTTGGCGCGAACATCACGATAGAGACCAATATTTTCGGTTTCGATGAGGACATCTACGGCCTCCCGCTCCGCATCTCTTTCATGAAGCGCCTCCGTGGCGAAACCCGCTTCTCCTCCACCGCCGCCCTCCGCGACCAGCTCACCTCCGACCGCGCCTCTTGTCTCTCCCTCCTCGGCCAAATTGCCAAGTGAAAATCGGCCAAATTGCCAAACGGCTCTAGAAAAATTTGCGGAAATCGTTGAAAGTTAATATCTTTGCCGCAAACGAGTGGGTTATGACAAATGAGTATAAAAACCGCATTGCAGACCAGCTGCTTTCTGACAAACTTGAGGCAATGGGCGCAGTTCTGATTGAGGGACCCAAAGGGTGCGGCAATCCGTACATCCGACACGAGATATTTTGTTGATCCGTCGATTGCCTGTGCAGCCCTTGGCCTTGGCCCTGTGGATCTGATGAACGACTTGAACACATTCTGTCTATTTTTCGAGACAATGTGCGTGCGTGACCTCCGCGTCTATGCCGATGCTCTCGGAGGCAAGGTCTATCATTACCGGGACAAGAATGGTCTTGAATGTGATGCCGTCGTGCATCTCCGCAACGGTTCATACGCCCTGATTGAGATAAAGCTCGGTGGAGACAATCTGATAGAGGAGGGGGCTAAAAACCTCAGAACTCTCTCCGAGAAGATTGATACGACCAGAATGAAATCTCCGTCATTCCTCATGGTCTTGACGGCAGTCGGTCCCTATGCCTACCGCCGGCCCGACGGAGTCTATGTCGTTCCGCTCAGCTGTCTGAAGGACTGACGGCGGGAGTCCATTGTCTCCATTGTCTATATGCAGCTCGTTTTTAATTTGCTTTTTTGCGAGAGAATTGCGAACTTTGCGGTGTTGAATGTGAAAAGACAGATGAAACTTAACGGAATGAATGTTAGCGTAATGCGTTGTGCTGCAACCGTCCTTGGGGGGGGCAGGCATATTCGTCCGTAGAGTCTGATAAAATATTGAATATGAATGTATCCGGGAGGGTACTGAAGCCATAATCGGCTTCAGTACCCTCCCGTTGTATATGGCGGTCTACACGGACGAAGTCGTAGTACATTGAAATTATAAAGGTTGTTTGAGCCCCGCCGTTGAGAAACGCCAGTGATCGTCCGCACAGGGGCTCATTTAAAACGAAAGGCGCAAGAGCGCCGTGCGGAGAACAACGAAGCGAGGGACACGTGCGATAGTGTGCACGGAGCACGACTTCCCCTATGGAGGGGACGGGAGGGGTGAATAGAAGGCGCAAGAGCGCCGTGCGGAAACAAACAATATAAACACAATAGGTATGAAAAGAAACAAAACATTTTACGAGGCTCCTCTGGTACATGTCGAGGCAGTCTCAACAGAGCACGGGTTTGCCGGCAGCAAGGACGGATTCGGCGATGCGAATCAGGCCGGTGGTGTTGTAACCGAGAATTCAATGTATTCGTATGACCTTTAAATGCAGATACCATGAAGAATACTATCTTTAGAGCAGCGGTTTTTTCAGCTTTCGCATCCCTCCTCGCTGTTTCGTGCGCGAAGGAGTCCAGTCTGGAACCATCAAAGGCAGACAATGAACTTCACTTTGTTGTCACAACGGTAGAGAACGTTCCGGTAAAGTCTTATCTTGATAATAATCTTGACGGGACATACACTCCGAAATGGCGAAAGGATGATGCTTTGGCAGTATTTATCGGGGACATCAAGGCGAACAGTGAACTTGCCGGAGTCCTCTACAATGAAAATGCAGATGGGACGGTGGCAAAGTTTGATGGCTATCTCGATGCTGCGGAATCCGGAGTTTTCAAGGCAGTTTCACCGAAGCTTGCGTTTGAGCAATGCCTGGCGCCGGAGAACGGTGTGGAAGTTCTTGAAGTTTCACTCGGTGATGAACGAGATGAATATATTCAGCATCCGACGTATGAAACAATCGATGAAGACTGCGATGTTCTTGTGTCTAAGCCAACTGAGTATACCTCAGATGGAAAGACTGTTTATATGAATGATGTGTATTTCAAAAGAGTGGTGTCTATAGTGAAAGTGAACGTGAAAGGCGTTGCGAATCTTGATAATGAGCATATTCATAATTTCACGATGACTTCTTCAGATGCGGTTCTCACGGGAAGTGCAAAACTGGACATCACAAATGCTGAAATCTTTGGCTGGACGACAGGGATCAAGTCTTTGACTGCTGTCTATTCAACGGAGAAAGATATGCCTGTAATTAATGGAGAGTACGTTAATACGGTGTTTTTTGCCGCTAATCCGACAACCTTGGCTGCAGGAACGAAGCTCACATTCTCTGGAGAGACCGACAAATACACTTTCAATAAGGAGGTTACTCTTCCGAAAGACATTGTCTTCCCGGAAGGTCAGATTGCGGTGATTAACCTCACGCTCGATGAAACGCATCTGACGGAGAAGACCACACAGTCATCATACACACTTGTAACAAATACGGATGAACTGGCGGATGGAGATAAGATTGTATTTGTCAATCAAGATAAGTCTATTATGGCATCGTCTTCTATTACATCAAATTATTTTGTGGCAATAGAAGGAATTGCTTTTAATGAAGACAAGACATCCGTAACACTTCCTGACGATTGTTTGATAATCACATTGGAACAGTCTGGTTCCGAGTGGAAAATGCGTAATGCTGATGGTGAGTATCTTAATGCGACCAATACCAAAACTGGACTTGCTTTTGTGGGTACGACCACGAGTGTCTGGACTATTTCTATCAAAAAAAATGATGCGACGATAAGTACTGCATATAATGGAACTACAACTGAATTGCAGTGGAATGTGAGCGCTAATCCTAAACGACTTTCCAATTACACTTCGAATCAAGCCTCTGTTGAGATTTATAAACTTGAAAACAATCGCGAGGCTCTTGCCATACCGACTGGTTTGAAAGTTGATGGAAAGGTTGTCTCATGGAATGCCGTGAGTGGCGCTGCCTCATATAATGTGACCATCGGCACGCAGACATTCTCTTCCGAGACCAATTCTTACGATGCGTCCGCCATTGAGGATGAGTACTACGATGTGGCTGTCGTCGCTGTTCCGTCAGATACGGATAATTACAAGAAATCCGCTGCTGCAACCTTGACCGCAGCCAAATTCGGCACGCCGACATTGGCTGCACCGACCTTGTCTGAGGGAGCAATTGATGAAACCTCAATACGGGTGAACTGGACTTCAGACAGCCGCGCCGCGAATGGCTATAAATGCGAGATATGTGATGGTGAGGCTCTCAAAGAATCCAAGACGATAAAGGTCAACTATGTCGTGTTCAGCAATCTTGAGAACGGACATAGCTACACCATAAAGGTGAATGCCCTTGCGGTGGAAGGTGAAAAGTCATACGCCGCTTCTGGTGTATCTGAAGTCGTCCTTTCAACAAAAGCCGCACAGCATGTAATCGATGTGACTTCGGCAGGGACGTATACAATCAAGGGGCTTACGGTCTATGCAGTTCCGGGCTCGGTCAATGCAATTGCCGGTGATGAAACAGGGTTCATCCTAATCTACAAAAAATCACATGGACTAGAAGCCGGTAATACTTGTGATATTGCGGGAGAGGCATCGCAATTCAATGGCGTATGGGAATTCAATACTCCGTCCATTACGAATAAACAAGCAGGAGCGGCGCCTCTTATGCCTGCCGCTGTTGAGGCAACGGAGGCGTACTTGACTGAATATGCGGAAAGTCCTGCTATCCAATATGTGCATGTAAGGGGTGTTCAATCTGGGAAATACGTGTCTGTAGGTAGTCAGAAACTATATCTGAGTGCAGAAAATGCAATTACAGACGGAAAGAATGTTGAGGCTTATGGCTTTGTTTACGGATATAACACTAATTTCTCCAACACTTCTTTCGTGGCAACGTCAATCCAGGAAGACCATACAGTTCCGTCTATCTCAATAGACAATGCGTCAAAGACTTGGGCAAGTACGGCAACGGATGCTTTCGTTGCCAAGGTTACTGTAAATGAGGGCGGTGACTGGACGGTTTCACCGACGGAGCTTTCTTGGGCGACAATTGCTGTCGATAAGGCAGCCGGCACAATCACCGTCACCCCAACCGGTGAGAACACCTCCGCGGCCGCCAACGAGGCGACCCTCACAGTGACCCACACTTCCGACGCAAACCTCACCAAGACTATCTCGCTGAAACAGAATGCTGCCGGTGCTGTGACAGAAGAACCAAAGACCTATACGCTTCAGTTCGGCAAGGATTACAATAGTAAAGGCGTTTCAAGTTATACCGACTCATGGACTGTAACTGTGGACGGATTTACTTGGAACATCTCCAATTGGAATAATAACAATAATGGTTGGACATGCGTCAAGGCTGGTCCCAAGGAAAATAATTCGGCCCACGCTACGATAGCGACAGCAACGTCGATACCGGAAGCAATTACCACTATTGCGGTTACTATAGACAAAGTCACAAATGGCTCTATAACTTCAATCGCCCTCAAGTCATCATCTACCAGTGATTTCTCGTCGGCAACGATTATTGAAACGAAGTCATCTGTCACCCAAGGTGAAGTTAAATTCGCGATAGCTTCACCTCAGAAGGATATGTACTATCAACTGGACTTTACGTTGAATAATACCACAAAGAATAACGGAGTGGCTCAAGTGTCAAAGGTGACTTATTCAAACGAGTAGTGCAGGCATCACTATATAACATTTCAGGGGCGCGGTTAATCAGAACCGCGCCCCTGTTCTTGGTGTGTTCGGATGGTTACGAAAAGACTAATAGTTCAGTCCGAATGCCCAGAGCGGGACAATATTTCCGTGACCATATTCAATGTCGTCTTTGACAACGATTCCATTCTTTACCCCTTCAAGTTGTTTCGCTCCCTTGTTCTTTCCTCCGACTTCAAATGTGAAATCTCCAATCATGCAGTCGGAAACTTTTGAGGATATGACGTCATTCCTGACTTTTGTCTGGCTGTAGAAGAATGTCTCGCGTATATTTCCCATGTCTACGGTGTCTGAAGCAATGGCATACATGAGATTAGGATTGTCGATATAGACTTTCTCCACTTTTCCTAATCCGCGAAGCCCGCCGGTGTCATCCCTCAATTGCCCGATGAGTCCGGTCTTTTCCAGATAGACAAGATAATCCGGAACATCATTTTTGCTGACGCCTATTTCTGTTGCCAATTTCTCCATGCTTGGCTTGAACGGGGCGAGAGAGGCGACAATCATCAGCATTTTCTTCAGTTTACGTGCCGTTGAGGCTCTCAGGTTTGCATGCTGCGCAATGTCGGACTCTATGGTTCTTGACACAACCTGCTGCAGTCTTGTCTCGAAACCTTCAAGGTTGGAGAATGGATAATACCCATTTCTTATGTAGTCTCGGAAAAAAGGTAACGGATGTTCAATGCCGTCAATTCGTGCCTTGTGTGACAATATGTCCTGCAGAGAATATGGCCGGACATTGAATCCGTGGAACAGATTGAGATATTCTCTGAATGAAAGTCCGCTCATGTTGTACATCAGGGCTCTTCTGCTCAAATCGGCCTCACCGTCTTCTATATCCAGAATGGATGAACCAGTAAACACAACGTTCAAGTCCGAGTGTACATCATATATTTGTTTAAGTTCGTGTGCCCAGCCATTATATTTATGAACTTCATCAATATATAGGTGCGTTCCTCCGTCTTTCGCAAATTCATCGGCCAGATCCGTGAGGCTGTGGTCTACGAAATAAGTGTGATCGGCGGACACATAAAGAAAATTACCCTTTTCCCTATTATGTATGATGTATTGCCGTATCATCGTTGACTTTCCTATGCCTCTCGCTCCCGTTATGCCAACCATTTGTGAAGACCACGGGATTGTGTCGAAAATGTAGCGTTGAAATGCTACGGGCGTTTTTCGCAGCATTTCTTCCATATATTCGTAAAGTTTTGTATCTACCATACTCGGTTCAATTGGCGTTTTCGTTCTGCAAATATAGTAAAATCCCTTCAAAAGTGACGTTTTTTGCGAAAATCAGCACCTTTAGGGTGATTTGCCGGAGCCGTGGAGCGGCCTTTCACGATTGTTTTCGTGGAATTACTACCCAAATCTCAAAATGTTTGTGTTCTCCGTAAAAATTGGGGATGTGATTGGAAAGATTTGGAAGATGTTTTAATTTTTTGTGAGAAAAATTAAAACAGCTTCTTAATTTTGTACCAGATAAGTTTGCGTATGGTCCGGAAAGGTTTATGGAAATATCTTGTCGTGTTGGCTGTTCTGTCGGGGACGGTCATGGCGGAAGCCGTGGCGCAGGAGCGCTCGTATATGGAGCAGCTTTCGGTGGATGAGGGGCTTCCGCACACTGACGTGTCTTCGATAGTGCAGGATAGTGACGGGTATATATGGATAGGGACTTATTCGGGACTGTGCCGCTATGATGGGACGGAGATGACGGTCTATGACATCTCGAACTCGATTCTGGAAAGTTCGCGCATACGTTCGCTCCATCTTTCGGACAACGGGCTGCTCTACATTGGAACGGAAACAGGTGGACTGACCATCTTCGACACTATGAACGACCGTTTTGTCAAGACAGTGAGGGTTCCGTCGAACTATGTGAATGGCATATATCCTTCATCAGACGGGCGTTCCGTCATCATCTGTACCGATGACGGGATTTCCACGCTTTCCTGCCACGACGGCATCTATGACCTGTCTTCGCGTTCGTTCGGCTGTCCCGTCTCGACCTGTTTCCCGCTCGGAGAGGACGAACTTCTTGTGGGAACGCCCTCAGCGCTGGAAATCTTTTGTCCGACAACTGGGGTGCGGACTGTGGTGAGGGACATATTCGCGACGTCGGTGCTGAAGGTCGGGGAGCGGCTGCTGATAACCTCCTATGAAGGTTGCTGGCTGTTTGACCCTCAGTCGCGGCGTCTCCTGCCGCTCAGTCCCTGCGCCGCAAAGTGTGCCTGTCTGGATGCGGAGGGCAGGGTCTATGTCGGAACCATGCGCGATGGCCTGCTGTGCTACGATGGGGAATTTCGGCAGACCGGGCAGTTTCTGAACGATTCCCGAAGGACGCCGGAAATATCAAGCCTGTTGCTGGACCGCTCGGACGTGCTCTGGGAGGGCACCATAGGGGGCGGTTGCTACAGGAGCAATGCAAACAGCCGGAAATTCAGGTTGTTTACAGTGACTCCGGATGCCGATGGAGAGCAGATCGTGGCCATGATGGCGGACAGCAAGGACAGGCTGTGGCTCTCCTCTCGGGAAGGACGTGTGGCGGTGATGCAGGGCGGCAGGATCCGTCAGGTGAACCCGCGGTCGCTCTCCCGCTTTGCCGGCAAGACGGTTTCCGCGTTGTGGCAGAGTCCTGTAGGGGATGTCTGGGTCGGCTCCTGGGACAGGGGCGCGGCTGTGATTGCTTCCGGGGACATTGAGAGGGCGGCTTCGGGCGGTGCTTTCCCGCTTGCTGTGCCTGGAAGTCTCCCGGCGAAGTCGAGCGTCTATAAGTTCGCTTCCGACCACTTTGGACGGGTGTGGGTTGTTACCGGAGATGGCCTCTACCGCTCATCGCGGAACGGTGTCCGCAATCCTTCTTCCGCTTTGTGGGAATGCCTTCGACGCAACACGTCCGACCCGAACTCCCTTGCCGATGACTGCATCACCGACATATTTGTTGAGGACAGCACAGTCTGGACCGGCACCCGTTCTGGACTGAACAGAATCAGCCTTGACGGTGACGGAAACATCGCCGGCATCGAACGTCTGCGCATCAGGCCGGAAGACGGGGCGGGAGAATTCGTATCGTTCATCCACAGGGACGGCAGCGGGACGCTATGGGTGTCGGTGCTGGGGCTCGGGCTGTGCAGGATGGAGCCGGACGGGAGCTTCAGGGTCTTCAACAAGGCCACTCACCCCGAGTTTCCGAACAATGAATTCGAGTCCATTCTTGAGGACGATGAGGGAAACTTCTGGATAGGAGGCTTCGGAATCGTCCGCTTCAACCCGAATTCCGGCAAGATTGCCTGCTTTTCCCGCAAGGACGGGCTTCAGAGCAACGCGTTCAAGATGTATGACGCCGCTCGGCTGAGCGACGGGCGCATGGCCTTCGGGGGAATCAACGGTTTCAATGTCTTCAATCCGTCCGAGATCGTCGACAATGCCGACAGCCCCGTGGTTCGGCTCACATCTCTGATGATAAACGGCTCGCCCTGCGACAGTTTGCTTCGGGACGGCATTCCCGTGCGCAAGAGGGAGGCGCTCAGGCTCCGCAGCACCGAGAATAACCTCCTCTTCCGCTTCTCCGCAATGCACTATGTCTATCCGGAACGCAACCGTTTCCGCTACCGCATGAACGGACTCGACGAGGACTGGCACCTTACCGACGGAACCACCCCGTTCGCCTCATATCTGAGTCTACGTCCCGGAAGATACACCTTTGTCGTCTATGCCTCCAACAGCGATGGGCTTTGGGGCGACTTTCCGGCTTCGATTGATGTGCGGATTCTTCCGCCTTGGTATGCCTCCATAGCCGCATTTCTGTGCTACATAGTTCTTGCTCTTGCAGCCGCTGCCGGCATTGCTCTCGTCCTCCATCGTCGCAGTGTCCGTCGTCACAAGGAGGAACTTGAAGACAAGCTTCGTGAGGAACAGAGGGAACGCAACGAGAACGAGCTCAAGTTCCACACCGACTTCCTTCACGAAATCCGCACGCCGCTCACACTTATAACAACTCCGGTCGAGGAACTGCTGAAGAACCCCGGCCTCGGCAAGACCACGCTTAACCGCCTCCAGCTCGTAGAACAGTCCGCGAAGATTCTCCAGAAGCACATCGAGTCCATCACCGATCTCCGGAAATATGACAACGGCGAGGTGCGGCTTCATGTCGTGGAGATTGACTTCTCCCGTTTCGTTGAGGAGATATGCCTTCTTTTCCAGCCTGTCGCGAGAACTCGGGGATATGAATTTGCGGTGAGGCTCAATCCGCTGAGCCAGAAGGTATTCATCGATAAGGACAGCATAGAGAAGGTCATACTGAATCTGATGTCCAACGCCGTGAAATATTCTCCCGATAGGGGGGGGCAGATAAGTGCCGAGGTTACGGAAGTCACTGATGAAGATGGGCGCAGCGGTGCCGAGCTTACCGTGTCCAATCTCGGCATAGGCATCCTTCCTGAGGACCTGCCCTACATCTTCGACCGATTCCGTCAAGGCCGCAACAACGACCGTGGAGGCATGGGGATAGGCCTTTCAATAAGCCGCTCCGCCGTGCTGTCCCATTCCGGAAAAATCTGGGCGGAGTCAGTGCCGGGCGGAATGACTTCCTTTCATGTTTTTCTGCCCTACGGCTGCTCGCAGTTCTCTCCCGACCAGATTGACAGGGACTACGAGAACAGCGACCACATCTCCAACTACGACTCCCTCGCCGAGTTCCGCACCGCCCATGCCGCGGGGCTCGGAGGCGTTGAGCGTGAGCATCTTGTGCTCGTGGTGGATGACAGTGCCGAACTGAGGGAGTATCTGAGTCAGCTGCTCTCCACACGCTACAACATAATCACGACCCGTGACGGCTCCGAGGGCTACGAGAAGACCATCTCCGAGCAGCCTGACCTTGTGCTGACCGATGTCGTGATGCCTGGAATGAACGGCCTTGAACTGTGCCGCAGGATAAAGGAGAACAACGTCACCTCGCATATCCCAGTCATACTAGTCTCCGCCCGCGACCTTCCGGCCTACAAGATGGAGGGCTACCAGATGATGGCTGACGACTACATCACCAAGCCTTTCCACGCTGAACTGCTGATTTCCCGCATTGACAATCTTATCCGTCAGCGTGAGTGCATGAGGCAGTCCTTCCGTACGGACATATCCCTCGAACCCTCCACAGTGACTGCGACACCGGTTGACGAGAAGTTCATCCGCAGCTGCATCGACAACATCGAGGAGCACATCTCCGAGTCGGACTACGGAGTTGATGAACTCTGCCAAAACGTGGGTTACTCCCGTCCGCAGCTCTACCGCAAGATTAAGTCGATAACCGGAATGTCCGCCATCCAGTTCCTCCGCAGCATACGTCTCAAGCGTGCTGCCCAGCTGCTCTCTTCCGGCTCGGGGATGACCGTGACAGAGGTGATGTACGCCATCGGGTTCAATAACATTTCGTACTTCTCGAAAATTTTTGCAGCGGAGTTCGGAAAGTTGCCGAAGGATTACAAACGTGTTGATGAAGAGTGAGTTCCGACTGATGTGGGCGCGTGAGGAGTGTTCGCTGATTTCTGGAATTTTATGAAATTGCAAAAGAATGAACGATTTGTAAAGTCGTTTATAGGCGGTTCATTCTTAATATTGCGATGTGATTTGATAGTGATAGACAATCCTATTAGGAAACGTGTGTTTTTAAGGCTTTTGAAATACAGTAACAACTAATACCAATTTTTATGAAAAGAATACTTTCTGCGGCTGCCCTCTGCAGCCTTCTTCTCGCGGTTTCCTGCAACAAGAGCAATGAAACCGGCGGCGTTGAACATGATTTCCAGTACAAGGCTCCGAAAGCGGCCATGGTCACTTCTCCGGTGAAGTTCACCGACAACTCCCTCGACGTGGCTTCCCGCACATGGACTTTCGAGAACGCCGAGCCTGCCACATCTGACAAGGCCGTCGTCGACGTGACTTTCAACAAGACCGGTCAGAATAAGGTGACGCTCGTCGTGAAGTTTAACGACGGCGGAACCGAGACTTCAGAGTTTGAGGTAAAGACCGTCGATCTTATGAAGGCCGACATCAAGGCCGAGGGGCTTACTCCTAAGGGGTGCGCGAAGTTCGGACAGCAGGTGAAATTCTCCCTTGAGAATGTTGTCGGCACCCCAGCTTCCTACAAATGGACTTTCCCGGGCGGCACTCCTGAAAGCACGACTGAGGCAGAGCCTGTCGTTACATGGGACAAGCAGAACGACGAGGTCATCGTAATCTGCGAGATGACCCACTCCGAGTCTGAGGAACTGGTCGTTGACGTTACCCGCGAAATCGTTGCCGGCAACTATCCGCTGCTCAAGAAGGACAAGAAATATGGCTACGACGTGTTCGGATTTGAGGGTACGAACGATGATGTTCGTGATGTCTGGATTACATCCGCATCTGATGGTGACCAGTATGACAGTGATGCGATTTATAATAAGGCTGTGATTGTTGACGGAGGTTCTGATTCTGCATTGAGTCCGGAGTCGAAGAAGAGTCTTAAGATAGATGCTACATCCTACATTTATATGCCTATAAAGGAGTATGCGTCAATGCATGGTTTCATAGACATCTTCCATCGTCTCAACTGGAGCAATAATGCTTTCATGGAAGTCGGCAAGAAATACAAGATGTCTTTCGACATTAAGGCAGATGCCACTAAAATGGAAGATGTGGAGATTCTGAAAGCGGCTCCTTCAATCGGACAGATGAACAAGGGCGAACTTGGCGCAGTCATGGAAATTGCATGGATTTATGCCTGCACGACTCCGGACGGCGTAAACGACCCGCTTAGGAATATGAATTCTGTCACAGGCTGGAAAGATGTGTTCGGCGAGGACTATGTTTCTCAGACTTCCGGAGACCTTACCATGCATGAGTTCCGTTACACTAATTTATCGATGACAAAAGAGGATGCAAGCGATCTTCATTTCGTGAACCTCATAAAGGGCGAATGGCAGACGCTTTCAGACGAATTTACTCTTAAGGTCGAGGGTTATGAGGACGGCACAGTGTTCAAGAACTGCTTCATCTGCGTAAGGCTCAACGGCTACGACGCCACATTCTGGCTTGACAACTTCCGCATAGACGAAATCGAATAGGATATAACAGATAACTGTTGTGTATTTTACAGGCAGTGCGCCAGTCGGGGCGCACTGCCGACTTAAAGAGAGAGGCTTGGATTCCCCTCTTTCTCTCAAACCGCGTGTGTTTTTAAGGTCTATAAAATAACGCTAATTATATGAAACGGTTAATTGCCTCTCTGATGCTTCTTGCATCGGTGGGAGCAGCTGCTTTTGCGCAGCAGGTGAGGGTCACGGGAAGGGTGACAGACAGTCAGGGCGAGCCGATTCCTTGGGCAAATGTCTATGAGAAGGGCACAAGGAACGGGGCGATCACTGACGACGACGGAAAATATTCGATCAGCGTCAAGTCCAGCGATGCCGTGCTCGTCGCATCTTTCATCGGCTATCAGGACAAGGCTTTGACCGTTTTAGGCAAGTCAGTCGTGGATTTCACGCTCGAATCGGACTCGGAAGTCCTCGACAACGCCGTGGTCATCGGCTACGGCACTGCACGCCGCCAGGACCTCACCGGTTCCGTTGCCTCAATCAACCCGGAAAAGCTGGAGAACCAGGTCATGTTCTCCGTTGATGATGCCCTCAAGGGAGGAGTCGCCGGGCTTATGGTGTCATCCACCAGCGGCCAGCCGGGCGCGGCCTCCAAGATGCTCATCAGGGGCGCTGCCTCGCTTTCCGGCTCCACATCGCCTCTCATCGTCGTTGACGGCTTCCCTCTCGGGGATGTTTCCACGGCATCCGGAATGGGAATGGGCGGAATGGACTCGCGCATGAGCTCGCTCGCCCTCATAAACACGGATGACATCGCGTCAATCGAAGTGCTGAAGGATGCATCCTCCACGGCGATTTACGGAAACAGGGGCGCGAACGGAGTCATCATGATTACAACAAAGAAGGGACGCGGCTCATCCGGACGCATCCAGTACAGCGGCTACGCTAGCCTCCAGCAGCTTCCAAAGAAGATTGACGTGCTGGACTTCAAGGGTTACGCCACCATGATGAACACCTACACTCCGACATATCTCCTTTTCTCGGATACCGACGGAAACCTCCGCAACTTTGAGTTCGACAAAATCAGGACAAAGGATTGGCAGGACGAGATCTACCGCACGGGCTTCATCCAGAGCCACAATCTCTCCATGCAGAACTCCACCGACAAGACCAACTTCCTCGTCAGCGCCTCCTTTATGCAGAACGAGTCAATCATCATCTGCACCAACTGGAACAAGCTCACGGGCAAGGTGAACGTTGACCACAACTTTACCGACAAACTGAAGGTCGGTGTCGACATGAACTACAGCCGCATCGTGGATGACGGCGTGCCAACCTCCGGCGGAAACGGGACGGCGATAGGGACCATCATGGACGCGCTCATTTCCCAGCCGTTCGACCTGAACGATGCCAACACCCAGGCCCTGTTCAGAAGGGCGGGCGTTCCCGAAAACGAAATCGAGTCATACATAAACTCGAACAAGCAGAATCCGGTGACGATGGCCAATGAAATCAAGATGAAGAAGATTCTCAACAGGACCATCGCCAACGCATACGTCCAGTACAACATACTTCCGGATCTCCTCCTCAAGGTCACCGGAGGCCTGGACAGCTACTCCCTTGAGGAAAAACAGTTCTACCCGAACAGCACTCCTCGCGGCAACCTCTACCACGGGCAGGCCTGCATGGCGAACATCTCCAGCCTCGGATGGCTCAACGAGAACACCCTCACATGGTCTCCGACCTTTGCGGAAAAGCACCGTCTGAACCTCATGGCCGGCGTGACGGAACAGGGCTCGCGCAGCTACTACACCGCCACCGAAGCGGCGACATTCGCCAACGAGACCCTTGGATACAACAATCTCCAGATGGCATCGAACTTCATCTCCTACTCCTCTACTGGCACGGGCTCGATGCTCTCGTTCATCTTCCGTGGCAACTACGCATACGATGACCGCTACATCGGCACCTTCACATTCCGCCGCGACGGAACCTCTGCATTCGTCAAGAACAAATGGGGCTCGTTCTATTCCGGAGCGCTCGCCTGGAACATCAAACAGGAACCGTTCCTCATCGGTAACCGCACCATAAGTACCCTCAAACTAAGGGCATCCATAGGCGAGGTGGGAAACTCAAGTGTGCCGACCTCGGGCTCTTTCGCGCAGCTTTACAACACCAATGCAGCGTTTGGTACTAACCTCAGCATCGGACAGTCTCCGGTGACTCTGGCGAACGAGAACCTGACGTGGGAGAAGACTCTCGAATACAATCTCGGACTCGAATTCGGACTGTGGGACGAGAGGCTTCACTTCGACGTTGATCTCTACAACAAGACCACCCGCGACCTTCTTCTGGAGGCTCCGGTGCTCAACATCTCCGGTTACACGAAGTCTTGGCAGAACATCGGAAGCATACGCAACAGCGGAGTGGAGTTCTCGATGAACGCCACTCTCATCGACAGGCGTGACTTCACGTGGAGCATGAACGCGAACCTCACTCACAACAAGTCGAAGATTCTCCAGCTCGGGCAGAATGGCGCCCCTATTTATCTGGGCATCAGCTGTCTGACCGACCAGAACGCCGTGATTCTCCGCGAGGGCGGCAGCGTCGGCGAACTCTACGGCTACCGTGCCGTCGGGGTTTATCAGCTTGACGAGTTCGACGTTAGCACAAGCTCCGCAGGCAACACTGTCTATACCCTCAAGAAGGACATCCCGAGTCAGGGCGTCGGCGAGCAGCCCGGCTCTATAAAACTTTTGGACAGGGATGGCAACGGCAAGATTGACGACAGCGATCGCGAGGTCATCGGCAACTTCCTCCCGAAGGTCTATGGAGCCTTCTCCACAACATTCGACTGGAAATGGTTCAACCTCTACCTCGGATTCCAGTACTCGCTCGGCAACGACATGTACAACGCCAATTATGTGATGACCGCCTCCTACACCGGCGACGGCTCGAACCAGGTAGCGCGTTGGCTGGACAGGTGGACGGAGAGCAACCCCACGAACGACCCGCGCTACTATTCCAAGATTCCGGTGAAGCTCGTCTCTTCGGCCCATGTCGAGGATGCGTCTTTCCTCAGGTTTGCCACGGCACGCCTGACATATTCCCTCCCGGCAAAGGTTCTCAGCCGCTCGAAGCACGTCGAGGTCTGCAAGTTCTATGTTTCCGCCGACAATATCTACACATTCACGAAATACTCGGGATATGATCCGGAGGTCGGAATCAGCCAGAACTCGGCGTCAGCGATTCTTTCGCAGGGCTTCGACTACGGAAACTTCCCTCACGCGAGAACCTTCACATTCGGAGTGAACCTTTCATTCAAATAGGAGGACATTGGTATGAAACGATATATATCAATATTTTCAGGAATATTCCTCATGCTTTCGACCGTTTCCTGCGGTTTTCTCGAAACGAAGGTTGAGAGCAATATAATCACGAAGAATTTCTTTCAGTCATCGGCAGACTTCGATATGGCGCTCACCGGTGTGTATCAGACGCTCATCTCGACGGAATGGAATGCTCAGCACCGCTACGGCAACTATTTCCTCGGCTTTCTCTATTGGGGGCGCATCGGCACTGACGAGGCATGGATTGCCGGTGGCTCGAACAACGGCGAGGACGCGATAGGAAACTACACCTACACGCCGGACAACATCTTCGTGGAGAAGGTCTGGTATATGCAGTACCTCGGAATCCAGCGCGCCAACATCGTGATTGACAGGCTCAACGCCTTCACCGGCGACGGAGTTTCGGACGCAGAGCGCGCACGCATTCTCGGGGAGGCTCATTTCCTTCGCGGATGGTTCTACTTCCAGCTCGCCCGCTACTATGGGGAGGTTCCGCTCGTGCTGCACGAGACGACCGACCTGACTGCTCTGAACACTACCAAGGCTTCTGCGGGCGACGTATATGCACAGTCGATAAGCGATTATGAGAAGGCTGAGGAACTGCTTCCGGACGAGAACACGGTAGGGCACGCCTACAAGCTGGCCGCTACGGCGCTCAAGGCAAGGGCATATCTCCAGATGGCGGGGGTGCTTAATGACAAGGATGCAGCCGCGAAGGCCGCGGAAGCCTGCAGGACGGTCATCGGCAGCGGACGCTTCGCTCTGGTTGACGACTATTTCTCGCAGTTCGACGGCAAGCACGAACACAACAGCGAGTACATCTTTGNNGTTCGACAACACGGCCAGCAACAATAACTACGGCGGCCAGGTCGGCACGAACGACGGGCTTCCAAACAAGGAAAAGCTCTACACCACTCAGGTGAGGACATTTCCGGACATGTACGACAACTGGCCGGACGGTGACCTGCGCAAGGGGAGCATAAACAAAGAGGGACACATCGTGTCGAAAGACGGGGTCGGAACCATAGTTTATGACAATGAATATGAGAGGAGTTACTTCATCTATAAGTTCCGCCACTCGCTCATAAAGGCGGAGCGGGGCAATAATTGGATTGAATGGAACAACAACATCAATTTCCCGATCATCCGCTATGCGGACGTGCTCCTGATGCTTCCGGAGGCGGAGTTTCGCGCTGCCGGCAGCATATCCGCCGAGGCCTGGGAAGGGCTTAACAAGGTGCGCAGACGCGGATTCGGTGTGAACGACAATTCTGTCGATATTGCTCAGGGAGAGCCGACAAAGGAAGACTATTACGGCCTTGAGCCGGTTATGGCTCAGATTCTTGAGGAAAGGCACTGGGAACTCTGCTTCGAGGGACACCGATGGGCGGATCTCGTGCGTTTCGGACGGCTTCAGGAACGTTTCAGCAATGTTCTTAAGGACGACCCTTTCTGGGCGGAGTACTACGACCCATATCGCAAGAATTGTACGGAGAAACATCTTCTTTTCCCTGTCCCGCAGTCTGTGATAGACTCGTCGAACGGCGCCATTCAGCAGAACGAGTTATGGAGATAAGGCGTCCGACTTTTCTTGCGGCACTTCTTTCCGCCGCTTTACTTTCCGCAGTCTCATGCGGCAAAGCTGAACTTCCCGCGGATCCGGCTCCTGTTCCGTCCGGCCCGGGACCGGATGCGGTATGGCTGGATGTCACTGATTTTCTCTCGCGTACGGAGACGGCGTTCATTGAACAGCCATCTCGGACTTTCATGCGTCTCTACTGGCCGGACGGGAAACTCATACCCATTCGCAAGGGCAACGAATGGCAGCTCTTCTGGGCAGAGGCCACCGATGCCCTCACGGTCGGCGCGACTCCATATCCCGAAGACCACATCGAGGCTCTCACCGACGACAGCAAGGTCTGGGGAAAGGAATTTTCGCGCATCGACGGTTTCAATGACGGCGGCTCATGGTTCATAGGCATATTTCCTCTCGATGAAAACGGACATTACGTCGGGTTTTTCCATGCCGAGAGCCACTGGTCGGGGGATGGAACGGCATATAAGTCAATAGGTGTGGCCTACTCGGACAACTTCGGAACGACATGGCGTGACCCGCAGCCGATTATCATGGACGACACTGCAAAGCCCGCTGAACCTGCGTGGACCGGACTCGGGGATGGCTGCGTGGTTTGGGATTCGGCGAACTCGCGCTACATCTGCTACTATCAGGCAAAGGTCTCCGGCGGGGCGAACTCTCTCTGCATGGCGGCCTCGACGGCTCGTGACGGTGCATCAGGAACTTGGAAAAAATGGGACGGCAGCGGCTTCACGATTGACGCATACGACTCCTCGACGGGGCTTGGCGGACGCAACGTGCCTATTTCAAGGCTGTCACGCGTTGCCGGTGCGAATCCATCGGTGATGTGGAACACTTTCCTGAACCGTTGGGTGATGGTCTATGCAAGCTGGCAGAAAAGTGTATATGTCTCCTTCAGCGACGACGGCATTGCCTGGGATCGTCCGGTGAAGATTCTCGGCGGCGAGGCTACGGCGTGGTATCCTAACCTCATCGGCTCCGAGGGCGACCTCACGGGCGGAGAATATGTGAAACTCTACTGGTCACACAACCAGAATGATTTGGGTCAGAGAGACTTGGCCTATTGCTGGATTAAATTCAAAAAACAGATACAATGATTATGAGATATATGAAACGGCTTCCCCTTGTGCTCGGCGCTTTAGCGGCCCTTGCCGGATGCCGCGAGACCGTTGATGTCAAATTCGACGCTTCCGTAACAGACTACACTCCGGTTGTCCGTGAGATTCTTGAGGCGCATCCCTCCGGGAATCTGAACCTGCGCTTCGGCGAGGGCGTCTATCCGTTCTTCCCTGAACGGGCGGCTGTGGAGTTCCTGAATGTCTCCAACAACGACAGCGGTGAGAAGCGCGTGGCCTTTCTGCTCAAGGATATGAAAAATGTCTGTGTCATAGGCGACGGGACGGACTTCATGTTTCACGGGGCTATGGTTCCGTTTGCCCTCAAGAGTTCTGAAAACGTGAGGATTGAGGGCGTGTCGATAGATTACGACGCTCCGTGGACATTCGAGGCCGAGGTGCTCTCGAATGACCCGGTGAAGCGGAGCTTCGTGGTGAAGACATTGCCGGACACTCAGTACCGGATTCAGGGCGACCGCCTGTTCTTCTTTGGCTATGACTGGGAGTACCCTATGGGCGAGAGCATAGTTTTTGACCCTTCGACTCGCCGCCCATGGTACGACACCGCCGCCTACGACCACGGCTACTGGTCCGGTGAGATGGGTGCGCGTGAGATTGAGCCGGGAGTCATCGAGTTCACCCGTCTGAGCGCCCGCGACGTGCCTCCTGTAGGCAGCATATGGGACGACAAGGGTCCTACGCGGCTCAACCGCCTCTATCCCGCGATTGCGGTGCTCTGCTCTAAGAATGTTGAATTGGACGGCGTTCATGTCTATCGCAGCGGCGGAATGTCCCTGATTGCGGAATATTCCTACGACATCACCGTGAAAGGCTTTTCCACCGCGGCGCACGAGGACTCTCCCCGCATGATTACCTCTTCTGCCGACGCGACCCATTTCGTGAACTGCAAAGGAACAGTGACATTGGAGGACTGCCGTTTCGAGAGCATGCTTGACGACGCGACGAACATCCACGGTATATATATGCTTGTCGATACGCTGCTTACCCCGTACATCGTCCGCGCATCCTTCGGCCATTTCCAGCAGGAGGGCAACCATTTCGCAGAGACTGGCGACATGATGCGCTTTGTCGATAAGGCCACCCTCAAGCCCGTGGGGCAGGGAAGGCTTGTCAGCATAGACCGCTCCGACCGGAAATCCTACCTGATTGAGACCGAGTTTGACGCTTCCGGCGTAGATGCGCCGTCCGGTCTCGCGATAGAGAACATCTCCTGCGATGCCTCAGCCGTGGTGCGAGGATGCACGGTGCAGTACAACCGTGCCCGAAGCCTGCTGCTCTCGACCCGTGGCGACGTGCTTGTGGAGGACTGCACATTCCGTTCGCAGATGTCCGGAATCAATGTGAGCGGTGACGCAAACTTCTGGTTTGAGTCCGGCCCGGTGAGGAACGTCGTCATCCGCAACAATCGTTTCGAGGATCTCGCCATCGGAGGGAACGGTCCTATGCCGGCGTTGCTGATTGACCCTGTGATTCCTGTCAAAGGCAATGACTTTTTCTATCATGACCGGATTGTGTTCAGCGGTAATACGGTCTCATCATTCGACAGCCAGCTTGTCTATGCGAGGAGTGTCCGTGCGATTGAGATTTCTGGCAACAAATTCATCGACTCAGGCAACTACAAGCCGCTTTTTCCAGGACTTTCAGTGATTGACCTCCAGTCCTGCGGGGATGTGAAGATTACCGGAAACGACTTTTCAGGGTGGCCGACGGACGCGACGCTCAGCCTTCACAACTGCACGGACATCAAGGATGAGTCGGGCTTGAAAGTTGTGGATTCGCCGAACCCTTATTTTGAGCGGAGGTAGATTGCCGCATTATTTTTCCGGATTGATGATAAAGACAGTGGTGTCATGAAACTATACAGATTCGTGGTTGTGGTTGCGATGCTGGCGGGATTTCCGTCGGCGTCGCTTTTTGCGCAGGAAGATTTGTCGCGGCTTGGGCCTGACAGAACTGTGAAATTCGCGGAAAGGGACACGTGTTCATTGTATATGGACATATATGACCCCGAGCCGTCGATGGTCTTATGTCCCGACGGGAAGGAACGTCCTACGCTGTTTCATGTCTTCGGAGGCGGATTCAAGGAGGGTTCGCGCGAGGAACCGTGGCTGCGTCCGTGGTTCAGGGAAATGAACTCGCGGGGCTACCGCATGATTTCGATTGACTACCGGCTCGGGCTCAAGGGCGTGCGCGGTGTGACGCAGTCGGAGTTCAATATCTTGCTGGACAATGCGATACGCCTTGCCGTAGAGGATTTGTTCGCGGCGACCGCATATCTCCTTGAGAACGGCTCGTCAATGGGAATTGACGCCCGGAACATTGTCGTGACCGGCTCGTCTGCCGGAGCCATTACGGCTCAGCAGGCCGAGTGGGAAATCTGCAACGGTACCGCGCTCGCCTCCGCGCTTCCCTCCGGCTTCAACTATGCGGGCATCATGGCGTTTGCCGGGGCCGTCCTTGTCCGTGAGCCGCTGCGCTATGCCTTGACGCCCTGCCCGGTGATGATGTTCCACGGGACTGAGGACGAGCTTGTGCCTTATGACGGCATCACTTCCGGAGGACTGTCTTTCTGCGGCCCATGCCGGATTCAGAAGGCTCTTGTGGCTGCCGGCGCGGCCTGCCGCTTCTATCGTTTCCCGGGAATCAATCATGCCGTCGCCGGATATATGCCCCAGACAGTTGACAAGCAGGCCGACTTTATCGAGCGGAACGTGATGCGGGGCTCGCGTGAATGTGTGGATGCCGAGATTGTCGATTCTTCTCTTCCGACCTATAAGACCGGGAATCCGAACGGGCTTTATGACATACAGCCGGATCCGGCGGCTTCTGCGGCGGCCGGTTCCGCTGACTCGGAGGCTTCTGCTTCTGAGCTGGCCGATTCCGCTGACAGGACTGATTCAGGCTCAGACGACGGTCAGGCCGCCCCGACCCGCTGGACGATTGAGCGCGGCGGCCGAGGCATTCGTTGGGATGCTTCCAAGGGACTTCCGCATGAAGACCACATCGAGATGAGCGGCGAGCAGGTCTCCTGCGTGCTGCGCTGGGG
>DJRM01000068.1:0-1128 GCA_002440085.1 Bacteroidales bacterium UBA6360
GTCCGCAGGGAAAGGATGGGACACATAGAGCTTACCGTTCCCGTTGCGCACATCTGGTACTTCAAGTCAGCTCCGAACAAGATTGCGGCTCTTCTCGGCATCGCGGCCAAGAAACTTGAGGCTGTCATCTACTACGAGAAGTACATCGTGACGGCTCCGGGACAGACAGGCCTTCAGAAGCTTGACCTTCTTTCCGAGGATGAGTATCTTGACATACTCGCTCAGTATCCTGACAATCAGAATCTTCCGGACGATGATCCGGACAAGTTCAAGGCCGGGATGGGCGCCGAGTCAATTTACGATCTCCTCAAGGAGATTGACATCGACGCTCTCGCGAAGGAACTCCGCACGAAGATGCTCACCGAGACATCCCAGCAGAGGAAGGCCGAGGCTCTCAAGCGGCTTTCAATCGTGAAATGGTTCCAGGAGTCAAAGGGAATCAACCGTCCTGAATGGATGATTCTCAAGGTCATTCCTGTTATTCCGCCGGATCTCCGTCCGCTCGTGCCTCTCGATGGAGGACGTTTCGCGACATCCGACCTGAACGACCTCTACAGAAGGGTCATCATACGTAACAACCGACTCAAGAGACTCATCGAGATAAAGGCTCCGGAAGTCATCCTCCGTAACGAGAAGCGCATGCTTCAGGAGGCCGTTGACTCCCTCTTCGACAACTCGAAGAAGTCCAATGCCGTCAAGAGCGAGGCCAACAGGGCTCTGAAGTCACTTTCCGACAGCCTCAAGGGCAAGCAGGGACGTTTCCGTCAGAACCTCCTCGGTAAGCGTGTCGATTATTCAGCACGTTCCGTCATTGTCGTGGGTCCTGAACTCAAGATGCACGAGTGCGGTCTTCCGAAGTTCATGGCCGCCGAACTCTACAAGCCGTTCATCATCAGGAAATTGATTGAACGCGGCATTGTCAAGACGGTCAAGTCAGCGAAGAAGATAGTAGACAGAAAGGATCCTGTAATCTGGGACATCCTCGAGAACGTGATGAAGGGTCATCCGGTTCTTCTCAACCGTGCCCCTACGCTTCACAGGCTCGGTATCCAGGCCTTCCAGCCTAAGATGATTGAGGGAAAGGCAATCCAGCTGCATCCGCTCGCATGTACGGCATTCAACGCCGAC
>DJRM01000068.1:1153-27821 GCA_002440085.1 Bacteroidales bacterium UBA6360
CTTCGACGGCGACCAGATGGCGGTTCACCTTCCGCTCGGAAATGCGGCCATAATGGAGGCTCAGCTCCTCATGCTCGGCTCGCATAACATCCTTAACCCGGCCAACGGAACTCCTATCACCGTGCCTTCTCAGGACATGGTGCTCGGACTCTACTATATCACCAAGCTCCGTCCGGGAGCGAAGGGCGAGGGTCTGAAATTCTACGGTCCGGAGGAAGTCATAATCGCGCTCAACGAAAAGGCGATCGACATACATTCGAAGATTCTTGTGCGTCTTCCAAAAGACAAGATGGATCCGTCGAAAGGAACAGAGATGGTAGAGACCTCTGCCGGTCGTATTATCGTCAATCAGTTCGTTCCGACCGAAGTTCCTTATGTAAACGAGATTCTCGGAAAGAAGTCGCTCAGGAAGATCATCTCCGTCGTCATCAAGAACACCGGTGTCTCAAGGACGGCGCAGTTCCTCGACGACATCAAGAACCTCGGCTACCGCAAGGCGTTCGAGGGCGGGCTTTCATTCAACCTCGGCGATGTGATAATCCCGGCTGAGAAGACCAAACTGATTGAGGACGGCTACAAGACCGTCGAGGAAATCAAGTCTAACTTCCAGATGGGCTTCATCACCAACAACGAGCGTTACAACAAGGTAATCGACCTCTGGTCCGGCATCGACAACAAGATTACGAAGATTGTCGAGCAGCAGATTTCGACAGACCAGCAGGGATTCAACCCTGTGTACATGATGCTTGATTCCGGAGCCCGTGGTTCAACACAGCAGATCAAGCAGCTCTGCGGCATGCGTGGTTTGATGGCAAAGCCTCAGAAGTCCGGAGCGTCGGGAGCGGAAATCATCGAGAACCCTATTACCACCAACCTTAAGGAGGGTATGTCGGTGCTCGAGTACTTCATCTCCACGCACGGTGCCCGTAAGGGTCTTGCCGACACCGCCTTGAAGACAGCCGATGCGGGTTATCTTACCCGTCGTCTGGTTGACGTTTCACACGACGTCATCATCAACGAGGAGGACTGCGGCACTCTCAGGGGTCTTGTGGCCACTGCAATCAAGAGCAAGGACGAGGTTGTCGAGTCTCTCGGAGAGAGAATCCTCGGACGTACATCCGTACACGATGTCTTCAATCCTCTTACCGGCGAGCTCATCGTTCCGGCAGGGGAGCAGATTACTGAGGACCTTGCCAACCTCATAGAGTCATTGCCTATCGAGCAGGTTGAAATCCGTTCAGTGCTTACCTGCGAGTCCCGCAAGGGGGTATGCGCAAAGTGCTACGGACGTAACCTCGCTTCCGGCAGGATGGTCGAGAAGGGTGAGGTTGTCGGTGTCATTGCGGCACAGTCTATCGGTGAGCCCGGTACACAGCTTACGCTTCGTACGTTCCACGTGGGAGGTACGGCATCAAGTGCGGCTGCAGACAGTTCAATCACTTCCAAATACAACGGAAAGCTCGAATTTGAGGAACTCAGGACAATCGAGAGGATTCTCGATGACGGCACGAAGCAGACGGTTGTCGTCAGCCGTACCACCGAGCTCCGCATCATCGACGAGAACACCGGCATCACATTCTCACAGTACGACGTTCCTTATGGTTCTGTCCTCTACAAGAAGGATGGCGACACGGTTCAGAAGGGAGACCTCATCTGCGAGTGGGATGCCTACAACGCAATCACAATCATCGAGACTGACGGTATCGCCCGTTTTGACGGCATGGTCGAGGGCGAGAACTTCCGCGAGGAAGCTGCCGACGAGTATTCGCTCAACCGTGACAAGGTCATCATCGAGGGCCGTGACAAGACAAAGAACCCGAGCGTGCTCATCGTTGACGAGAACAACGAAATCAAGAAGCAGTACAACCTGCCTGTAGGCGCCCATGTCATGATAAGCGAGGGCGACAAGGTCAAGGTCGGTGACATTATCATCAAGATTCCTCGTGCAATCGGAAAGGCAAACGACATCACCGGAGGTCTTCCTCGTGTCACAGAGCTCTTCGAGGCACGTAATCCGTCAAATCCTGCAATCGTTTCAGAGATTAACGGTGAGGTACTCATGGGCAAGATCAAGAGGGGCAACCGCGAGATCATCGTCCGTAACAAGTCCGGTGTCGAGAAGCGCTATCTTGTTCCTCTTACCAAGCAGATCATGGTTCAGGAGAACGACTATGTCAAGGCCGGCATGAGGCTTTCCGACGGTGCCGTTTCACCTACCGACCTTCTCCGTATCCTCGGCCCTATCAAGGTTCAGGAATACATCGTAAACGAGATTCAGGAGGTTTACCGTCTGCAGGGCGTGAAGATCAATGACAAGCATTTCGAGATCATCGTGCGTCAGATGATGCGCAAGGTGCAGATCGACAATCCGGGCGACACCGAGTTCCTTCAGGAGGAGCTGGTCGACAAATGGACGTTCATGGACACCAACGACAACATCTATGGCAAGTTCTATGTTGTCGAGGCCGGTGATTCACAGCGTTTCGAGGCAGGACAGATAATCACCGCAAGGGAGCTTCGCGGCGAGAATTCCTCTCTCGAAAGGCAGGGTCTCAAGCCGGTTGTTGTCCGCGAGGCAAGGCCTGCGACCGCAAGCCAGGTGCTTCAGGGTATCACCCGCGCGGCGTTGAAGACCAACAGCTTCATCTCCGCCGCTTCATTCCAGGAGACTACCAAGGTGCTCAGCGAGGCTGCCATCCGCGGCCGTGTAGACTACCTTGAAGGCCTTAAGGAGAATGTCATCTGCGGTCACGCAATCCCTGCCGGCACAGGTCAGAAGGACTTCCAGGAGATTCTGGTGTCTCCGGTTGTGGAGGTGCAGCAGACTGACTTGTCAGAATTGTAGGGCGGAGCGAAGAAAAAGCGGATTACTGCGTTACTCGTCTTGATAAAATCCTCACAACCGAGAGGTTGCTGCGGTTTTATCTTCACCGAGTGCCTTGTACTCCATCTTTTTCTTCATCTCCTTTCTCTCAGATGTTATATAGGGTGGCCCGGTCAAGAAAATGACCGGGTCACTTTTGTGTTTTGAAATATTTGAATTAACTTCGTGGGGTTAAATGTATTAAAACGCAATTCAAACACGATATTGTCATGCCGGTCAGAAAACTCTCGAAATTCTCCATTGTCATATTGTCGCTGTGCGCCGTGCTGTTTGTCGGAGGCATAGTCTCTATATGCATCATTGACGATGACGCGACGCAGAGCCGCCTTGCGTTCCAGACATTCGAGGTGGCGCTGATGATGTTCCTCACATTTGTCCCGGACATCCTGCACAGAATCATACACATAAAGATTCCTCATCTGATGGAGGTGATTTTCGTGTCATTCTGCTTCTGCGCGCTCATTCTCGGCGACGTGGCTGATTTCTACGGAAAGTTCGGCTGGTGGGATTCGCTTGAGCACGGGATGTCCGGAGTCCTTCTCGGAATCCTCGGATATGCGATCATAAACACCTTCAACAGCATCGAGGGCAATAAGCTGAAGTTCTCTCCTGTGTTCGTGTCGCTCTGGGTCGTGTGCTTCGCCCTTGCTCTCGGAGCCATCTGGGAGATAATGGAGTTCATCACCGACGGTCTGTTCGGGCTCAATTCCCAGCAGTATCTCACGACTCCGGGCACATTCGACAAGGCCGTGCCGCTTGAGGGGCATGAGGCGCTGAGGGACACGATGGAAGACCTGATGCTTGACTTTGCCGGTTCGCTCATAATCTCAATAATAGGATATTTCGACCTCAAAAAGCAGCGAAGGGGCATCGCGAGCCTGACACTTGGCACTGATGGTCCGGATTCACCCTCCACTGATGTCGGGGAGAGAAAGAATGCCGCTGAAAAATAGATTTTACAATAAGTCTAAAAATGTATAACTTTGCCTGCCTGTGCTGAAGTTTCGATGAATTGCAGCGCAGGCGGAGTTTTGATAACCATAATGAACATAGCTCTTGTTTCTGTAACTCGGAATCTGGACAATTCAGAAGTTGCGCGGAAACAAGTGGCGACGGTTCACGCATATTGCGTGGACTGTTTCGCTGCTTGCAGGTGCAACAGGCCGTCCAGAGCCGCGAGTTACCTCCATGCAGGGAAGCGGTCCACGCTTTCTTGTATGCGTGCGGTCTACGGCGTCCGCCGCGCCGTGCCCGGAAGGAACAGGCAATACAATCCCACACGGTGGAATATCTCCCACCGGGATGAAAATTTTCAGTAAGCGGTCATCAGGCCGGAATCCCGGTCTGTTTCCAGGGTCAAGGAGATTTCAAATTTTCTCAGGATTCTCAAATCCCTTGGCCCTTTTCAATATCTCTATGGTTGAACGCAGGTCTCCTATGTACGATTCCATCTCGTCGATCCTCTCCTTGAAGTCCTCCTCCCGTTCCCGGCTCTCGGACAGCTCGGCCTGCAACTGCATGAGCCTTAGGTTCATGGTGTTGCTGTTGCCGCTATAGGGCACAGGGTCTTCTTCCAGGACTCCTTCATACATACCTCGCCCGTTTCCGGTCAGCAGGTCATCCTCATCAACGCCGAGCACATCCGCGATTTTCCCGACAATCGGGCTTATCAGCCAGGTCTTGCCTGACTCGATGTTTCTGTAATGAGTGACCGATGTTCCTATCCGGTTGGCCATTTCCTCCTGTGTAAAACCTTTGGCTTTTCTGAAACGATATATGTTCTTTTTGATTGAACTGTTATCCATACCGGCCAATAAGCATTAGGGCGGCAAAATTATAACAGAAAAGCATACGAAAACAGCAACAGTTTGTTGCGTTTCGCAAATAATTGTTGCGGTTTTGGGGAAATTTTTATCTCTGAAGGATGATTTTGGAAGGTTTCTTAGGACTCTTGGCAAACAAAAAAATCAGACAGCTTTTCAGAAGAGCCTCTTTTTGCTTGTCGTGGCGACAAATTCCTTGAGGTAGAAAGGCTCGAAATAGGCCACGTCCCTTAAGTGTCTTTCCCGGAACTCGCGGAGCGCCGGTTCAAGCATTGCCGTCGCCTTGGGACAGGTCTGAATGAAACGCGCGTTCGGATGCGTGATCGTGCCCTCGCATTTTGCGGCCCCGTCTCCGATGAAGAGAACCGGTCCCTCGGCGAGGATGTCGCTGAAACTGTCGCAGTCTATGACCTTGGCGACGGTGTCGGTGACGCGAGTTCCGTTCCCCTCGAAAACGGCCGTGTAGACCTCCATACGGCGGGCATCAATCATCGGAACAATGTATTTGGGCTCCACGGCGTTTCTTGCTTCTGGGGCGGTTCCGTCTGGGGGCGTAGCTATGCGACCGGGCTGAATGGCTTGATTGACAAGTACTTCAAGTGTGCCTACGCTCAGCAAGGGAATCCCGGCTCCGAAGCAGAGCCCCTTGGCGGTGGATACTCCCACCCTGAGCCCCGTGTATGAACCAGGCCCCTCGCTTATGCAGACGGCCGAGCAGTCTTTCAGAGAGCATCCCCTCTCCTTCAGCATTTCGTCGATGAATACGGCGGTGAGTGACGCATGCGCACGGTTCTCAGAACTTTCCCTGCAGCACACGATTTTTCCGTCCTCGACCATTGCCGTCGAACACAACGCCGTCGATGTTTCAATCAGTATGATTCTTTCCATATATCCCTAAATTTCGCAAAACTCTCGAATCCATATCGATATATTCCCTAATTCCAGAAGAAAAGTTCCTTCATGTAGGGAAATATCGCGTAGGACATTGTTTTTAGAGGCCCGTAGAACGTGGTGGAAGCTAAATATTCGCTCTTTACGAATGAAAATGTCCCGTTCAGGGCATCAAAAATCATCAGCAGCAGGCACAGAATCAGCAGGCATTCGACAACCGCGAGCGTCGCCCCGAGCAGTCGGTTCAGCCAGCCGAGCAGCACGACCTTCACTATCTTTTCCAGAATCCTCCCGAGCAGCGAGAGCCCGAGAACCGTGATGCAGAAAATCAGTATGAACGCGATGACTCTCAAGACCGTGTCATCGAGCGAAATCCACTCCTTGAGCCATTGTCCTGCAGGCACGGAGAACTTCACGGACAGCCACACTCCGAGGCAAAGGGCCACAAGCGAGACCACCTGGCCGATAAATCCTTTCTTAAGCCCGATGCACAGGGCAATCAGGAGGGAGGCGAGAACTATTATGTCGAATACGCTCATATCTGTTGAAAATTTCCCGGCAGGCAATGCCGGCATCGTTCTGCCGCATGGAAAAACTCTTCAAACCTGTCGAAAGACTTTGCAAAAATAATCATTTTGTAAAAACTCCACAATTCATTATCTTTGTCAGTTCAAAAAGTCCGAAGGCATGTGGCTGAAGACTGGGAACATAAGTTTTCGAACAAAAGAAACACAATATATGAAGTTCAGGGAATATAAGGGACTGGATCTGGTCGCGGTCGGGAATGAGGTTCTCGAAAGATGGAAGAAAAACCATGCGTTTGAGAAGTCGCTGGAGCTGCGTGAGGGCGCTCCGGAATTCGTGTTCTTCGAGGGACCGCCGTCAGCGAACGGAATGCCGGGCATACATCATGTCATGGCACGTTCAATCAAGGACTCAATCTGCCGCTACAAGACCCAGTGCGGCTACAAGGTCAGGCGCCGTGCAGGCTGGGACACCCACGGTCTTCCGGTCGAGCTCGGCGTGGAGAAGATGCTCGGAATCACGAAGGAGGACATCGGTACGAAGATTTCAGTCGAGGAGTACAACGATACCTGCCGCAAGGAGGTGATGAAATACACGAAGGAATGGATGTCGCTGACGGAGCGCATCGGCTATTGGGTCGACATGAACGACCCTTACATCACCTACGACAACCGCTACATCGAGACGCTGTGGTATCTCCTGAAGGACATATACAATAAGGGACTGCTCTACAAGGGCTACTCCATCCAGCCGTACTCGCCGGCCGCGGGTACGGGACTGAGTTCCCATGAACTCAACCAGCCAGGATGCTACCGCGACGTGAAGGACACGACGGCAACGGTGCAGTTCGAGGTCATCAAGGACGAGAAGTCACAGATTCTCTTCGGCTGCGAGACGGTTCCTGTCTATTTCCTCGCATGGACGACGACTCCGTGGACACTGCCTTCAAACACGGCTCTCTGCGTGGGTCCGAACATCGACTATGTACGCGTGAAGTCCTTCAACCCATATTCCGGGAAGCAGGCGATTTATGTGGTCGCCAAGGCCTTGGTCAGCAGCTGGTTCAACCCGAAGGCCGCGGATCTTTCGATGGAGGACTACAAGCCGGGGGACAAGCTCGTTCCGTTCAGGATTCTCGACGGAGAGTTCAAGGGCAGCGAACTGCTCGGCATCAAGTACCATCAGCTTATTCCTTGGTTCTCTCCTGAGACCGACGGGGCTTTCCGCGTAATCGGCGGCGACTACGTCACGATTGAGGAGGGCACGACCGGCATTGTCCACATCGCCCCTACCTTCGGTGCGGACGACAACAAGGTGGCCAAGCAGGCAGGCGTACCTCCGATTATGGTGCTTGACCGCAACGGCGACCGCTATGCGCAGGTTGACCGGCAGGGCAGGTTCTTCCGCATTGAGGATCTTGATCCCGATTATGCGGCGAAACACGTGTCCCCGGACTATGCCGAATGGGCAGGGAGATATGTCAAGAACGCCTATGACTCCTCTCTTGCTCCCGATGCGCCTACCCTTGACGTGGACATCTGCATGATGCTCAAGTCTCAGGGCAAGGCATTCAAGATAGAAAAACACGTGCACACCTATCCGCACTGCTGGAGAACCGACAAGCCGGTGCTCTACTATCCGCTGAACTCATGGTTCATCCGGACAACCGCGGTGAGGGACAAGATGATAGAGCTGAACAATACAATCACCTGGAAGCCGGAGTCAACCGGCATCGGGCGTTTCGGCAAATGGCTGGAGAACATCCAGGACTGGAACCTCAGCCGCAGCCGCTATTGGGGGACACCGCTCCCTGTCTGGCGCACCGAGGACGGCAAGGAGGAGAAGTGCATCGGCTCCCTGAAGGAACTCTATACGGAGATTGAAAAGTCCGTGGCTGCCGGTGTGATGAGTACCAATCCTTTGAAAGACAAGGGATTCGTGCCGGAGGATATGTCCAAGGAAAACTATGACAGAATCGACCTTCACAGGCCGTATGTCGATAATATATTCCTTGTTTCCGAATCAGGGAAGAAGATGGTTCGCGAGAGCGACCTGATTGATGTCTGGTTCGACTCCGGCGCAATGCCATACGCGCAGGAAGGACTGCGGAACTTGGGAAGCAAGGATTTCGGCTGCACGGCGGACTTCATTGCGGAAGGCGTTGACCAGACGCGCGGATGGTTCTACACGCTCCATGCAATCCACACCATGGTAAGCGGGACCTGTGCATTCAGGCGCGTGATTTCCAACGGCTTGGTGCTTGACAAGGACGGCAACAAGATGAGCAAGAGGCTCGGGAACGCCGTGGATCCGTTCGGCCAACTTGACAAATACGGGGCTGACGCGCTTCGCTGGTATATGTTGACGAACTCGCAGCCTTGGGACAATCTCCGTTTCGACGAGGCGGGAGTTGACGAGATCCGCAGGAAATTCTTCGGAACTCTCTACAATACATATTCGTTCTTCGCGCTCTATGCAAACGTTGACGGCTTCGATTCTTCGGCCGAACTCGTGCCATACGCCCTGCGTCCGGAGCTTGACAGGTGGATAATATCGCTCCTGAACACTCTCGTTAAGGATGTCGTCGCCGCATACGAAGACTATGACGTGACCCAGGCCGGCCGTCTCATCCAGGAATTTGTCTGTGACCACCTGAGCAACTGGTATGTGCGCCTCGGCAGGAAGCGCTTCTGGGGAGGCACGATGGATGCGGACAAACTCTCCGCCTATCAGACTTTGTATGAGGTTCTTCTTTCTGTTTCTAAGCTCGCCGCTCCGATTGCGCCGTTCTTTATGGACAGGCTCTATCTCGACCTTACGGGAGGGGAGACCGGAGATTCACGTTCCGTTCACTATGTGCCTATGCCGCAGTATAATGAGGCTGTGGTCGACAAGGATCTTGAAGAGAGGATGGAACTTGCGCAGAGAGCCTCTTCCATGGTGCTCGCGCTCAGACGCAAGGTGAACATCAAGGTTCGTCAGCCGCTCTCGAAGCTCGTCATTCCTGTTCTGAACGACAAGGTAAAGGAGCAGCTTGAAAAGGTGAAGACGCTTCTTCTCGGTGAGGTGAATGTGAAGGATGCCGAGTTTATCCACGATACGGCGGGCATCATCACGAAGAAGATAAAGCCTAATTTCAAGACTCTCGGCAAGATTTACGGCAAGCAGATGAAAGAGATTGCGGCCGCGTTCCCGCAGCTTTCGCAGGAGGTCATCGCGGCAATCGAGGCTTCGGACGAATACACGCTGGGCCTTCCTTCGGGCGACGTCGTCCTGAAGAAGGGGGATTACGAGATTACTTCCGAGGACATGCCGGGCTGGCTCGTCGCGAGTGACGGGCCGCTCACGCTCGCGCTTGACATCACCGTCACTGACGAACTCCGCCGCGAGGGCACGGCTCGTGAACTCATAAACAGGATCCAGAACCTCCGCAAGGACAGCGGGTTCGAGGTGACTGACAGGGTTCGTGTAGGCATTTTTGCCGGAGTGCCGGAGTTTAGCAAGGAAATTGCTGACGCTCTCTCCGCTTATGCCGATTACGTGGCCTCGCAGACTCTTGCTGTCAGCGTGGTCATGGCTGACGCGCCGTCGGGTGTCGACGTCGAATGGGGCGAAGGCACGGTGAACATAAGTGTTGAGAAGATATAAAACTAACATTAAAACTTCTATATTATGGCAGAAGAAAAGAAAACCAATGATCCTGATGTACAGGTCCGCTACAGCGATGAGGAACTGCAGGAATTCAAGAAAATAATACTTGACATGCTTGCCAAGGCTAAAGAGGAATATAACACCCTGCGTGCGGTGGTGACTCATGCCTCAAGCAATGACATTGACGACACTGCTCCGACCTACAAGGCTATGGAAGAGGGCGCGAGCGCTCTTTCCAAGGAGGAGGCCGGTCAGCTTGCGCAGCGCCAGTACAAGTTCATCCAGAACCTTGAGGCGGCTCTCGTGCGCATCGAGAACAAGACCTACGGCATCTGTCGCGTCACCGGCAAACTCATCCCGAAGGAGCGGCTCCGCCTTGTCCCTCATGCTACGCTGACGGTCGAGGCCAAGGAGATGCTGAACAAGAAACAGTAGGTTTTCTCCATGAAGTTCAGGATGTCAAAGGGTAAATGGCTCATAGTTTTGGGCGTTGCCCTCGTTGTCATAGACCAGGTTATCAAGATACTCGTCAAGACGAACATGACTCTTGGCGAGCATTTTGACGTCATCGGCGACTGGTTCAAGATTTATTTCATAGAAAATGAGGGGATGGCGTTCGGAATGAAGTTCGGCGGCTGGTTCGGCAAACTTCTTCTCTCGCTGTTCAGAATCGTGCTTTTCAGCGTTCTCGTCTGGTGGATAAGCAAGCTCTGCAAACGGCCGTCGACTCCGACCGGAGTGCTGGTTGGGCTTACGCTCATCACCGCCGGCGCTCTCGGAAACATCTTTGACTGTTTTTTCTATGGCCTTGTCTTCTCTGAGTCAACTCCATACGAGGTAGCCTCATTCGGAGGGCATTATGCCCCGTTTCTCTTCGGAAAGGTGGTGGACATGTTCTATTTCCCGCTCATCGACACGACTTGGCCTGACTGGATGCCGTGGTTGGGAGGACGTCCCTTCAAGTTCTTCGAGCCTGTCTTCAATTTCGCTGACAGCTGCGTGACGGTAGGTACGTTCTACCTTATTTTCTTCCAGTACCATTTCTTCGCCCAGGACGGCAAGCCTGCACCGGAGACTGACGGCACGCAGGAAGCGAAGAATACAGTTTCGGGAGGCAAGAGTCGCAAAAAATAGCAAAAAAGTCGAAAAAATATTTGCAGTCTGTTTCTTTTTGACTACCTTTGCAGTCCTTTCTGAGGGGAAGGCCTGAGAATTTTGAAGGCACGCTCCTAAGGAAGCAAAGTCTGAAAAGATTCAGGAGAGTTGGCCGAGTGGTTTAAGGCGGCAGTCTTGAAAACTGTTGAGGTGAAAGCCTCCGGGGGTTCGAATCCCTCACTCTCCGCAAAGATCTGAAAATCAGGGAGTCGCCCTCGCGAAAGCGAGGGCGTTTTGTGAATACGGAGACCTCCGTTGAGAGCTTGCTCTCATAAGGTGGTCTCCGTATTCACAAAACCACACCCTTCAAAGGGTGTGAGACTCCCTGGTTGCAGCCCTCTTTGCAAGGGCCTCGCCGGCAAGGCAAAGGGAACCGCGCCCAAAGGAAGCGAATCCCTCACGGACGAGAAATGTTTATCTTTGCGCGGTCTTGACATAAAGATACATTTGGGAAACGGCATCTCAGGTCCAAACTGAGGTGTCATTTTTTTGATATACAGAAGGCGTACCGGTCGGGAGCTGTCTTCGGGCAGTTCTTTTGTTTTGTGGATGATATTACGAAAATGTGAAATTTCAAGCAAATTCTGTCAATGGCTTTGCTATTGTCGTTTAATGAGTTAACTTTGTGGGGAAATCCGTTTGGGCGGATTGAAAAGACTGAATGCCGCGGAACGTTAAAGTCCGCAAAGCGAGTTAGGTTATATCGTGCTTGACTCGTTTTTTTGGTTTAATATAAGTCAATCGATGATAATATGGCTATGGAAATAGAACAACAGACTTGCTTGGTTAATGATAGTGATGAATTTGGCAACTTGTCAGAAATCAAATCTATGATAAAGGTTGTCAGAGGTATTCAGGTGATACTTGACAAGGATTTAGCCAGATTGTACGGAGTTGAAACAAAGGTTCTGAATCAGGCTGTCAAACGTAACTTGCAAAGATTTCCCAGTGATTTTCGTTTTCAGCTGACCATAGATGAGTGTTCAAAGTCACAATTTGTGACTTTGAACACCGGCCGCGGGCACAATATCAAGAAATTGCCATTCGCGTTTACGGAGCAGGGTGTGGCGATGTTAAGTGGCGTACTGCGTTCTGATGTAGCGGTCGAAGTGAATATACGGATTATGAGGGCGTTTGTCGCTATGCGTCATTTTATGGCAAGCAATGCTCCGATATTCAATCGTTTGGAAACAGTCGAGTTCAACCTGGTGGAATTGCAGCGACATCAAAAATATACGGAGCTGCGACTGGATGAGGTTTTTAGGCATCTGGACGAAGGCAGTGTCCAGCCAAAGCATGGAATTTTTTTTCGATGGCCAAATTTATGATGCTTATAATTTTGTGGCAGGTTTGGTCAAAAGAGCAAAGAAGAGTATTGTGCTTATAGATAACTATATTGATGACAGCGTCCTTACGCTCTTGGATAAGCGAAGTACCAATGTTTCTGCTGTTATATACACCAAACGGATTGATCGACAACTGCGGCGTGACATTGACCGCCACAATGCTCAGTATCCTATAATTGAGGTGAATGCATTCAACTCATCTCACGATCGTTTCCTTTGTATTGATGACGATGTGTTTCATATAGGGGCTTCTATCAAGGATTTAGGCCGAAAATGGTTCGGATTCTCAAAAATGGAAATACTGACATCAGCTGAACTTGTGGAACGAATCAATAGAGGAACAGTTGATGCGAAAACTTGAAATATCGCCGGAGACGGCGCGATGCGCTTTTGCCCAGGATGTTACGGAAATGTGAAATTTCAAGTAAATTTTTCTCGGGGTTTTGCTTTTTGTCGTTTAATGAGTTAACTTTACGGAGAAATCCGTTTTGGGCGGATTGAAAAGACTGAATGCCGCGGAACGTTAAAGTCCGCAAAGCGAGTTGGGTTATATCGTGCCTGACTCGTTTTTTTGCTTTATGTCTGAATGCGATGCAAAAAGTAAAAAATTCTTTGCCTTTGAGAAAATGTTTTTTACCTTTGCATTGTCTTGACATAAAGATACATTTGGGAAACGGCATCTCAGGTCCAAACTGAGGTGTCATTTTTTTGACATACCGGAGGCGTACTGATGAAGGAACCCCAAGAAAACCTTTTGCATCCAAATGTATAACTATTATGACAAGAAAAGGTTTTTCTATGGTCGGCATCCTGATTCTGATTGGAATCGGAATGCCCGTCCTTGTCAAGGTCAAGGGTTATACCCGTGTCCGCAACGGCAAGGCAGAGAAAGTCCGGTCGCACTATCGTCGCGTTTGGACCGCGCGATAGACGCAGACTGAGGCTGCATCCGTGACGGGTGCTCTGTTTTCCCTCCGGTCGGGAGCTGTCTTCGGGCAGCTCCTTTGTGTTGGGGGATGTTACGGAAATGTGAAATTTCAAGCAAATTCTGCCAATGGCTTTGCTTTTGTCATTTAATGAGTTAACTTTGTGTGGAAATCCGTTTGGGCGGATTGAAAAGACTGAATGCCGCGGAACGTTAAAGTCCGCAAAGCGAGTTGGGTTATATCGTGCCTGACTCGTTTTTTGTTTTATGTTTGGAATACGATGCAACAAGGTAAAAAGTTTCTTTGTTTTTGAAAAAAGTTTTTTACCTTTGCAGCATTCTAAACATGGAACGCTTTTTTGGAAAACGGCATCTCAGGTCCAAACTGAGGTGCCATTTTTTGATATACCGGAGGTGTACTGATGAAGGAACCCCAAGAAAACCTTTTGCATCCAAAAATGTTTTAATCATGTTTAGAAAAGGTTTTTCCACGGTTGGCATCCTGATTCTGGTAGAAATCGGAATGCCCGTCCTTGTCAAGGTCAAGGGTTATACCCGTGTCCGTAACGGCAGGGCAGAGAAAGTCCGGTCTCACTATCGTCGCGTTTGGACCGCGCGATAGACGTAGACTGAGGCTGCATCCGTGACGGGTGCTCTGTTTTCCCTCCGGTCGGGAGCTGTCTTCGGGCAGCTCCTTTGTGCTTTTTGCGGGTAATGTTACGGAAATGCGAAATTTCAAGCAAATTCTGCCAATGGCTTTGCTTTTGTCATTTATTGCCTTAAATTTGTGGAGATTTTCAGAACTGTGTATAATTTCCCCTTGTTGCGGGCTGATTGATACGCGGTGAAATAAAGTCAAACCAAATAAACACAAATAAAATGAAAATCAAACATTTATTTCTTTCGGCGCTTGCAGTGGCGATGGTAGCTGTCGGCTGCAAGAAGGACGAAGTTCTTGGCCCGGCATCTCTCAAGGCAGAAAAGCCGGAGCTTTCGTTTAATGCCGATGGGGGAACTGAGACATTTGAACTGAAGGCCACAAGAGCTTGGACCGCAGAGGTCAAAGGCAGCAACACTGAAGGAATATCAGTGAGTCCGCTTGAGGGCAAGGGTTCCAACGATCCGGTGACCATCACGGTGACTGTTCTCAAGAATGAGGGAGCGAACAGAACTGCAACAATCGAGTTCAAGGCATCTGCAACCCTTTCTGCAACTGTGACAATCAAACAAGACGGAGCGAAGGGTAATCTTATGAGCATTGCTGATGTATATTCTGCGGCTAAAGATGCGGATGTCAAGGTCGAGGGAATAGCCGCTGCTATGAGTACAGGCAGCATTGTAATTACAGATGGAACGGACAATCTTCTCGTTTACTATGGCTCGGCAGCAGACGATCTTGCAAAAGTCAAACTGGGTGACAAGGTTGAAGTTAAAGGCAAAGTTGGTTCTTATGGAAAACTTCCTCAGGTAGTAAACCCGACGACAACTGTTATGAGCAGCGGTAATGAGTTTGAGAGAGGAACGGTTCTTGAAATCACTTCCGCGAACATTGAGAATATGGACATTACGAAGGCTGCCTACATCAGCATGACTGGCGTGTATAGTGAGTCTAAAAGTTCCGACGGCAAGAAGACTTATTACAACCTTGCGATTGATGGAACAACAATAAAAGGTTCAATCCAGTATCCTGTGACAAGCATACTTGATGAACTTACAAAGACGGCTGGTAACAGCGTCACTCTTTCCGGTTACTTTGCAGGTGGTGCGGACACAGACAAGAATAATATGTACCGTACTATAATCGTGTTTGACGTTAAGGACAATGGACAGTCCACGATTGACTATAAGTCTGTTACGTCGGAGACATTCTATGAAGAGGAAGATGGCGCGAATGTGGAGATTAAAGGGACTGTAATGGCCAAGAACCAGAAAGGACTTGTTGTGGGAGATGCTTCCGGTGTCGTTTCTGTTTATTTGAACAGCACTCCAACTGCCGAAGTCGGCAATGGAGTTACAGTTAAAGGCGCAAAGTCAGATTATTACGGATTTAAGAGGATTGCTGCCGACAACTCTGGTGTTGAAGTAACCTCGCCAGAGACTAAGACACCTGAATATGGCACTCCAAAATCAGTGGAAAACTTTGATTCTTGGAACAGTCCGAAGATGGAGTTTGTTACATTTGCAGGTACTCTTTCAAATGGAAGGTATATAGAGATTTCCGAAAACGCTACGTATGATGGAATGCTTGATAGGACAATCGAAGATTATTCCGCTTATAATGGGAAAGTCGTTACTGTTATAGGTTATACAGAATCCGTAAATACACAGAATAAACACATTGGAATTATTCCGGTGTCAGTGACTACGTCTGCGTTCCTTACGGTCCCGGCTAAATTTTCGGTAGCTGCCAGTGCGACGTCTCAAAAGATCTCTGTTTCAGCGAATGTAGACTGGGCAGTAAGTTGTGCCGATACTTGGATTAAGGACTATACCAAGGCGGGGAGCAACAGTGGTGATATCGAGGTTTCTTTCGATGCGAATACTACAGGTGCAGAAAGAACGGCAACCTTTACAATAAAATCTTCTGTTGGAGAAAAAACGGTTGTGTTGACACAGGCAAAGGCTGTTGAAGGCGCAAAGACCGCAATCCTTGATTTTGTCGGTTGGAAGTGGAATGGATATGAATCCAAGAATTGGGGTTCAGCCTATGGCGATCATACGGAAACGTTTGATGTGGCGGAGGTCACTCTTAATTCTTTCAATAAACAGAGCCAAAATGTTACTGATTGCCCAGTAACTAAGGGTGCAGGCGATCCTGCTGTGGTTGTCAAGATGAAAAACGGGGCAAAATTGGTCGCAGTCAAGGTCACTCTTAAACAGTGGGGCTCTAAAACGAAAACCGTTAGGTTGTTCCCGAGCACGGACGGTGGATCGACTTTTGCTGTAACGGAATCTGGCTCATCTTCAGATTTTACTTTAAATGTGCAGTCTCTCCCGTCTGATACTGATGCTTTCAGCTTGAAGTTTTCTGAGACCAGCAATCAAGTTGGTTTGGCTTCAATTGAACTGACGTATAACGAATAACAGGTAGTCTCACAGAACTGATTCTTAAAAGGCTGGCCGAGAGTCTTGAGACTTAAGGTCAGCCCTTTCCCTATCTGAATATAAATGGCTATATTTGCAAAACCAATAACCCAAACAAATAAGGAAAATATATGAGGAAAACTTTTTACGTGGTTTTGGCCGTAGCGGGGCTTCTCTCCATTTCCTGCAGACAGGTCGATCCCGAGCAGCAGCCGGCGCTCCCGGAAATAAGGATTGAACTAGAGAATCCTCGGCTGGACATCGGCTATGACGGAAAGACCACAGCGGTGACGCTTGTCGTGAACCGTGATTTTCAGGTCATCAACGATGTCGACTGGATTGCCGTGGATGAACCGGAAGTGACTGTTACTCCAGGAGCGGAAACGAGGGTGACAATTTCTGTGACGGCTCTTCCTAATGGCATCGGCAACGACCGTACGGCGTCAATCCGTTTCCAGACAATCTCGACCCATGTCGAGCTTACGGTTGCGCAGGAGGCGAACCCTGATGCGGCACCGAACCTTGTCTATGGTACAAGTTTCGGCAAGAATCTCAAAAATCTTGACAATCCTATTGTAAATAAGTCCGATTGCTGGATGGGCTTTGAAGATGGTGCTTGCAAAACCGTTGAGTACTACATGCCAGAAGAATCCAAGGTTTCTGTAAGGAACAGCAGCACGAACAGCAGCTACGGCTACAACGGCTGTTCCGGGAAAAACTTCCTTTGGTTCGGCACAGCCGGTGAATTCGCGGTCGGCAAGATTGTAATACATCCTCTGCTTAAATCCCTTAAAGTGTCTTTCGGACTTCAGCGCGGTGTCTATCAGGCAAAGGACAATGACATCAATCCGTCTGAATTTCCTGTTTGGGTGAGCAAGGACGGTGCGTTGTGGAAGAAACTTGACTACACTGTCGTGAATCCCCAGACCGGCGAGTGGTCCCTCTGTGAGTTCACATTTGCTCTTGGCGAAACTCCTGTTGAATATCTTTACATCCGCTTCTGTCCGACAAAAACATCTGCCTATCGTCTTGATGACCTCAAGGTCAGCAATGGTGGCAACGCCGGCAGTGTGATTGATTGGGAAACAGAGGCTGAGTCGTTTACGCTCGGACCAGTGATCTCGTTTGACAGCAGCGAAGAGTAGAAGATGCGGAGTGTACCGTCAGTAATGACCCGCGTTTTTGTTGCCCTTGCGGCTGCTGCGGTTCTGTTCGGCTGTTCCAGGATTGCCGAACCATCAGTCAGTTCCTTGATGTTGCGCAGAAATTCCGTTGCCTACAAGGCTGGGAGCATGTTTGTTTCGGTTCGTACAACAGGGGAGTGGCGCCTTTCTGTTGAGTATGAGGATGATGATGCGGGCGGTTGGATAAGTTTCAACAGAATGTCCGGAGTTGGCAACACGAATAGCGTGATTCTTATCTGGAACGCAAATGGAGAAGAAGGAGCACGCAGTGCCAGAGTTCGTGCTGACTTTGAAAATGGTCAAGTCCTGTATGCTGTTCTTACACAGCGTGGAACGGCTTCTTCCCAGAACGGAGGTGAGGGCTTTCAGATGCCGGAATGGCCAAACTATCCTGGCCTTAAGTCTGCGGAAGTGCGTGGGTGGATGGAACTTCCGGCCGTGCAAGAAATAGAAGGCTACGCATGGGTGTTTCACAATATGACGGTTCTTGGTAAGGAAGTCCGCAACTACTCAATTTGTTATGATGCCGCGAACATGCAGCCTCGTTGGGTCGCTTATCCGCTGAACTCCTATCTCATAGGTTCTGGCTCCCGGACGAATGACTGGTCTCAGATTGACCCGGAGATACCGCAGAAGTACCAGCCTTATACGGCAGATACATGGGGCAAAGGCGGTGTGCGCGGCCACATGCTGCCTTCGGCCGACCGTCTCAGAACAGAGGCCAACAAGGCTACATTCTATCCGACAAACATGACAGTCCAGGACTATGATATGAACGGAGGCATCTGGGCAAATCTTGAGGGAAACGTCCGCTCTTGGGCACGCAGTTGCGACACTTTGTATGTAGTCACGGGCTGTGTCCCGTCGGCACGGTTCATCAACGATAAGAAAGGGAACAGGGTCAATGTCCCGGCATCTTATTGGAAAGCTCTTCTTCGTTACAAGTCATCGGGCAATCCCCAGTATGAGGGAGTTGCCTTCTGGGTTGAGAACAGAAGCTATGCGGACAATTCCGTGAACGGTTCCATCTCGATGACCATTGCCGAGTTGGAACAGAAGACGGGAATAGACTTTTTCCCGAATCTGCCTCCTGAATGCCAGGATGAGGCTGAAACTAAAATATCCTCAGTGTGGGGACTTAAATAACCATTTTTTAAAGAATTTGGAATGATGAAAAGAAATATATTTTCTGCAATTCTTTTGTTTTTTTTCATTGCCGTCGGTATTTCTTATGCCGGTGACGGGCTGAAAACCAAGCAGAATTATGTCATTGGATTCTATAACCTCGAAAATCTTTTCGACACCTATCACGATGACGGCAAGAATGACTATGAATTCCTTCCGGACGGCAAGAACGAATGGACGGAAGTCAAATATAAAAAGAAACTACACAATATGGCAACTGTCATTTCGGAAATGGCGAAGGCCAACGGCGCATTTCACACTGTTCTCGGAATTTCGGAGGTGGAGAACCGGCTTGTCATAGAAGATCTTGTCTCCCAGCCGGAACTGCTGCCTGCACGCTATGAAATTGTGCATTATGACGGTCCTGATCGACGTGGAGTTGACGTCGCTCTTTTATATCGACCGGATCAGTTCGAATATATTGACAGCCGTTCAATCCCGTTCTCTTTTGAGGACACAGAAGTCCCGATTACTCTTTCCAAGGAGGAACAGGATTATTTCCGCACTCGTGACATCCTTATGGTTCACGGCAAGATTGCGGGGGAGGACTTTGCAGTCTATGTGACCCACCTTCCGTCCCGAATAGGTGGAAAGGGCGGCGACCTCAGAAGCCTCGGTGCGGAAATCATACGGAAGGATGCCGAGAGGGTGATGAAAGAGCACCCTGGAATAAAGGTCGTTGTCATGGGGGACATGAACGACGACCCGTTCAACGAGAGCATGTCGAAATGGCTTGGAGGAAAGCGAAACCCCGAGGAAGTGCAGCCGGGCGGGTTCTTTGACCCATTCTGGAAGATGCTTGACGATGGCTTCGGTTCTCTTGCCTATCGTGACGTGTGGAGCATATTCGACATAATTATGGTGAACTATGACCTCCTCCATGCGCCGGAAGGTTCTCTGACCGTTCAGAAACTTGATAAGAAAGGTCATTATGGTGCTGTGTTCAAGAGACCGTTTATGGTCACGCAGAAAGGACAATATAAGGGCTATCCGTTCAGAACATTCTCTAACGGCAAATTCATGAATGGCTATAGTGACCATTTCCCTACGTATATTGTAGTGGGCAAATAGATATATATAAGGAAAATACATTTTTTATGAAAAGAATATTTACAGCATTGACATTATCTCTGCTTTTTCTGTCGCAGCTCGCTTTCGCGCAGGAAGGAGGAGTGAAGGGACGCATTGTCAGTCGCGTCGGCCGCACGCCGATTGCTTCGGCGATTCTTGATATAACGACGGCCTCCGGAGAGAAGCTGACTGCAACAACTGACGCTGAAGGAAAATTCTTTGTCGGGAAGCTTGCCGACGGCAGTTATTCGGCTGTTGTTACAGCTCCGGGCTACACGTCTACGAGAGTCAACTTTATGGTTGACGGCTATGTACGCGATCTTATCTCTGTTTCCATGCTTCCGGAGCAGGAGCAGGCAGATGTTGACGAATCAAGCTTTGCGGATCTTGACATGGACGATTCCGGCTATCAAAACAATCCGATTGTCCTTTCATCGTCTTCAGATGTGTTTGACAACACTGCCGGCTACAAGTTTAGCCAAATTCGTTTCCGTACTAGAGGATTCGACAACAGTACTCAGCAGGTTTATCTTTCGGGCGTTCCGCTGAATGACGCTGTGACCGGCTATACTCCCTGGTCATTGTGGAGCGGTCTTAACGAGGCAACCAGGGACAAGGATGTCGCTTCGGGGAATGCGGTTTCTGATTATGGCGTAGGCGGTTACAATGGAACAACAAATATCACCGGGACAGCTTCTTCTATGCGCAAGGGGTATCGCTTCTCTGTTCTTACGAACAGCGCGATGTACAGGTTCCGCCTTATGGGCTCATACGCCACGGGAGAGCTTGACAACGGATGGGCGTTCGCCGCTAATGTTTCGGCACGTCTTGGCGGCAATGATTGGGTACAGGGTGTCTACTATCGCTCTTTTGCCTATTATCTCGCGGCCGAGAAAAACTGGAACGATGAGCACAGGCTCTCGCTCGCAGTCTTTGGCTCACCGGTTCAGAGGGGAGCACAGAACTCTTCCACTCAAGAGGTGTACGACCTTGTCGGCAGCAATTACTACAACTCTAACTGGGGTTGGCAGGACGGCAAGATACGCAACTCGCGTGTCCGCAATAATCACGAACCCGTTGCCGTGCTGAAGTATTCATGGACACCGTCCTTTGATTTCGGGCTTGATGCAACTCTTGTCTACAGAACAGGACGCAACGGATATTCAGCCCTTGACTGGTACGATGCGCCGGATCCACGTCCGGATTACTACCGCAACCTCCCGAGCTATTTCTACAATCCTAACGGAGACTATGACAAGCGTGACTCCTATTTCCAGGCCGGATGGGCAGAGGAGGCGTGGCGCTATAATTATAACAACACGCGCCATGTAAATTGGGATAGGCTCTACAATGTGAACAGGAATAATGTGGATACTCGCTTCAGCGAGACCGGCAACCGCTCCAAATACATTCAGGAAGAAAGGCGCGCAGACCAGAACGACGTGAATTTTGGCGTCTCTGCGAAGTATAACTTTCCGAAATGGTTTTCCCTGCGTGGCGGTCTCAACTTCCGCTGGAACCGTACGGAGTACTACAAGATTGTCAAGGATCTTCTCGGTGGAGACTACTATGTCAACATTGACCAGTTTGCGGAAAGGGATTTCGCCTCGGACGATCAGAAACTTCAAAACGATCTTCAATACTACATTGACCATGGTGCTCCGCAGCTTGTGCGCAAGGGGGACAAGTATGGCTATGACTACTACGCCAATGTACTTGATTCCAAGGCATGGGCAAATCTTATTTTTGAGGCCAACGGCTGGAAGGCTTGGGTGGCAGGCCAAGGCGGAGTGAACTCATTCTGGCGAAACGGTCTTGTGCAGAAAGGACTTTTCCCGGACAATTCGCTCGGGAAGTCGGAAACCTCGACATTCTTCACCGGCAGGGTGAAGGCAGGAGCAAGCTGGACGGTCGGAGCTCACCGTATACTTCTCAATGCGGGCTTCTTTAATGACGCCCCATATTTCAACGAGTCTTTCGTTTCTCCGAGAACACGGAATACTGTAGTTCCTAACCTTACGACAGAAAAGACGCTTTCTACGGATCTTACGTATTCTTTCGCAAAGAATAATTACTCTTTTAGAATTACGGGATATTACACCGGAATCAATGATCAGACTCATCTGATGAGCTTTTATGACGATTCACAGAACTCATTCACCAATTTCGCGATGACCGGAATTGACGAACGTCATCTTGGCGTTGAGATCGGGTTTGCCGTTCCGCTTCCGATTACCGGACTTTCCGTACAGGGCGCATTGAACTGGGGAGACTATGTCTACACTTCCACTCCGAACGTTATCCAAACTGTCGACAACAACGGTGAGGTCGTTATGGATGACATTGTCCCTTATTGGTCTCAGCACTATGTTTATGAAAGGGACAGCAACGGTTCTGTTATTATAGACAAGTTTGGAGATCCTGTCATAAAGAAGACTCAGAAGCATTATGTTCCGAGTACCCCGCAGATTGCGGCAAGTCTCGGTCTCAATTATTCGCGTAATTATTGGTTCGCCGGAATTGATGTCCAGTATTTTGACAAGATGTATCTCGACATGAATCCGCTATATCGTACGGATATGGCTGTCCTTGGACCTGACGGAGTGTATACACCTGATGAGCAGGAATATATGTCGGCGCAGGAAAACCTCGGACGTGCTTTCGTCCTTAATGCGAACATAGGCAAGTCATGGTATATTCAGAGAAAATACAATATCGGTTTTTCTCTTGAACTCAGGAATATTCTCAATAACACGAATATAAAGACAGGCGGCTATGAACAGACCCGTCTCATTGATTCCGAGAACTATGATCGTTACTACCGTTTCGATTCAAAATATTTCTATATGCCAGGATTCAATTATATGCTGAACGTTTATTTCAGATTCTAAACATTGACGATTATGAAAGGTTTATACAAGATAGCGTCTGCCGTTCTGGCACTTCTGGCTGCGGTTTCCTGCAGCGGCGAATTCGGTCCTGTGTTTACAGGAAAATATGACGAACCGGGTTCCGGCAAGGTGTGGACGATGGAAGATTTTTCCGACTGCAAGTTCGTCACAATCAAGGAACTTAAGAATATGTATGTGGATGACGAGCCGATTAAGTTCACGGAGAATTATGCGATTAAAGGGCAGGTGACGACTTCGGATCAGGCAGGAAACTTTTATCGGAGTTTCTACATTCAGGACGAGACTGCCGGAATCGAGATAAAGGTAGGAAAGACAGGACTTTACAATGACTATAAGCTCGGGCAGTGGATTTATGTCAGATGCAAGGATCTCGTGCTCGGCTCGTACGAGGGCGCGAAGCAGCTCGGATGGGAAGATCTTACGGGAGACTACGAGAGCGCCTATATGGATGTGCAGCTGATTGTCGAACAGCATGTCTTCCGCGGAAAGCTTGACTCGCCAGTTGAACCAGTTGAAGTGTTGGAAGAAAAAGATCTTAAGAGTGCGGATTTTCAAGGGAAATATGTGACGGTGAAGGATATGTCATATACTAACACGATGTTCTGCATGCTCAACATCAACCCGGACAAAGACAAGAAGAAGCAGGAGAACAGGATTTTTCTTGATGAAGATACAGCCGGCGCATGGGGAGTGACGACTTGGGCAATGTCCAAGCAGAAGTTTTCGGAATATTTGAACAGCGGCGTTTGGGACAATGCTGAAGTTGCGGATGGCTCTGCGCGGGTGTCGGAAATAAAGGCTCTGATAAAACCTACGGCTTATTCTGTCAGCCAGTATTTCAAAAAGGGTAAGACAACGATGGCTATCCGCACGAGTGGCTACAGCAAGTTTGCTGACAAGGAGATGAAGGAGACAATCGGCGACGGAACCAAGGTCACTTTTACCGGCATTCTTACTGTCTACAAGAACGAACCTCAATTCACTCTCATCAGCCTTGACGGTGTGAAGGATGAGAATGCGACGGAATAATTATGTTCGAGACTTTTGCAAATAAGAAGGCTTTCATGGCGGCGGTCGTAATGACCGCTGCTGTGGCATTGTCGTGTTCTTCTGTTTCTGATTCAGCATTTTCCGGAACCGGAGACCCGGAGATTACGGCGGTAAGCGGAGAGATGTCGTGGGCCTGGAACAATGCTGATGCTCACGTCCTTACTGTTGAAGGCAGCAATCTTGACGGCAAGACGATATGGGTTACAGGCAACACCCATTTTAAGGTTGATGTGGACGGCACTGTATTGACAGTCTTGCCTGTTGCTGTTCTTGGCGAAGCATCCGGGACTGTCTCAGAAAGGCTGAGCGTGATGGTATCATACGGGAATGCCTTTCAGTTCACTTTGACGCATACCGGCAAGGCAGGGGCAGTGACTCCAGAGCCGCTTCCGGGAGGCAGTTTCGCCTATTCTGACTGCTGCGAAATACCTGCCGTGAATCTCGGGGATGCTCACTCGACTCGTAGCGGTGTGCATGGCGATGACAGGTGGTTCAATACGTCTACGGCGGACGCTGACCTGTCGGTCGTGTCTCACACGTTTACAAATGGCGGGAGAAGGCATCGGACCTACACGCTGCTGTATGACAAGACCAAGCGTTGTGCTCTCTGGGCTGCCTGTGCGTTCAATTCGACGACGTTCGGAGGAAGTGTCGGCCGCAATGAGAAATGGCAATATGACCCGGCGATAGACCCATCGGATCAGCCAAACCTTGGCAATGCTTATTCCGGCTACTCACGAGGACATCAGATTGCTTCAGGTGACCGTCAGACGACAAAGACGGAAAACTGGCAGACTTTCTACTACAGCAATATGACGCCGCAGAAGCAGCCGTTCAATGGTTCGAACTGGGCCAAACTTGAGCAGAAGGTGCAGGCACTCGGGAAGAAGACTTCAGGACGTGATACCCTTTACCTCGTGACCGGACCTGTGTTCGGGAACGGCTATGGTTACACTACTGACAGGAGCGGAAACAACTGTGCTGTGCCGACGCGCTACTACAAATGTTTGTTGCTTTGTACATTCGATGCCGGTGGCAATGTGATTTCAGCCAAGGGAACGGCCTATCTTACGACGGGTCAGGACGACACAAACTACAATTCTTGGCTGACGACAATCGACAAGGTTGAGGAGATCACAGGCTTCAATCTCTTTGCGAATGTTCCGGAAGATATTCAGATTGCAGCCGAAAAGTCTTCGTCTTTAGTCTTGTAGGACAGATTATTGTCCGCTAAAAATGAAGCCGCAGATTTAAGCCGGCAGCGATGATGCTCAGGTCATAATCGTACGTCATTCTTAAGAAGTAAGTCCCATGTCATCGAAAAGGGTTGGCTCGGGCGGCGATGAACAGGCTTCCCCAAGCATTTTCGCCCAGTCTTTTTCGGGGTTCTCAAGGAATGTCGAGATGTTGACGTAGTACATCAGCATCAATAATTTCGTCCGCATCCTAATAATTATGAATCAATCCAGACAATAGATTTGTCCCGTCGCCAATAGGACATCTGCCTTTGGGCATAGCGGCGGGAGTTGCGCTGAATCAGTTCCACGGCGCGGTCGAGGGTGGTGACCGGTCCGTCGCCGGGGCTTGTCGGTCCCCATCCTTCTGTGCTGACCTTGCCGTCGAGAAAGTCGAACCAGGCGAAGATTTCCTTGTAACCTACGGTCTGGAGGGCAGGACGGTCGCGGAACGGGAGCAGGCTTCGGGCTTCATCCACAAGTCCAGAGTCAATCATCTTAAGCACGCGCGAGTCGATACGCTTATAGAGTTCCTCCTTGGGGCGTGAAAGGCCGATTTTTTCGATCTCAAAGTCGTGTCGGCGGTTAGGTGATGTCTTGAATGAAGAAAACTTGCGCCCGGTCATCAGGCAGACCTCAAGTGCCCGCACGACCCTCTGGCCGTTTGACAGGTCAATCACCCCGCAGCTCTCCGGGTCAAGTTCCCGCAGCTGTCTTGCAAGTTCTCCGACACCCTCTTCCCTAAGTCGCCCCGAGAGCTCGGCTCGCAGTGACGGATCCGCCGCCGGGAAGTCATCCAGTCCGTTCACAAAGGCGTCTATGTAGAATCCAGAGCCTCCGCACATGACGAGAGTCTCGTGCCCCTTCGCGAACAGTTCACTCACAAGGCGGTGTGCCTCAATCTCATAGCGTCCCGCGGTGTAGTCCTCCGTGACTGAATTGGAGTGGATAAAATAATGCTTCACGGCGGCAAGCTGTGAAGCATCCGGGACAGCCGTCCCTATGGTCATTTCCCTGAAAATCTGCCTTGAGTCGCACGAAATCACCGGTGAACCGCATTCCAACGCCCTCTCAACGGCGAAATCAGTCTTTCCGACCCCCGTCGGTCCCAGTATTATCTCAACTTTTCTCAAAATTTCTTCTAATAAAGTCGCTTGGATGGAAATGGCGAAGAAAAAGATGGAGTGCAAGGCGCTCGGCGAAGCCAAATACCGCAGCAACCTTATGGTTGTGAGGATTTTGGCAAGACGAGCAACGCGGCAATCCGCTTTTTATTCGTCATTTCCTTCATTTTCGTCATAGACGATGTCCTCATCGTCCTTATCGTCATCTTCGTCGTCAAAATCATCATCCTCGTCGTCCTCATCATCCCAGTTCCCCTCTTCCTTGCGGATGATGTTGCGCTTCTTGTCCTCCGGAAGGTCTTCGTAGGCCACATATCCGTTCTCGAACTCGATCGGATTTGGTCCCTTCGTTTCCACCAGCACCGGATAGACAACGCCCGGCCTTGCCTCGACCTCGCCCTCACAGTCCACGAGCACGCTCTTCTTGTTGGTTGTGTCGTAGAAATAGACAAAGCTGTCCTCGCCCCTCTTGTGGCAGTCTCCGAGCGTCACCTCGTCAATCGTGCCCTTTCCCATATTCTGAACGCTGTAGCGGGCAATCGCGCTTCCGTCCGGGTTCACGGCCTTGAAAAGCACAATCTGATCCATCGGAAAGTCCATATCCGCGTGCATCCTCTTGTGGA
>DJRM01000046.1:0-6450 GCA_002440085.1 Bacteroidales bacterium UBA6360
CCTTGTGAAGTTCCTCATAGAATGCCGTATAGAGGTTCTGCTTAAGGAAGACAGAAGCTGTCTTGAGCTGCTTCAGGGCCTTCTTCGTGGCCTTTCTGTTCCTGTTGCCCACGACATCCGCGCGCCTTGCGGCCAACCTGCGGAAAGCGAACCAGCAGAGAGCCGATGCAAGAAGAATCGCGAGACACACAGCGACAAACGGCGCCGAACCGACGAAAAACCAGCCCTTGTCAGAAAAACGGGCAGGCTTCGTGGATATGAAACGGATGTCCTGGCCGAGGCTGCGGACGTCATTCTGCTGAACTCCGGGAACCACGGTTCCTCCGGACGGGATGTCCGCTCCCTTCTCGACGGTTAGACTGAGCGGCTGGGTCTGCACGGTGACATAGCGCCCCGCATCCACGTCATAGTAGCTGTACTGAATCGGCTCTATAGTGAAGTTCCCGGCACTGCGAGGTATGAACGGAAACTCGAATTCCTTCGATCCGGAAAGCGAGCCCTTGGCGCTCTTGTCCGTAATCTTCGTGTCATAGACCTCCATGTCGAGCGGAAAACTTACCTTCGGTGCCTCCAGCAGAGACACATTTCCGCGTCCGGAAATCGTGACAGTCAACGAATTGGCCTCATGAGCCTTGAGGCTGTCCTTGGAAAGTTTCGCGCTTATGCTGAACTTGCCCACACCGCCGCCGAATGACGATGGGGCGCCGGCAGGCAGAGGAGACACGTTCACCGTCACGGCCTGTGAAGAAACCTTTTTCCTTATTGTCTGATAGTCATCGAAGAACCCGTCGAAGATGCTTCCCGTGCGTGCCTGCACCCTCACGTTGACGAGACACACAAGTTCGGCCGGGTCTATGGTCAGCTTGCCTGTCTGCTGAGGAATGAGAATATAGCGGCGAAGCACAGCCGCATCGTAAATCTTTCCGTTGTAGGTTTCACGTGTGAACTCGATGTTTGTCGGAGCCTCGACCTCCTGGCTCCAGAAGCCTGTGAAAGATGGGAAATTGGCATTCTCGAAGCCCGAGAGATTGGCTCTCTGATAAATCTTTAGAGTGGCATTAATAGGCTGTCCCACAACCACATTGGTTCTGTCGAGAGCAAGACTGAGGAATATCTCTCCGGCGGCAGCCTCCTGTCCGCGGGCGGCGCTGCCCCCGTTCTGCCTTTGAGACGAGCCTCCACCCATTGCGCTCGGATCTGAAGGGACTCCGCCAGAACCGGACTGCGACGATGACTGTGAAGATGAGCTGTCTTGCCTGACCACGGAAACGGTCACCGGACGGGAAACAATCTCATCGCCTTTGACTTTTGCCGTCGCGGAAGGGAGCGTAAACTCTCCGGCCGACTTAGGCATAAGGATATAGGTGTAGGAAACCTGCCTTGATGAGGTCCGTTTCCCGTTGATTATGCTGATGCTGGACGAGGAGCTTTTCTGCGGACCCCACACAAGGTCAAAATCCGCCGGGCAGTCCCAGTTGAAGTCAGAGGGAGAATTTTCGCCCTCTATCACGAATGTCACGTTAAACTGCTCGTTCAGATCCACGACATTGTGAGTCTGAACCTGAATCGAAGTCTGCGCCGCCGCTGCGAACGCGACAAGCGCTAAAATCATGATTGTCAATATCCTCTTCATCTTCTCCTTATCTCCTTTTCGACCTATATTCCCATTCTCCGAAGCTCTTTCTCGGTCAGTATTTCCGCTGACACCGACAAAGCCGTCCTACCAGTTCTTGTCTTTCTGACGTGACTTCACCATCGCCGCCTTCTCCTTGTTGACCTTGTCCTGAGTCTCCTTTTCCTTTGCCTGGATGGCCTGGAGCATCTGCTGAGCAGCCTGAGGGCTTATCTTCTGCTCCTGCGGCTGTCCCTGCCCGTCACGGTTGTCCTGCGGAGGCTGCTGACCGCTGTCGTTGCCGTCCTCATCCTTGTCGTTGTCACCGTTCTGATTGTCCTGGTCTCCGCTGTTGTCCTTATCCTTGTCGTTATTATTCTGATTGTCCCGATCCTGGTTCTGGTCCTGGTTCTGCCGGTCATTGTCCTGATTTTGGTCATTCTGACCTCCACCGTTCTGCTGCTGATTTTCGAGCATCTTGCGGGCGTAAATGTAGTTTTCCTTGGCATCCAGGTCGTCCGGACGTATCAGAAGCGACTTTGCAAAGGCATCTACCGCCGCCTTGTAATCCTTGGAAGCCAATGCCATATCTCCGAGATTGTAGTAATAATCAGCGCCATGGCCGCTCTCGACCGCTCCCTGCTCAACCTTCTGCATCGACTTAATCGCCCCTTGAGCATCACCCTGTCTGTAGAGGTCAGCCGCAAGATTACAATTCGCGGCGACCGACGTCGAATCCTTCACGAGAGCCTTGCGGTAGTCGATTTCCGCTTCTTTCCAATTCTGTTTGCGATAGTCACGGTTGCCGCGCCTCACGTCCTTCCTGTCAGCCTGCGCGGAAGCAATGGAAGGCATAAGCAGCATAATCGCAAACGTCAGCAGCACAATATAATATATATGTCCTTTTCCCATATCACCGGATTTCATATATTCGTAAAACCGTATCATTTAATCATTTCGTCTTTCCGAACAGTCTAAACTTCGTCTTCCTCTCCCCTATCAGGCAAGTTACGGCAAAGAAAAAGAGAGCCATGGCGAAGAAATACATGTATTGCTCGTCATATTCCTCGAAAACGACGGAATTGAACTTCTCCGCATCCATCTTCCTTATGTCGTCGATTATCGGATTGAGACCGAACTCCGTATTCCCCGCACGCACATACGCCCCGTTTCCGACCGAGGCTATCTCTTTCAGCGTTGCCTCGTCAAGCCGGGTCACAACAATATTTCCATCGCGATCCTTCATCAGTCCGCCGTCCTTCAGAGGAATAGGCTTGCCCTCGGGAGAACCGACGCCTATCGTGTAGACTCTTATCCCCATTTCAGCAGCCTGCTTTGCGGCCTTGACCGGATCGTCCTCGTGGTTTTCGCCATCTGTTATGACGATTATCGCGCGGCTCTTCTCGCTCTGTGCGCTGAACGAACGCGAGGCCGTGTTTATCGCATCGGCAAGAGCGGTACCCTGAATCGGCACGGATTCGGTCGAAATCGAATTCAGGAACATCTTCGCGGAAACATAGTCGGTCGTAATCGGCAGCTGCACGTATGAACTTCCGGCAAAGACAATGAGGCCTATGCGGTCGTCACGGAGCTTGTCGACGATTCGTGAAATGGCGAGCTTGGCGCGTTCAAGCCTGTTTGGGGAATAGTCCTCGGCAAGCATTGAGTTGGAGACATCGAGCGCAATCACGACCTCGGCCCCCTTGGTCTCGTGCTCCTTGAGCTTCGCGCCGATGAGCGGACGTGCCATTCCCACGGCAAAGAATGCGAAGCCTATGCTGAAGAGAACCACCTTCCACCATCCGCGGGCTCCGGAATACGACGGCATCAGCCTGCCAACAAGTTCAGGGTCACCGAACGCGGCAATGCGCTTTTTCCGCAGCCTTCGGAAAATCGCATAGACAGTCGGAAAGACCGGAACGAGCAGCAGAAGCCAAAGATATTGAGCAGCAGCAAAATACAGCATAACAAATCAATTTTTACGGCAGTTTTCTGAAAACCGCAACCTGAAGCATGAATGCGGCAAGCATGGCGAACAGCGCAACGAGAGCGTATGTCCCGAACAGTTCCTTGTAGACAGGGAAACTGTCGATTGTCGTCCTGGCCTTCTCCATCTTATTGATTTCGGAGTAAATTTCGGCGAGCTTCGTGTTGTCCGTGGCTCGGAAGTAGCGCCCGCCCGTGGTCTCCGCAACCTGCGAAAGAAGCTTCTCGTCAATCTCCACCTTAACTTTCTGAATCTCAACGCCCCACGGAGTCATCACCGGGTACGGAGCCGTGCCGTTCGCACCGACCCCTATCGTGTAGACGCGGATTCCGTAGGTCTTCGCAATCTCGGCGGCGGTCTCAGGAGCGATCTCCCCGCAGTTGTTCACACCGTCCGTGAGCAGAATCACCACGCGGCTCTTCGCGTCCGAGTCCTTCATTCGGGCTACGGCCGTCGCAAGACCGTTTCCGATTGCAGTTCCGTCTTCGAGCAGGTCTGTGCTGATTTCCTTCATGAGGTTGATGAGCGTCGCACGGTCGGTGGTCAGCGGGCACTGGGTAAACGCCTCTCCGGCGAAGACAACGATTCCCATCCGGTCGGAAGGCCGTTGGGATATGAACTCGATTGCTATGTCCTTGGCGGCGCTGATTCGGTCCGGATTGAAGTCACGGGCGAGCATTGAAGTGGATACGTCCATAGCAAAGACAATATCAATTCCCTCTGTGTCAATCTTTTCCATCTGCTCCGACGAGCGCGGACGGGCAATCGCAATGACTATCATCACCATGGCGAGCAGCATCAGCGCAAACGGAAGATGGCGGAGATACTCCTTCACGCCATGTCCTGCCTTGAGCCAAGGGATGCTTGTCGACACGCGCAGATGAGCCTGACGGCCGAATACCTCGCGGAGTATGTACAGAACCAGCAGCAAAGCCGGTATCAAAATGAGCCAAAGTAGTTTCGGATACTCAAAAAACATCACTCGTCCTCCTTCCTGTTTTCAGGTTTGCCCCCAGCCGCATCATCCGGCACCGGAGCGAACCTGTCATTGTCGTCTTTTGTCTTTTCCTCCGGCTGTACGGCCTCTGGTTCCGGCGGCATCGAAGCATCATCCGCGGCAGCCTCTCCTGCATCGGCGTTCAGTTCGTCCTGATAGGTCTGCGTGACGAAACGCACGGCGAGCGGAAGCACCGCTGCGTTCTCCTGCTCGGACGCGGTGTGTTTCGCGAACTTCACGTAGTCGGCCGTTTCGAAGAGGTTCTCAAGATCTTTCAGAAGTGCCTTTCTGTCAGCAGGTTCATCTGCGAACTTCGGCTTCATTTCACGGAAAATCTCGTTCGTCGTCATCTCCATCGCTCCGATTTCATAACGTGAGGCAATGTACTCGCGGAGCACGTCCGTGACACCGGAATAGAACTGCTTCTGCTTCTCCGGTGCCCACAATTTGTCCCCTCTGTAGCCGTCAAGCTTGCGCAGCGCCACGATGTGCGCCGGATCCCTGCGCTCAGGTCCCTCGGCAAGTTTCCTTCTGTGCATCTTGACAAGACATACGGAGGCAATCACCAGCAGAACAACAAGATAGAAAAGCCCCACCCACGGAAGCACCTCGGCCGCAGTCAGGGGATAGCGGATGATGTCCTTGATGTCGTGAGGCTGGAAGGAAGTCGTGTCCACCGGCATGGTCATCACCTTGAAACGCACGCTGTCGAACATCAGCGTATCCACAACACCGTCCGCAGTAAGACGCGCCACCGGAAGTTCGCCGAGCCGGTATTCTCCCTCATCGAAGGCAGTGAGGACAGTGGAAACCTTGATGTCATAACTTAATGGTCTGTCCTTCTTTGCCTTGTAGACTTTCAGTGTGTCGAATGTCCAAGGGCTGAGGAACATGACTCCACGCGCCGTGCTGTCGCTGAGCTGCGGAAACGCGTATTGAGTGCCGGACTCAACCTTGTTGAGGTTCACCCCGTATAGCAGCTGGTCGGCAATCAGGATGCTGTCTCGCTTCTGGAGCTGTTCAAGAAACGGTACTCCGCCATGGATGGAATGGCCGCCCTTCAGCTGCGGCGCATCACTCGACACGACATCCGCCGCATCGGGCGTCACCGCCGTTCCCTGCGCCGCCGCAGGCTGTGTCAGAGCCAAAGCCAGCAAGCTTAGTATGAACAATTTACATCTCATCTTCAATTCATATATCTTTTGGACCACGTCCGTTTCTAATCAGTCACATACGCGCCATGTATATGCACCATTATGAAATACGAGCCTGCCCTCAAAAACCGATTTCTCAAATGCCTCACCGCTGCTGGAACAATCTCATCAGAGCCTGGACATAATCCTCATTGACAGCGACGCTCACCTTATCGATGTTGTACTTCATCAGCATCTTCGACTCTGTCTCCCGCAATCCGCGGAACCACTCATCATAGAGCCTGCGCACCTTGGCGCTGCCCGTATCAACCCACGCGGTCCGTCCGCTTTCAGAGTCCTTTATGTGGACAAGCCCGACATTCGGAATGCCAGCTTCTCGAGGATCAAAAACCTCAACCACTGACAAGTCGTGACGGTTCACAGCCACTTTCAGAGCTTCCTCATATCTCGGAACGCCGTCCGCGTCAGCATCAATCATGTCCGAAAGTATAAACGCATTGCACCGTTTCTTGATCGCGTTGGTCAGATACCTCAACGCTTCCGAAAGATCGGTTCCGGTCGACTGCGGTTCGAACTCAAGCACCTCACGGATAATGTGCAGCAGGTGCGAGCGCCCCTTCTTCGGCGGAATGAACTTCTCGACATGGTCGCTGAAAAACAGCGCGCCCACCTTGTCATTGTTGAGAATTGCGGAAAAGGA
>DJRM01000046.1:6458-6885 GCA_002440085.1 Bacteroidales bacterium UBA6360
CACCGCCGCAATCTCGGCAATCATGTCCCTCTTTGTCATCCCGGAAGTTCCGAAAAGTCCGGAGCGGCTGGCGTCAATCAGCAGGACCACGGTGAGTTCCCTCTCCTCTTCGAACACTTTGACGTAGGGAGAATGAAGCCGCGCGGTGACATTCCAGTCCATGTTGCGGACGTCGTCGCCGTACTGGTACTCACGGACTTCGCTGAACGCCATTCCACGGCCCTTGAACGCAGAATGGTACTCTCCCGCAAAAATCTGATGCGAGAGAGCCTTCGTCCGAATCTCGATTTTACGGACCTTCTTCAGCAGTTCACTTTCTGTCATACGACTACGGAACTTCCACAACATTTACAATCTGATCGATGAGGTCGTCGGTGGAGACATTCTCGGCCTCAGCCTCGTAGGTGAGCCCGATTCTGTGGCGGAG
>DJRM01000046.1:6942-7254 GCA_002440085.1 Bacteroidales bacterium UBA6360
CCCTCCTCTTTATGAACGCATACGCCTTTGCTGCAGCGGCAAGAGAAATGCTGGCACGAGGAGACGCGCCGTATGATATGAGTCCCGCAATCTTTTCGAGCCCATATTCGCCCGGAGTTCTCGTAGCATACACTATATCAACTATATACCTCTCTATTTTCTCGTCCATATAGACTTCCCGCACGACCTCACGCGCACGTATGATATCTTCTGGCTTCAGCACCGCGTTTGCCTTCGGGAACTCGCCCACGTTGTTCATGCGGAGAATCAGTTTCTCCTCCTCTTTCTTCGGATAGGTCACGACGACCTTGA
>DJRM01000046.1:7328-76819 GCA_002440085.1 Bacteroidales bacterium UBA6360
CCTCCTGCTCGATAGGGTTCTGAGTTGCCATCACAAGGAACGGCTCCGGGAGCTTGAAGGTCTCGTCTCCGATGGTAACCTGACGCTCCTGCATGGCTTCGAGAAGCGCGGACTGAACCTTTGCCGGAGAACGGTTAATCTCATCCGCAAGCACGAAATTCGCGAAAATCGGGCCTTTGCGAATCTGGAACTGCTCTGACTTCTGCGAATATATCATTGTTCCGAGCACATCCGCAGGGAGCAGGTCAGGAGTGAACTGGATTCGGCTGAACTTCGCGTCCACGGCAGAAGCGAGAGTATTGATTGCCAAAGTCTTGGCCAATCCAGGGACACCTTCAAGAAGTATGTGCCCGTTTGCGAGAAGTCCGATGAGAAGGTTCTCGACGAGCTGTTTCTGCCCCACGATGACCTTGTTCATCTCCATCGAGAGAATGTCAACGAATGAACTTTCCCTCTGGATGCGGTCGTTCAGTTCCTTAATGTTTACACTATCCATATCTATTTGTTTTTTAATATCTTTTTGGTCTACATTCGATTTCATCGCCACTTTTCTGCGTTCGACATAGCTCAAGCAAGCTTGGCTCTGCTCTCACTTATCGAAAAGGTTCGTCTTCTCATCGGTCACATACGCCCGGTATGCTCCCTCTTCCAAAACTTTGCATATCTTTGCACAAAATTGAAAACATGCACTATATACTTACCTTATCATATAGAGGAGCCGGGCTGAGCGGCTGGCAGGTTCAGAACAACGCCGTGACTGTCCAGGGAGAACTTGACAGGGCTCTCGGGATTCTTTTCAGGACTCCAGTACAGACGACCGGAGCCGGAAGAACCGACACCGGAGTCAACGCCGTGAACTATGTCTGCGACTTTGAAACTCCGGAGCCACTCCATCTGACAAAGCAAGATTTCTTATACAAAATAAATGCCATCACAAGAAAGGAAATCGTAGTCCACGACATCTGCGCCGAGGGCGAATGCGGGTTCATGACATCCGGTGAATATCCCTTTAATTCAAGGTTTTCCGCGAAGTCGAGAGTTTACCGCTATTTTCTCCACAGCGCAAAGGATCCGTTCGCCGAAGGCTTCTCATGGAGATGCCCGTGGCCGCTCGATGTCGACCAGATGAACAGGGCGGCGACTCTGCTGCTCGGAGAGCACGACTTCAGCTGCTTCGAGAAGGTCGGGGGAGGCAATGCAACAAGCGTCTGCAACGTGCTCCGGGCGGAATGGGCACGCTACGCCCCCGGTCACGTGGCACAGCTCGGCTTCCCCGACGACGGGAACTATCTCGTCTTCACGATTGAGGCGAACCGCTTCCTCCGCAATATGGTCAGAGCCATCGTGGGCACCCTCGTCGACGTCGGACGCGGACGTCGCAGCGCGGATTCCGTCGCCTCCCTCATAGCCTCCGGAAAACGAAGCGATGCCGGAGAGTCTGTCCCCGGCACCGCTTTGTTTCTTAGTAAAATTATTTACTGAAAATATCTTTGATGCTGCCCAGCGAAGAAAGCATATTGGAAGCCTCGTAAGGCAGATAGACAGTCTTGTTGTCCTTGCCGCTGACCATCTCCTTTAGAGTATCGATGTACTTGACTGCCAGCATATAGGCGGCAGGGTCGGTTTTCGCGGAAGTGACCGCCTCGGCAACGAGCCTGATTGCATTGGCCTCGGCCTCAGCCTGAAGCACCTTGGCCTTCGCCTCACCCTCGGCACGGAGAATCTGCGCGGTCTTCTCGGCCTCGGCATTGTTGATTTCGGAAGCCTTGTCACCCTCGGACTTGAGAATCGCCGACTTCTTCTCGCCCTCGGCACGGAGAATCTCCGCACGCCTCATACGCTCGGCCTGCATCTGCATCTCCATTGACTCGCGCACGCTGTCCGGCGGAGTAATATCCTGAAGTTCAACGCGGTTCACCTTCACGCCCCACTTGTTCGTGGCATCGTCAAGCACGGCACGAAGCTTCGAGTTGATGGTGTCGCGGGACGTTAGCGTCTCGTCCAGTTCAAGCTCGCCGATGACGTTACGAAGGGTCGTCTGAGTGAGCTTCTCGATTGCGTTAGGTAGGTTGTCAATCTCATAGACGGACTTCTTCGCGTCGACAATCTGGAAATAAAGCAGCGCATTTATCTGCGTGCTGACATTATCCTTTGTAATCACCGTCTGCTTCGGAAAGTCATAGACCTGCTCGCGGAGGTCAATCACAGAAGAATTTGTCATCTTAACGATAGGCTCTCCCCCAAACGCCGAAGTCACGACCTTGCGCGAAGTCACGACCTTGGCCTTGTCGATGATAGGCCAGATAATCTGGATTCCCGGGCTGAGCACGCGGTCAAACTTTCCGAGCCTCTCGACGACGCGGGTTTCCGACTGCGGGATAATCTTTATACCCCGAAGGATGTAAATCACGACGATGGCCGCGATTACAATGAGAACGATTGTTCCGGCTGACAACATATTCCGTAAATTTTAATTATGTGTATTTTCGTAATTTCGTGCATATCACCGAAGTCATGCGAAATCGTCGTGAGGATAAACCCTAATCCGCGGACTCCGCCTTCTTTGTCCTGACAGTCAGGATTATGCTGTCGTAGGAAACGATGATGACCTTTGCGCCGACCGGCACATCCTGCCTCGGCTCGTTGTCATCCTCCCGCGCGAGCACAGCCTGCCATTCGTCCCCGTCAATCTTCACGCGCCCCACATCCTCTGCCGGAATCATCTCAATCACAGTCGCCTCGCGTCCGATGAGACTTTCCATATTGGACTTGTAGCCGCCCTTGCGTTCAGCCCGTCTCGAAAGGACCTTCAGAGCAAACGGACGCACAAAGATGAATGAAAGCAGAGAGCCGACAACGAACAGCCCAATCTGCCAGTTCAACGTATCCGGCGCAATCGCAGCCAGCACACAGCTGAAAAGACAACCTATCGAAAGGCAGGCCGCCGCAAAGCCGGGAGTGAAAATTTCCACAAGAAACAGCAGCAGAGCCGCCAACATCCAGATAAGCCAAAGATCCATAGCTTCAGTTTTTTATTACCGTTCAAAAATCTTTCAAAGATACAAAAAATTTTACCATGAAACGGTGCCTCCGGAAGTAAAGTCTTCTATGGTCATGCCGCTCGGCGATGTCTTCGTGCCGGCAATGGCGGCGAGTCCGGGCCAGTCGCTGATGCTGTAGCTGTCCTTCACGCCCTCCGGAGCCAGCGGAAAGAAGCTGAACTCATTGCCGATTTTCTTCTCGATCTCGGAGACGGAATAAATGTAGTCGGCGAGCGGAGGGAGGGTTGTCTTCGTCTCACCTGTCCAACTCTGTGGAAACCAGAAGCCTATTGCCATCACTTCGTTTGCAGAACACTGCCATATAGGCTTCCCGGTTTTGCCGTTTTTTGTTCGTAAGACTATCTTATAGCGAGCCTTAGGCATCACACATTCCTTAGACTTTTCTGACTTATCGCGTCCTGACACCGCATCGAAGAGCTTCCATTCATCATTATCATACCAACACCCAACAACAACATACACAGTATCATCACACCTCCATTTATTCGGAAGTATATTTTCTATCATACCCCAATGGCTGTCGCCATCCACATCAACATTCTCATACAGCTCCGGTGCTATATTCGTCGGATAGAATGTCTGTTCGTTCAGTTCAAACAATTTGTTCCAAGAACCGGCTCCACGTTCTGCAGAGCGCATGAGATGCCCCCTTGTCGTATATTTACCTGTAGGCACTCCGGACCAATACTGATACTTGTCACTCGGACTCTTCAAGTCATCCTTACTTACAGTCCCCCATGGCCAATCTGCCCAATCGGAAGCATATATTATGGATTGTTCCCCTTCTCCGAAGGCTGGGTCGGGACGCCAAGGGTCTGGCTTCGGACGGGTGTAGCCTCCTTCCCAATATATTTCGTGACAAGGGTAAGCCACCCACATCGGATTGTGACGGCGGATGTCGTAGCAGGCCTCGTAGTTGCGAACTTCCTTTTTTGTCTCGTAGGTCGTACCGCGATGATCGACATATTTGTAGTCGGCACTCGCCTTTACCGTCCGAGGACGCTCGATGTAGTCTTTCAAGACCGGTTCGGGATCCGGTTCGGGGTCCGGTTCCGGATCGGGGTCTGGATTGGGATCCGGGTCTGGGTCTGGGTCTGGATCGGGGTCTGGATTGTCCTCGCCGCCCTCGTCCCCGCCAGGTTTTTCAGTATTGACGCTCCCCGGGAGTATTTCTGGCTCGCATGATGGCAGTCCCAAAACGATGACCGCGGCCAAAACGAGATATAAAGGTAATCTTCTCATTGTTCGTCAGTATTATTGTCTGATGGGAACAAAGTTACAAATTTTGCCGAACATTACCAGTTGGTGTGAGTTTTCGAGAAGTCTTCGATTGAGAGGGCGGAATTATTAGCCGATATGGTCAAGACAAAACTATATGGCCCATACAGTCCATCCTCTCCGTCGCCAATAACAAGGGAACTACTGAATTCTATTTTTCCTATCGCCTTGTCATATAGGCCTAATGGAAAATCATCCTTGGAAGCCGAGGTGTTAAGCGTAGCGTAGCATCCGAAACGAAGGGGAGATGCGAACCCATTATAGAGAGTATTATATATTCCCATATCATTCATTTCGTAAAGTATATCAACGGCCGAAGCGTCACGGGCATCAATTATTGTCATATAGTCGCCTTGTTTGTCCACGAAAGAAACGTTCTGCAGTTCAGAGTTTCCCTTGAAAAGATTCTCAATGACAAATACATCCATTCCCGGGACTTTCTTTATCGTCAGATTGCTGAAAGTCATAGCTGCAAGAGCCGGGGAAATCTTATTAAATGCCCAGAACAAGTCAGTCTCGACCATGCCAGACTCCGAAACAGTCTCAAGCACGGTAGTTTCCGGATTGAATATATAGCAGTCAGTAGTGACGTCCTTCCTGACGATTGTTTCCATACCCGTTGAAGATGTCGCGACGACAAGTATAACATAGTCCGTGAGCGGTGAACGATTCCACCAATTCCATTCACATCCTTCGGCATTCGCCTGTGCAATCTGTTCTGCGTCCAAAGGCTTTCCATATTCCTTCATGATTTCAGAATCGCTCTTGCCCATGGAATCATACGCTTCTTTCGTGAAGAGCCATACGGAAACGTTCGGAGCATCGGATGTGAGCCTTGCATGAATCTCATTGTAAGTAATCGATTCTATGGCAACGTCCAGAGCCGGTGCCGGGCCAGTAGCCGCTGATGTAGTGACGTCAAGAATGGCACACGTTCCGACCCCCTCACCACCTGAACAATATTGGGCAATAACTTTATATGAAGTCTCGGCCGCAATCGCCACCATATTTCCCGTAGTGTTTCTCGCCGTCCCAAAATTCATCACGAAATCGCCACCGTCGTGAGTTTGGTTCATTGTTGCATTCAATAATGCCGAAGCAAGTTCCTGCTCCTCCCAACCGTTATTACGAAATTCTTCCCACGCGGAAGAGAACACGGCGACATAACGCACAGAAACGCCTTCTTCAGTTGAAGCATTAACCGAAATTGAAACAGGAGAAGGTTCGCCTGCCGTCAAATCTATCTTCTTAGAGGCCTTATACTCAAGAGGCTCCATTTCCTTAACCTCGCTCCGTTCTACGGAGAACGCATCTGTCTTTGTACGAGCAAACACATTACCAGCAGTGTCTTCGGCAACTATGCTGATTCCTGCCTCGTCAGTGAATGGCGCTGTGACAAAATAGAACCAGGTCGGAGTAGAGGAAAGGACGGCCGACTGCTGCGCATCACATGTCAACCGTACAAAACTGCGCATATAATTGTTATATTTTTCGTCGAAAACAGCTCCAGGATAATTTCCCGTGCGAATCTGCTCCTCGGATAATTTCAGCAGACCGCTTATCGCCTGCCCACCATTGGCTTTCAGAATAACGCGTGATATCGCCTCGCCATTTCCAGTAAGTCCAACCTTGACAACGGAACCGAGGTTATAAAATTTGATATCCGTGCCTGTGCTATAGCCAACCATAGGGTTAGTAAACGGTGCGAATGTATCTGTAAAATAATGCTGGTACGGATATAGATACACACTGTACCAATTGACACCGCCATCCTCATAGAAATCATACTGAGGCCCGAAATCTTCCTCTGTTCCGGACTCGGCACCTTTCACATAAACAGCATAGTACTCGTCCGCCTTTTCCACGTTTTCGACTGTCGCGACTGCCGGGTTTTCGGGGTCAATGGCAACAGCATAAACTGTATGGTTTATCACGACTTTGTCGCCCTCTGACCAGAGGACGGTCTTGTCGTCCTTGAGAGAAGTCTTGGTTCCCGGAGCCGAGAGGTGAAGGGTTACTGTTTCAACGGCAGGGTGTGCCGGAATGAGGTTTTCCACAGGTTCCTTGGCGCAGGACAAGACCAAGGGAAGTGCCAGAGCCGTTGCCAAGGCACTCGCGGCATAGGATTTCAACGTCTTCATTGTTATGATTATTTTTTAAGTTTGCAGGTTAATTTCCTATAGTTCCGCAAATATAGGCAATTTATCCCCCCGCCGCCAACTTTTTTTTCACTTTTTAAAGGCTCGGAATGTTTCAAAAACGAAAAAACAGGTTCCGAAGACAGAAACTTCAGAACCTGCTAATTATAAAACTTGAATATGAAATTGAATAAAAAGATGGAGTACAAGGCGTCCGGTGAAGCTTTTCGTTAAGCCATCTGTGCAGTCCAAGTCTACTTGAGACTGCCGTGGCGAGAAAAGGTCGCATCAGCGAACGTAAAACCGCAGCAACCTTATGGTTGTGAGGATTTTAGCAAGACGGGCAACGCAGTAATCCGCTTTTTATTCGATTTCTATTTAGTCGCTGAGGGAGAAACGCTTGAATGTAAGCACCTGTGCCTCCTTGTCAGCCTTGGCGAGGACATCCTTAACGGCTTCCTTGCCGTCGCCCATCTGGTAGGCCTGGTCGAGGAGAGTGTTCTCCTTGAAGAACTTGCCGAGCTTGCCCTTCGCAATCTGCTCAAGCATAGCCTCCGGCTTTCCGGCCATTTTCGGGTCTTCCTTCATCTGCTCCTTATAGAGCTGCATCTCCTTGGCAACGACCTCGGCCGGGCAGTCCTTCTCGGAAACTGAAACAGGGTTCATCGTGGCAACCTGAATTGCGATGCCCCTTGCGATTTCAGGATCAACCGCCTTGCTGAAGCCGACCACTGAAGCCACCTTGCCGTTGTGGTGAACGTATGCTGCGGAGAACGGAGCGCTGATTGTCGCATAGTAGGCAACGACATGCTTCTCACCGGTCTTGCCTGTCTGCTCAGTAACGGCGGCCTCAACGGTCCTTCCGTCAGCGAGGACAACGCTCTTGAGAGCTTCTGCGTCCGCAGGGAAAGCCGCGATGGCAGCATCTGCGATGGCGTTTGCAAGAGCTTGGAACTCAGCGTTCTTTGACACGAAGTCAGTCTCGCATCCAAGGCATACGAGTATGGCCTTGTCTCCGTCGATGCGGGTGAGGACAGCGCCTTCGGTGGTTTCCCTGTCCGCACGCTTTGCAGCAACGAGCTTGCCTTTCTCACGGATGATTTCCTGTGCGCGGTTGTAGTCGCCTTCAGCCTCGATGAGAGCCTTCTTGCAGTCCATCATTCCGGCACCGGTCATTTGACGCAATTTCATTACGTCAGCTGCTTTGATATCCATTGTCTTGAATTTTAGATGTTAATGTTTTTTCGCAAATTATTCGGCGTCAGCCTTCGGAGCCTCCTCAACCGGAGCCTCTTCCGCCTTAGGAGTTTCCTCCTGTGCAGGAGCGGCCTCCTCGGCCGGAGCCTCGGCTACCGGAGCTGTCTCCTCTGCGGAATCCTCAGCTTTCGCGCCCTTGCGGGAACGGAGCTTCTTTCCAGCCACCTGCTTGTCGTCAGCAACTTCTGGAGCTTCCTTTTCCTTCTCGAGTTTCCTTTCGTTCAGTCCCTCGTTGATGGCCTTGCAAAGCACGTCCATGATGTAGGAAATTGACTTTGCGGCATCGTCATTGGCCGGAATCACATAATCAATCGGAGTAGGATCGCAACAAGTATCAACCATAGCGATAACCGGAATGTTGAGACGGTTTGCCTCTTTAACGGCATTCATCTCTTTCTGTACGTCCACTACGAAAAGTGCGGAAGGAAGGCGGCTGAGATCCTTGATTGAACCGAGGTTCTTCTCAAGCTTTGCGCGCTGACGGGTAATCTGGAGACGCTCGCGCTTTGCGAGTGTGTCGAACGTTCCATCTTCAATCATCTTGTCGATGGTGTTCATCTTCTTGACTGCCTTACGGATGGTAGGGAAGTTGGTAAGCATACCGCCGGCCCAACGCTCTGTCACGTATGGCATGTTGACGGAAGCGGCCTTCTCGGAAACGATGTCCTTTGCCTGCTTCTTCGTGGCAACGAAAAGTACCTTGCGGCCTGAACGTGCAAGCTGTTTGAGTACATCCGCAGCCTCGTCAATCTTTACTATAGTCTTGTGCAGGTCGATGATGTGGATTCCGTTCTTCTGGTCGAAAATGTATGGGGCCATCTTAGGATTCCACTTTCTCGCCAGGTGTCCGAAATGAACACCCGCATCAAGCAATTCCTGGAAATTTGATCTTGGCATTGTTTTAATTTTTTCTTTGTTTTTACTTTCCTCTCTTCGGCATGCCTTGCCTGAAGGAGGCTCTTTTCTTCATTCCGGAAGCAGCGGCCTTGCCGGTCTCCGAAATTTCCGCAGCCAGGCAATCTTCAGGCAGCCCGCCGGGATTCGCATCCCACGTCGGAGTCCTGAGATTTGGAACCGGACTGTGCTTTCAAGTAAATCTGGCAGTGACGATTAACGTTTGCTGAACTGGAAGCGTCTACGTGCACCAGGCTGACCCGGCTTCTTACGCTCAACCTCACGGGCGTCACGTGTAAGGAAGCCTGCGGACTTGAGGGCCGGGCGGTATGCCTCACGGTCAATCTCGCAAAGGGCGCGGGAAATGCCGAGACGTGCAGCCTCAGCCTGACCTTTGATTCCGCCGCCGTCAAGGTTGATCTTGACGTCGAACTGGCCTTCAGTGCCGGTGACAGCAAAAGGCTGGTTGACGATGTAGCGGAGTGAGTCCTCGCAGAAATAGTTGTCGAGTTCACGGCCGTTGATTGTCACATTGCCTTTTCCTGCTGAAACATAAACGCGAGCAACTGCTGATTTACGTCTTCCAAGGGCGTTTACTACTTTCATTGACTCTGCTTAAATTTCGTTTAACTTAATTTCTTTAGGGTTCTGTGCCTGATGCGGATGCTCAGGACCAGCGTAGAGGTAGAGGTTGTTGATGATCTTGCTGCCGAGACGATTCTTCGGGAGCATACCCTTGACAGCCATCCTCATAAGCTCTGTAGGCCTCTTCCTGAGGATTTCGGCAGGTGTGGTGAAGCGCTGGCCGCCGGGGTTACCGGTGTAGCGGACATACACCCTGTCGGTCATCTTCTTGCCCGTGAGTCTCACCTTGTCGGCGTTGACGATGATGACGTTGTCACCACAGTCAAGGTTCGGGGTGAACGAAGGCTTGTTCTTACCGCGGAGGATAAGGGCAACCCTTGAGGCAAGACGGCCGAGCACCAAGTCGGTAGCATCAATCACAAACCACTCTTTCTTGATATCGCCGGCTTTCAGCGATACAGTTTTGTAACTTTGTGTGTCCATCTTGATTGTTAATGGTTAATACTTAATACTTTAGTTGCGTCCCTATACCACATAGGGGCTGCAAAGGTAGTAATTTTTTATTTCCTGACAAAATAAATGTTGACTTCCTCCATTTACAGAGCAAGTCAACACCTGAAATTCACGCGACAAGGCGGCATCAGCCGCCGCGATGGAGGGATGGAGTGAAACGGAAGACCGGAGTCGCCCGACGTAACGAAGTGAAGTCGGCATGCCCCTAATAGGGGCTGTCGCGTCAGCGACTGGGGTTAAAAGACCATTTCATGTCTTGTCAATTTATATCGACAAGACATGAAGCACGTTAATGAGTTCGCGGTCAATCGGCTTGTCAATCTTGATGGCCTTGTTGAACGGAACATAGACAATCTTGTCGTTGGAGATGCCGACCATCACGTTGCGCTGCCCGTCGTTCAGGGCGTCAATCGCCGCAACGCCCAGCCGGCTCGCGAGAATGCGGTCGAACGCGCTCGGGGTGCCTCCCCTCTGGAGATGGCCGAGTATGGTCACGCGCACGTCGTACTGAGGATACTCTGTCCTGATTCTCTCGGCATAGTGCATTGCCCCGCCGTCCTTCTTGCTCTCGGAGACAATGACAATCGAACTGTTCTTGCTCTTGCGGAATCCCCTGCTGATGAACTGCTCCAGCTGGTCGACGTCGGTCTGATCCTCCGGGATGATGGCGGCCTCGGCCCCCGAGGCAATCGCGCTGTTCTGCGCGAGGAAACCGGCGTCACGCCCCATGACCTCGATGAAGAAGATGCGGTCGTGCGAAGTCGCGGTGTCGCGAATTTTGTCGACGCATTCGACTATAGTGTTGAGCGCCGTGTCGTATCCTATCGTGTAGTCCGTGCCATAGAGGTCGTTGTCAATCGTTCCCGGAAGCCCGATGCACGGAACGTCAAACTCCTTCGCGAAGACCTGCGCGCCGGCAAGCGAGCCGTTTCCTCCTATTATAATAAGGGCATCAATGCCGGCCGCCTTCATGTTGTCGTATGCGATTTTTCGGCCTTCGGGAGTCATAAATGCCTCGGAACGCGCGGTCTTGAGAATTGTTCCGCCGCGCTGTATGGTGTTGCTGACAGACTGCGAGGTAAACTCCGTAATTTCGTTGTTGATAAGACCCTCATAACCCCTGTATATACCCATGACTTTCCATCCGTTGTAGATAGAAGCCCTTGTCACGGCCCTTACAGCCGCATTCATTCCGGGAGCGTCTCCGCCGGAGGTGAGCACTCCCACTGTAGAAATCTTTGCCATAATCAATAAAATGAGCCGCGATAAGCAACAAAATTCGTGCTATTTTCAGGCCTTATAGCAAGCCGGCACGATTGCCGGGCGACATTCCGGCAAAATGTATTAACTTTGGAAGATTTTTGGATAACAATGAAAATTGGAGAGAATATAGATTTGGGGGAGCAGCCTCTGTTCCTTGCGCCGATGGAGGATGTGACGGATCCGTCGTTCCGGTGGGTGTGCAAGGAATACGGGGCGGACATGATGTACACTGAATTCATATCCTCGGACGGACTGATACGCGACGCGCGGAAATCGCTTGAAAAGCTGAAGACCTACGACTTCGAGGCGCCGATTGGCATACAGATTTACGGAAGCATTCCCGAGGCGATGGTCGATGCTGCTGTGATGGCGGACAGGGCGACGGAGCTCGTGGAGACACATGGTGCCGACGTCATAGACATAAACTTCGGATGTCCGGTGAGCAAGATTGCGCGGCGCGGGGCAGGAAGCGGGATGATGCGCGAGCCTGACAAGATGGTGGACATCACGCGTAGGGTCGTGGATGCGGTGAAAAAGCCAGTTACAGTGAAGACACGCCTTGGATGGGACGAGGACTCGAAGATTATCGTCGAACTCGCGGAGAGACTTCAGGACACGGGAATACAGGCACTTACGATTCACGGGCGCACGCGCTGCCAGATGTACAAGGGCGAGGCGGACTGGACTCTGATAGGGCAGGTGAAGAACAATCCGAGGATGCATATACCCATTATAGGTAACGGGGATATTAGGACGCCGCAGGACGCCAAGAATGCGTTTGACCGCTATGGAGTGGACGGGATTATGATAGGACGCGCGACTTTCGGACATCCGTGGATATTCAGGGAAATAAAACACTATCTCCAAACGGGGGAACTTCTCCCTCCGATGAGTGTCGCCGAAAGGGTGGAACTCGCGAAGCGCCACCTCGCCAAGTCGATAGAAATCAAGGGAGAACATGTCGGGGTCATAGAGATGCGTCGGCATCTCTCATGTTATTTCAAGGGACTCCCGGAGTTCAAGGAGACGAGGCTCCGTCTTGTGACGCTTTATGACATACCGCAGATTTACGCCACACTCGACTATGTGGCACAGCGATGGGGCGAGTGCTCGCCGGAGGCTTCATCAGTCTACGACGAAAACATATAACCGAAAAGACAAATATGATTGACAGGATTCTTCTTTTTCCATATTATCTGACTCTCAAGACACGTCATTTTCTCTACGACCACGGACTCCGCAAGGTTCACGGGAGCGAGGTCCCGTCAATAGGGATAGGCAACATCACGGTTGGTGGAACGGGAAAGACGCCGCACACCGAACTGATTATCAGAATGTTGCTCCGCAGCAAGAAGTGGGACGGAAAGAATGTGGCGGTGCTGTCGAGAGGCTACAGACGCAGGCTGAAAGGGTTTCAGATTGTGGAGGCCGACGGTTCGGCGAGGGATTTCGGAGACGAGCCTCTCCAGATTAAGAAGAAGTTTCCCGGCATCACTGTGGCCGTTGACAAGGACAGGGTCGAGGGATGCAGGATTCTGGGAGACCCGAAGGCCTTTCTGGAGAGCAAGAAGTCGCGCAAATGCAGGGCAAAGGAAATCACGAGAGCAGATGTGCTGGTCTTGGACGACTGCTTCCAGTTCAGGGCATTGAGACCGAACCTGTCGATTGTGCTCGTGGACTACAACAGGCCGACGTTCAAGGACAGCCTGTTGCCGTTAGGGAGGCTCAGGGATCTGCCGGAGAGAGTGGCCGAGGCCGACGCGCTCGTGGTGTCGAAATGCCCGTGGGAGATGAATCCGTGGGAGATGGACAAGTGGGCGCTGTCGCTCGGAATCGAGAGATATAACCAGAAGGACTGTTTCGGATGGCGCTGCGACAACGGGCGCAAGCAGTATCTGTTCTTCACAAAAATCGGCTACGACGAGGCCCGGCCCGTGTTTCCCGAAGGCAACAGCCGCTACCTCTACTCCAAGATGGCGGTGATGTTCAGCGGCATTGCGGATGACACTCCGTTCTCGGAGCAGCTCCGCCTGAGCTACAGGCTTGTCGGACACCTCAAGTTCGGAGACCACCACAAGTTCACGAAATCGGACATCTCGTCCATCCGCGCCATTGCCTCCGCACACCCAACATCACTGATAATCACCACGGAGAAGGATTACCAACGCATCCGGGACTGCCGGGACGTCCCCGAGGATCTGCGCCAAAGGATGTTCTACATGCCAATCCGCGCCCAGTTTCTCTCCGATGACGAGCGCGCCGTCTTCGCGGGGCTGATTAACGGGTTATGATGCTCCCATAGAACATTTGGGGATTTTGCACACAAATGCCCGAAAACATTTGGGGATTTCGACATAAAGTTCAGTCCAGCCATTTTTTAAAAATGGCCGCAGAAAAGAGACTGACGGCAGCGTTCACCAGAACCGACGCGCCAAGAAGTATGAGCAAGGTCCAGAAAACGGCTCCCCTTATCGCGTTCTGCAACTGAGCCTCCGTATAACTCAGGATATTATGAAGCGTGAACGCCTGACCGGACCTGTCAAATTCATCGAGATGGGATTCCGTACTCTCGGCGAAGAGTTCCAACGCCGTCAAAAAATAGTTCGTGGAAACATAGGCGGCAATGATGCCACCGCCGCAGTTTCTTGCGATTGTGCCTCGCAGCCCCCTGCCCTGCTCGGCAATTTCGCGGAGCTCCTCCTTGTCGAGAACTTCACTCCCTATGCCCGGATACATGGATTCAAACCTGTTCTCAAGATGTTCAATCCCACCCCTCAACGAGTTCGAGGCCGCCTTAGGGATAAAGACGATTCCGGTGGAAATGAGCATGATCACAGCTGTTATGAGGCTGACTGCGATTATAAGCATCATGCGGGTTTGACGCTCTTCAATCCTGTTTATAAAAAAGTGGACCGTCAGAAAGCAGAGGCCGGCGGATAATACGGACACGAGTACGGACAGAAAAATTATCATGCCTAAAGTTCATAAATCTTCACGACAGTCTGCTGCTTATGGCAGGATCTCCTCATACGGGCCGCAAGAGGCTCGCGGAACTGCTTCAGCAGACGAGGATATTCGCCGCCACGTCCGAGATCTCTCAAAACAAGGATGGCAAGAAGCCTTCCGCATGGAGCCTGAAGATAGTCCTTGAAACTGGAAGGCACAAGCCTCGGTGTGTTGCGGCGCATAAGAATGGAATATTTCCGTTTCTTTTCCTTCCATGACCGGAAAATCCTGAGCGAACGGTTGCAGCAGAAAAGGCCGGGGATTACACAAAGGGCGCATATCCACCAGCTAAAACAAACGAATGACACCGACACAAGGCCAATCCCCCCTATAAAGAGGAGAATGGCGTATGTGTTCAGAAAGAGAAACCTTGGAACCGTAGATATTCCGGGTTCAGCCATTTCCGCCAAAATACTACTACTGCGCGGCGGATATCGCCTTATAGAACGCGTCCACAATCTTCTGTGCCTCAGACTCATCGGAGGTAGAAAGAAGAACTGAGGTACGCTGGGTGAAAGCATCATAATAGAGACTATAGGCCTGGCAGAAACAGCCGAGGAAAGTGCCTTCCTTTGTATATCCGACCTCCTTGACGCTGCTCGGCAGCACATATTTCACATTCTTGCCCGCATTCAGCACCCAAAGTGCCGTAAACTGGATGACCTCAATGACACGCTTGTTAGTGATGACGACATAGCCTTTACGCTTGTTTCCAAGGATAAGGTTGATGAATTTCACCACCTGCCCCACTAACTTTGCAATAGGATTTGCGCTGGTTGCCCAAAGTTCAGCTTCGAGTTCAGCCACGAGAGTTTCGCCCTCCGTGAGGATGACGCCGGATTTTAATTTTTCCATAATGTTGCAGTCTTTGCCCCCCCCTATTGGTTAATTTCATTATGAGTGCCTCAGGAAGGATGGGGGACTCTTACCTTCCGGACACCGCCGTATAACAGAAAACGGTCGTGATAGGGTTCAACATATCATATCTTCCGAAAAAGATGGTCAAGTCTTCGGATGGCGAATTTACATAAATACTATGAAATATCAAAAATATTTTTTATTCCTGCGCCTTTATGCTCGCTTCATGGATAGCGTTGAAGACGGTCTTGATGAACTCCTCGTCGAGGCCGCGCTCTTGGCCTTTGGCGCACACGTCGGCGAGGACGGCTTCCCAACGGCCGGTCTGGAGGATGGCGATGTTGTTCTCGCGCTTGCTCTGACCTATCCTGCGGCTGATTTCCATGCGCTGGGCAAGGGTGTGGATGAGGTTCTCATCGATTACGTCAATCTTCGCGCGAAGCTGGCTGATGGTCTCCTTATAGGCGGAGTCCGAGGTGTCGGCATCGCGCACTACCAGCTGATTTTCAAGCATGTCAGCAAGCGCTGCCGGGGTGAGCTGCTGCTTTGCGTCGCTCAGTGCCACCGACGGGTCGCAGTGACTCTCGACCATAAGTCCCTCAAGCCCGAGATCCATCGCACGTTGGGAGATTTCCGTGATGTATTCACGGCTGCCGGCAAGGTGGCTCGGGTCACAGAAGAACGGAAGCTGCGGGCAGAGGCTGCGAAGTTCCACAACGTACTGCCAGAGAGGGTCGTTGCGGTACTTGATTTTCTCGGAAGTCGAAAATCCCCTGTGTATCACCCCGATTTTTCGGATTCCGGCACGGTTCAGCCGCTCAAGGGCTCCAATCCAGAGGTCAAGGTCGGGGTTCACCGGATTCTTCACGAGCACGGGAATGTCCGTGTCAGCGAGAGCCTCGGCTATTTCCTGGACAAGGAACGGGTTGGCGGTCGTCCGCGCACCGATCCACACGAGATCCACGCCATATTTCAGACAGTCAAACACATGCTTCTCGCTTGCAACCTCCGTTGCTATCTTCAGACCCAGTTCGCGCTTTGCTCTCTGCATCCACTTCAGGCCCTGCGCACCGACGCCCTCGAAACTTCCGGGATGCGTACGAGGCTTCCATATACCCGCACGATAGACATTTATCCCTATTTTCTTCAACTGCGCGGCGGTCGTCATCACCTGTTCTTCCGTCTCCGCGCTGCAGGGACCGGCAATCACGCACGGGCGCGGCGGGAGATGGAACATTCCCCATTCGTTCAGCGGGGTTATTTCGAGCTTAGGAGATTTTGCCATATAATTTATCTTAATATTCTCTTAATTCTGTTCGCCTCGCCTATCAGTTCGCGTATTTTCCCCTCGTCTGAGGAAGATATGGCGTCGCGGAATTCATTCATTTTCTCAATATACGTGTCCATGACCTTCAGGACGTTGTCGCGGTTCTGCGAAAGGATCGGAACCCACATGTCCGCGTTGCTCTTCGCGAGACGCACCGTCGAGGAAAAACCTCCCGACGCGAGGTCGAATATATGCTTTTCATCCTTCTCCTTGTCGAGAACCGTGAGGGCAAGAGCGAATGAAGTAACATGTGATATATGAGACACATACGCTGTATGAACATCGTGCGCCGAGGCATCCATGGAAGTAAGGCGCATGTTCAGGCAGTCGTACAGTTTCTCTATCGTCCCGACGGCATCCCTGTCCGAATCGTCCCCGTTGCAGAGGATGCATGCCCGTCCGTCAAAAAGTCCCGGCTGAGCGGCCCATGGACCGGAATACTCCGTTCCGGCCATCGGATGAGTGGCGACGTAGCGCCTGCGCATAGGGTGATTTTTCACGGCATCCACGAGACCGGACTTCGTGGAGCAGACATCAATGACGATTTTCTTGCGTTGCCCGTCAGGGGATTTCACAACGAAGCCGCTGCCATCTGCGGCATTTTTCGTTTCTATTTCAGCAAAACGGTCAAGAACCTCCGGGAGCATTTTCACTGCCGCACCTACCGGAACCGACAGGATGACGATGTCGCTTCTGTCAATGCACTGTTCCAAATCCACAATCTCGTCGACAAGTCCTATCTTCAGCGCGGCCGAGGCATTCACAGGCTCTGCCTCAACGCCGAGAATCTCCGACGCGAAGCCGCGGCGCCTCAGGTCAATCGCCATCGAACCTCCGATGAGTCCAAGTCCAACTATTCCTATTGTCATATAGTCTTACACCTTTTTTACAAGCGCCCTCATCCGCCCATCCCGCAGCAAAACGAGAGGCAGCATCGCTTACAATATACCTTTGATGAGCCGCAAAGCCTCGGAGAGCCTTTCCGCATTGGCACAGAGCGAGATGCGGATGTAGTCGCGCCCGTTGCGGCCGAAGATGCAGCCGGGGGTCACGAAAACACCGGTCCTGTAGAGAAGGTAGTCGGACACGAGTTCACCATGCGTCTTTGAGACGCCGTCCTCATGAGCGCTGAGCTTCAGGCCGCAGGCTGCGGCAGTTTTCGCAGTTTCCTCAGCCTTGCCGAGCAGCGGACTGGCTTCAGGCACGCGGCCCCAGACAAAGAGTCCGGTGCCGTCGGCAGGGTACTCGGCGCCGAGAACATCCATGATTTCACAGGCAATCTTCCTGCGCTCGCGGTAGCCGGCGTTCAGCTGCTCGAACCATTCAGGGCCCTGCGAGAGAGCGGCAACGGCAGCCATCTGCATAGGCTTGAACATCCCCGAGTCCATCTGGGACTTTACCTTGAGCACGGCCGAAATAAGTTCCTGTGCCCCAGCGACCATCCCTATTCTCCAGCCCGACATATTGTGAGCCTTGCTGAGGGAATTAAGCTCGATACAGCATTCCTTTGCACGCGGGACTTCAAGTATGGAGAGCGGCCTGTCCGTGAGCACAAAACTATATGGGTTATCGTTGACTATGAGGATGTCATGTTCGAGACCGAATTTCACAATCTTCCTATAAAGTTCCTCCGAGGCGGCCTTTCCGGTCGGCATCGACGGGTAGTTCACCCACATCATCTTCACGCCGCCGAGGTCCATACGTTCCAACGCCTCAAAGTCCGGGCACCAGTTGTTTTCCGGAAGCAGGTCGTAGGTGAGAATTTCAGCCTCGACGAGTTCGAGAGCCGAGGTGTAGGTCGGATAGCCCGGATCCGGAACAAGAACCTTGTCTCCCCTGTCGATGAACGCGAGGGCAAGAAGCAGGATGCCTTCCTTTGAGCCTGCCAAAGGCTGGATTTCCGTAGCGGGGTCAAGTTCCACGTTGTAGTAGCGGCGGTACCAGGAAGCAAATGCCCCGCGAAGTTCCGGGAGCCCCTTATAGTTCTGGTAGACATGAGAATCTGTCTTGTGGGCATAATCACAGAGAGCCTCAATTGCAGCGGCAGGAGGCATCCTGTCGGGAGCGCCTATGCCGAGGCTGATTATCGGGTTCTGCCCGTTTTTCGCGCGCCACTGGTTCAATGCCGCGAGTTCCTTATTTTTCCGCGAAAAGTAATACTCTTTCACGACTTCTGTTCTTTTTGCCGGTCTTATCATGATGATTTTGGTTTCTTTTTGGTCTATATTCGATTTCATCGCCCTTTTCTGCGTTCGGCATAGCTCAAGCAAGCTTGGCTCTGCTCTCACTTATCGAAAAGACTCCTTTTTTCATCAGTCGTGTACGCCCAGTACACTCCTTCTTCAAAAAGAAATCTATCCTCAAAAATAAATCCAAAATCTCTCAGAATCTATCTTTGAGGTTCTTCAATAATCACAAAAATAAGAACAATTGGGGATAATGCAAAGGAATATGAATTATCTTTGCGGCACGGTTTGGGGATTATGTGAAATATGTAGGGGATTCCGGTTTGACCGCATACAGAATAGATTCCGGTTTCGACATATACCATAATAATATAGAATGATTATGCCGCTTTGGCTTTCGCTCGCTTTTTGTTCGGCGTTTCTGCTCGGACTCTACGATGTCTCCAAAAAGGAGGCGCTCAGGGACAATGCCGTGATTCCGGTGCTGTTCCTCAACACGCTGTTCTCGACGGTCATTTTCTTGCCGTTCCTCATCGACTGCATCGGAGGTTTCGGATGGTTCGGCGCAGGGATTTTCGACATCACTGCGGCACACGAGGCTCTCGAAAATCCGGTGCAGGCGCATCTTTTCATTCTCGGGAAGGCTGTTTTGGTGCTGTCGTCGTGGATTTTCGGCTATTTCGGACTGAAGCACCTTCCTATTACGATTGTCGGGCCGATAAACGCCACACGGCCGGTGCTCGTGCTGCTCGGAGCGATGATTTTCTTCGGAGAGAGACTGAACCTGTGTCAGTGGGCCGGTGTGCTGATTGCAATCGTGTCGGTGTTCCTGCTGGGTCGCTCAAGCAAGAAAGAGTCGATCGACTTCGCGCACGACCGCTGGGTGTTCTGCCTCTGCGTCTCAGTTCTGCTCGGCGCTGCAAGCGGCCTCTACGACAAGTTCATCATGCGACGGTTCGAGCCGATTTTCGTGCAGACATGGTACAATCTCTACCAGTGCATCATAATGGGTATGCTAATGATGGTGATGTGGTACCCGAAGCGCCGTTCGACGACCCCGTTCCGCTGGAGCTGGGCCATTCCTGCAATCTCGGTGCTAATCTCGGCCGCCGACTTTGTCTATTACACCGCGCTCGCTCAACCGGATTCGATGATTGCAATAATCTCTCTCGTCCGCCGCGGCGCCGTCATCGTCTCTTTCCTCTGCGGATGGCTCGTCTTCAAGGAGAAGAACCTCAAGGCCAAGGCATTGGATTTAAGTCTGATAATTCTCGGAATGATATTTATTTACATAGGTTCAAAGGGTGCATAATACAATTCAAGACCGAACGGACTCGTGAGGAGAGTTCCGGGAGGGTGCAGTCGTTGAGGATTATCGCGTCAATCTCGCTGCGATGGGCTTCAAGCGGGGACTGAAGGAGGAGGCGTGACAGAACCTGTTCCCGTGTGCAGCGGTCACGGGCCATCACGCGCTCAATCCGCACTTCTTCGGGAGCGTCGACCCAGAGGCATTTGTCCCAGACTTTCGGAAAGTCCGGCTTGTCAAGGGCCGTGGCGGATTCAAAGACGACAACATCGGCTGACAGCGGAGCCTTTGTCGGTTTGACCGGCACGTGTGCCGTCAGTCCAGGAATGCCTACGGAGCCGCCTTTCACGGACTCCGCCTCGGCAGGCAAAGCCTTATCAGGCACAGATGCCATATCCGAAGACTTCCGCCACCGCTCGAAATCAGCGAAAAGCGCCGGAAAGACAATGTTCTCAACTGTCTTGAGCTTGCCGGAATCGCTGAAAATCACCGCCGCCAACGCCTTGTTGTCAAATTGGCCGTCCGCCCTGCGGAACTCCTGTCCGAGAGCGGATTCAACCTCCGGCAGCAGAAACGGCTTCTGCGATCCGCCCGAGCCAAGACGCTCAGGCCGGGATTCCGCCCCGAAAGCCGTCGCCGTCCGCTCCGGCGGAACTTGGTAGAAATCTTTCACCGCCGAATCCGCATCATAGCAAGGCACGCCCATCCCTTCAAGAATCCGCCTCACGGCCGACTTCCCGCTCCCGATTCCTCCGGAAAGAAGAATCACCGTCGATTTTTTTTCATCGTTCATCGTTTTCATATCCATGGTTCATGTTCCACAAACATCCGAATCCAAGCTTAGCAAGTCCCCGCATTTTCTCCTCCGCCTTATATCATCGCTATTCTCGCCTCAAACTCATCCTTCGGGCAGAGAGCGGAGCGTTTCAGACGCGTGCGGTAGGTGTAGACCGTATTGGGCGAACACTTGAGGAACTTGGCAATCTTTCCGCTCTCGGTGACGCCGATTCGGATGGCGGCCAGTATGCGGAGTTCCTTCGGGAGCCTCCTGCCGTCCTCAAGGACAAAGCGGCAGTCTTCCGAGAGGAGTTCGTTGACCTTTTCGACAAAGTCCGGATAGAGCCCGAGGAAAGTCTCGTCAAAGATGCGGTAGTAGTCCTCGTATTCTCCGTACATCGCTGACGGAGAACGCAGCGACTTCATCACGGCGTCGAAGCCTTCCGTCTTCCCGAGAGAGCGGAGTTCGTTGCGGGTCTCACCGATGCGGTCTATGTAGTGGAGCGAAAGATCCATGTAACGGAACACATAGCCGTTCTTGATTTTGTTCGCGTCGATGAGCTGCCTGTTCGTTTCCTCAAGGCCGCGCTGCAGACGGATTCCGCGCTGAAAGAGGATGAAGATGAGGACAAGAAGCAGAAAGACGAATCCGGAGCCTGCCGTAAGCCAGATGAAACGGGCACGTTCGACACGGCGGGAAGCCTCCGTGATGATGAGCTTGGCCTTTCCTGAGTTGAGCAGCCGCTTGCTGAAGTTGCCGGCAATCACGTCCATGAGGTTCTGGCTGATGTACTGCTCGGACTTGCTGTACTGCCGGCGGTCGTAGAGCATTAGAGCAAGTTCGTAAAGCGACATGTAGCCCCGCTCCGCCGCCATAAAGTCCTGCTGCGCGCTGCGGACAAGCCAGTCGAAACGGAGTTCTTCCTCGCCGGCAGTCTCGTATATTTTCGCGATGCTGTAGGCGGCCGATGCCTTTGAATGGTGTTCTTCCTCTTCTTCGTAGAGACGTCCGAAGGCGTCAAGCGCAGCCCGCGTTTCCCCGGCGTCACGCAGCAGCTGGGCCTTCACCCTCCGGGCATAAAAGGATGTGGAGTCGATGCCGAGGTAGCGACGGCGTGTCTGCTCGACGATGCCTTCACAGTGCTCCGCCTCGGCTCCTGAGCCGGCATCCGAGGCGAGTTCCGAGTACAGCACCATCCGGCAGCTGAGCCAGTCACGGAGAAACGGGCCTCCGTTCAGAACTGAAGTGTCCGTGTCGAGAAACATTCGTTCGGCAAGCGAGTTCTCATTTTTGTCAAGCAGGATGCGAACCTTGGCCATACGCGACAACAGCTCCTGACGGGGATCCGAGGCGAGTGTCTCCATCAGATGCTGATAGCGGAACACCGTGTCGCGGCTGTAGTGATTGCTGCAGAGACAGATTTTCCGTGCGGTTTCCCATTTGAGAGAGTCAGTCGGAGCAGACTCGAAGACCCGTCCAAGCGTCACGATGCGCCGCTCCACAGAGTCCCGGTACTCGTTCTGACGGGCAATCACCGCATCAAGGTCCTTAAGCCTCGCGTCATAGCCTCCGCAGGAGACCAGCACAGGCGGCACCGCAAACAGCAATGCAAGGCAGACCGAACGGAAGAACCGGCGGCAAAGGCGTCCGGTCCGGCATGCGGATTCCAGCATATCTGATAATTTCATCATGTCTTTAACTTATTTCCCACACGTCATGTCCGCCTCGGCGAAACGCGCCCGAAAAATGAAGGCGCGTCAAATTTAGTCAATTTGTCCGATTATTCAACAATCTGCCTCCGCATTCGGGGCAACCGTGCCTCTTATAATATATAAATAGGTATAATTTTAAAAAATTAAAACATGCATATGTTTCAAAATACGTATCAATATGTTTCAAATTAGAAATTTACGCACCCCCCCCCAGCCACTTTTTCTGAAAATGTTTCGAAAAATTAAAATTTGTAATTAACTTTGTACTGCAAAATCAAGCGGACAGAAAACATTTTAGCCGACAGACTCATTGTCTGGCCGGCAGGGGTGTTTCGGACATGAGGGGCTGCTGATTGATGTTTTTGAGAGTGTAGGCGCCGTGGAAAGAGAAAGGCGCATTTTTCCGCCGGAATGGCGGCAGTTGGTTGTTGTGTTTTATGAGATATTGGGTCTGTCTGATATTGACGAACATGATGTTTTTGTGTGCCGGTGAGACGCTCGCGCAGAATCGGGAGCCGCACGGGAGCCCGGAACTTGTTTCCGAAGCTCCGGGCAGGCAACCGCACGCATATCGGCTCTACTACAGGTGGGACGAGGTTGACATCGACCGCTGCTATCTCAACAATTCCGAAAACATCGATCAGATAGTCAGCCATCTGCAGCTCTCACAGAAAATAGACAGCATCGCGATATATTCCTACGCATCCCCAGAAGGAGTCTACGAGCACAACGCCGCTCTCGCATCGGCCCGTGCACGGGCAGCAAGGCGCTTCATCATGGAGAATCTCCCCAAAGGCAAAGAACTTGACATGCGGAACATTTCGCTGCACCCGGTTGCCGAAAACTGGGACGGTCTGCGCGAGGCCGTCGACAGGGGCTATCACCGCTGGGACAGAAAGAGAGTAATCTCCATCCTCGAAGACAGGACAATCTCCGATGCCACGAGAAAGTGGCGTCTGCAACGGCTCGACGGCGGCATAAGCTGGAAATGGATGAGGATACACCTTATGCCGGAACTTCGTCTGGCCACATGGATATGCGTCTGGGAATCCGTCCGCCCCGATGTCCCGTCAGCGCCGCTGCTCCCCGTCGATGTCCTCGATGACGAAACATTCGACTTCGGTGAAGAAGAATATATCCCCGAGGAAGAAGATATAATCACAAACGAGTTCATCGAAACGGAGAGGATTGACGTCGCTCCGATGAAATACAGGGCACGTAAGCATTGGTACCCGGCGGTGAAGACCAATCTGCTCTATGACGCCGTCACTGCGGTGAACGCGGAGGTGGAATTTCCGATCGGCCGCCGCTGTTCGATAACTGTAGAGGACGTCTTCCCTTGGTGGTCATGGGGCCCGAATGACAGGAAATACTGCTTCCAGCTGTTGTCGATAGGCTTCGAGCCACGCTGGTGGTTCATCAGAGACGACAAAAAGGACTATCTCAGCGGGCATTTTCTCGGCGTCTATGGAATGTCGGGGAAATATGATTTCCAATGGGACACGAGACTCTGCTACCAGGGCGAATACTGGTCTGCCGGGCTGACCTACGGCTACTCGATGCCGGTCTGCAAGTGGATGAATATGGAATTTTCCGTCTCCGCAGGCTATCTCCACAGCGACTACCGACACTATCAGCCGTCCGAGGACTACGAACATCTCTGGCGCGATAGGTCGAAGGTCGGCAAAATTTCGTGGTTCGGCCCGACAAAGGCAAAGATTTCATTGGTGATACCTATAGGCAGGGACTCGCACAACAGAAAAAGATAGATAATTGTTGCCGGACCGTTTATACGGACGGAGTGAAAAAGGACATGAGATTGAACACAAACATACGATGGAGAGCGGCTTCTGGCAGCCTGTGGGCTACCGTGGCGGTGCTGTGTGCCGTGTTCATCGCAACGTCCTGCCACCGCCGCCCTCTTGATGAACCCGACTACAGAACGTCCGTCAGGGTCGCGGTCAACACGGACGGCATCCGGAACGTCACCTGCGACATCTACAACGACAGGATTCCTGTGCAGAAAATCGAGCCGGAGGTGATGCACGTCATATTCTTCGACGCGGCGACGGGAAAATACGTCACTGAAGACTTCCTTCAGAACGTCAGCACAGCGGCTGACGGGCGCAGGGTCGTCAGCGGAGAGGTCTACCTCGGCCCGGGCAGCTACAGGATGCTTGCCTACGACTTCGGTACGGAGGAGACCAAACTCAGGGATTACCACGACTATGCCAAGGCCTGTGCATTCACTGACCCGGCCCCGTCCAATGTCCTCACTCGCTTCAGCACCAAGGGCGGAGAAGAGCCGAACATCCTGATGGAGCCGGAACATCTTGAGGTCGCGAGCCGGGAACTTGAGGTTATCCCCTACCACGACGACCCCTGGACAATCTCGGCGGACGCGCATTCGGTCGTGGAGAGCTGGTATGTTCAGGTCCGTGTCGACGGCATCGAGTGGGTGAACTCGGCGCAGGCAGTCCTCTCCGGGATGGCTGGGGCGAGTCTCATAGCCACGGACACTAAGGTGAACGAGCCTGAAGCATCCGTGTGGTTCACGCTCAAGAAAAGCGAGGACAATGGCGAGGCTGTAGTGTGCGCGGTGTTCAACACTTTCGGGCGCATCCCGAATGCAAGCGGCAATCTGCAGATAACCTTCGACGTGTCAACAGTCGACAAGAAGACTATCCGCAAGACTTTCGACATCACGGACTTGTTCCAGACCGAGAACGCTCTCAGGCACAACTGGCTGCTCATTGACGAGACAATCAAGGTCGAGCCCCCGAAGAGCAGCGGCGGAGCCTTCGACCCGAAGATTGACGACTGGGACGAGGAGCACAGGGACATTGACATATAACGGTGGCGCGGATGCCGCAAATTCCGCAAAAACAACAGGTTGACAAAACAATTTTTTATTTTAATAATTTTAATTTTTTAACAATTATGAAAAAGTACATTTTCTTTTTCGCGGCAGCCGCAGCACTTGCGGCCTGCTCCAAGAACGAGGTGACTCCGGACTTCTCAAATGAGAACGCTGAAATCGCCTACAACGTGGCGCCTAAGACAAAGGCACCGGCAAGCAACCAGAAAGAGTTCTCTGAAAACAATGTGTTCGCTTCATGGGCCTACTATCTCCCCAACGGCAAGAACTGGGACGCCAATCTCTCAGATGCACAGCTATACATCAAAGAATCAACGATTTCGCATCAGACGGACGACACATGGAAAGAGACCGGAAAAACGTATTACTGGCCAAAGGGAGGTAAGCTGACATTCTTCGCCTATTCGCTTAACAAGGATAACCTCGACCTTGTTACGGGGACATCCAACAGTCACGTGACAATTGCAAATGCAACTGACTGCTATGGAATTACTGCCTTGATTGACCTGGACGAAAATAAGAACACCGATTTCCTCGTTGCGGACATCGCCAAGGATCAGTTCCAGAATACAGACAAGGCCTATTTTCGTGTAGGTGTGCCTACGCTTTTCAAGCACAAGTTCTCCAGAGTCGGGTTCCAGGTGAAGAAAGCCGAAGACTATGCCGACAAGAAGTTCACGCTGAACTCAATCAAGTTCAACAAGCTCAGCCATGCGGCCAATTATGCCCAGTCTCAGGATGCGAACAAGACCGGCGCAACAGATGGAAAGAATGAGGAATATATTCTTGCAAGCGGAACGAGGACGACACAAATCTATACTGAGACCGGTTTAGACATAACTTCGACTGAATATACTGCCGTCCCTGAAGCAAACGAAGACCGTTACATCTATATTCCTCAGGACTTCAAGGGTGTCACCGAGGCCGACAAGATTGCAACGGTCGAAGTGAAATACACCGTGACTACAACCGTTGACGGCAACGCTGTAGATGATGTCTGCACGGCTATCATAAATGTGAAGGACTACTTCGACTCCTGGGAAATGGGAAAGAAGTATATTTTCAGACTCAACTTCAGCCTCAATGAGGTTCTTTGGGATCCGGCTACCGAAGACTGGGAAGACGTGGCTTCAACAGACATCGAAATCAAGTAGTTTCCAACTGCAACATCAACCCCTCGGGAGGTGAAACTCCCCGTGGGTTCCAAAACAGAAAAGGCATGAGATTTTCAGGAAGCATACCAGCAACGGAGCGCACGGCAAGGCGTTTTCGGCAGGCAGCCGTTTCAGTTGTCGCCGTCTCGGCCGCTGCAGCCGCCATCGCGACCGGCTGCGTCAGAAACGAACTGGCGGACGGGGCGAACGGTGGTGAAGCGTCCACTGAGATATGCTTCAGCCTCACGCCTGTGAAGACGGGCACCAAGGCCGCCACATTCTCCACATTCCCGGCGGACTCGGCTTTCGGCACCATCGCATGGTACCTTCCGCGCGACAAGACCTGGAGGGACAACAGCGACGAGGCCGTGCTCTACATCGGGCATGAAAAGATTTCATGCGGCGGAGGGGTCTGGAAAGCATGGGAATCGGGGCAGACCTACTGGTGGCCCGAGGGCGGACAACTGACATTCTTCTCCTGGGCGCCATACTGCCTGAAAGACGACAGCCGATTCAGCCTTGACCGGGACAACGGTGGCCTCGTCATCCGCAACTGGACCGTCGAGCCGACACCCGGCTACGGAGCGGACGCAGTCTACGGCACGGCAGGGGCTGCCTCGTCCAAGAAATGCGTCGACCTGCTCACGGCCCGCTCGACCGACCTTTCCGGCAACAGCGCAAACACGTGGAGCGTGGCTGACGGCACGGCATTTTCTGGCTACGGCGCCAAGATTCAGTTCAGGCACGCGCTGTGCCGGGTCAGTTTCGTGATTTCCCTCGACTATGCTCCGGAAGACGGCGCAAAATGGTTCGTCGAGAACGTCTCCCTGCAGGACATCTACACCTGCGGGACATTCAGGGCGAATTCCTGGGTTGAATATGCTGCCTCAAGCATCAGCGATTACAGTGTCTCGTTCGTGACATCCGACACCCCGGACGGCCTGGAAGTCACGGCAGCGGAAAGCAAGACTCTGTTCCCGAAGACAATGATGATTCCGCAGCCGCTCACCTCATCAACATCCGGAACACTGACAAGAACTCCAAGGATCACGATAGCAGTCTGGAAGAAAGGCAGTTACGACTCCTCAGGCAAAAAAGACATCCAGTACCTGACCGGACTTCTGTACAGCAACACGACCGAACGCATCCGCTGGGGAGAGGGAACCGACATCACCTATCACGTCTACATCGCCACCGGCGCGGAAAACTACATCGACTTCGACGCGTCCGTCGGCGGATGGAGTACAGGAGGCAACTCCGACATAGAAATGAAATAGGCAGGCTCTATGGCAATGAACATGAATATATGGAATACAAAAGCGGCGCTTCACGGCATCGCGGTGCTGCTCGCGGTCTCATCCATTCTGCTTTCAGGCGGGTGCTCCAAACGTGCTGTCGCCATTGACGTTCCCGGGAACGAAGGAGAGTTCATTTCATTCACGGGCCTTGCCACGAAGTCCGGAGCAGGCGACTCAATCACCGACACGGACTCCGAGATGCGGACAAGGCCGTTCGGAATTTTCGGGCACAAGAGAATTGAAGAGAGCGACAGCCCGTCGAATGTGTTCATCAGCACGGCCGCACAGGAAGTCGGATGGGGAACGGAAGGCAGCGGAGCCGATGCGCGGCAATGCTGGACATACACGCCGAAAAGGAAGTGGGAAATGGCGATGCGCTACAGTTTCAGAGCATACTGGCCCTACGACGCGGGAATCAACCCGGCTTCCGACGCGAAGAGGCTCGCCATCGAATACAAGGCCACTACCGAAGACTACGACCTGCTCGTCGCCTACGCCACAAGGTACCCACAGGAAGACGCCGAAGGCATAAGCGCGGTGACGATGAATTTCCGCCATGCGCTTTCCGGACTCCGATTCAGGATACGCTACAAGAATGACGCGAGCACGAGCGGGCTCACCGACTATGTGAACTCCTTCCATCTCAAGGGGCTCTACACCGTCGGAACCCTCGAATACGGTCAGTTCAGCGACACCGACGATGTGGAAAAGATTGCCTGGTACAAGCAGGAGAACACCTTCGACAGCACGGGCGAGCTCTACACATGGAGCGGACATGAACGCTTCCACTCGGCGGAGAACGCCACGGACACGGACGAAACCGCGTCTGTCTTTGACGGGGAGGACAAGGTGGTCTTTGTCATCCCGCAGACACTTTCCTCCGGGAAAGGGCCGACGACCGCCAACTTCTACACCGACAACGGAGGAGACGCTCTCCACTCCGTCACCCTCCCTACTACGGAGCTTGAAGTCGGGAAAATCTACACATTCACGTTCATCATCCACAGTTCATACGTCACAATCAGCATCGACATCGCCGAGTGGGACGAAATCCAGTCGAACGTTGACATAAACCTGTAAAGAACAATGAGAACACACGGAATCATACAGTCTATGGCCGCACTCCTGCTCTGCGCAGCCGCGTGCGGAAAGGCAGACGGGCTTACGGACACCGACAGCGGCACGGGAAACGTCGTGCTCAGCATCGGCAGCGCCCCGGAAGTCACGGTGACAAAGGCCGTGACTCGGACCGCGAAGGACGGCAACGTGATGAACGTTCTCAGCGTCTGGATTGTGAACAGGGAAAGCGGAGAGATTCTCGTGCACGAGCATCTGCTGCCAAAGGGGCTCACAGCAGGAGGCGAAGAGGAAGCGGGCGGAAACAACTCAACTTCAGCCGCACTGGACTATATACGCTTCGCGGAAGACGGCAAATCCGCTGAAATGAAGTTCGTGGACATCCCGAGAGGTAACTGCACGCTCTATGCGGTCGCCAACTGCACATCGCTTGACGACGGGGAATATGTAGTCGGAGCCACGATTGACGACGCTTTCAGAAACTTGATCCTGAAAGAAACCGTCGAGTCCGGAAAGGCTCCCGCCTATGACAACGAAAACGGAATGCCATGCTCCGCAGTAGTGGACTTTTCCATCAGTGCCGGCGAGAACAAGGTCTCGGCACAGATGCTCCGCTGCGTGGGCAGACTCACGATTGCTGTTCGCAACAACATCGCGGAGAGCTCATTGTTTTTCAAGGAAGTCGGGCTGTCCGCACAGAACCCGACAAACGCATACGTATTCGAGCATGACGGCGGTGAGATTCCGGCAAGTTCACGCGACGTCGCGTTTCCGGAACTCGCTGAAATGAAGCGAGTTGACGCAATGACCACCGACCCGGTCACAATCTACGACACCTATCTCTATGAGACAAGTCCGGAGTCATCCTCTCCTCAAAGTTTCACATTCTCCCTGTTCGGTGCGGTCTACAGGAAAACCGCTGTCACAGAAGACGTTAAGATAGGATACAGACAGGAATACAACTTCGCTGCCAACATTTCGTCCGGAGCAACCACAAGCGACATGTTCGTGCTGCGTTCGGCCGCATCCGGGAACTATTACATCGGAGACACGGACGGCCGCCTCGTCTACAGGTTCTTCTCCGGAGACACTGAACTTCGCCACCACAAGGACATAGAGAACTACTTCTGGAGGTTCAGCGGCTCCACATACTCTACCATAACCAATGTCGGGACGGGCAGGCAGATCCGCCTCTCCGGCGAGACGGTGTCCATGGTCGAGGCCGGTCAGGGATCGACGTTCAGCATCAACTCCGGAGACACGGTTTCCGGCGGCACCGGAACAAGCAACGGTCTGCGGTTCAGAACCGGAGGCTACGACCTCACGATAGCGACCGAATACGGCATCTTGGGAACCACCGACAGGCCGAACAGCCTTGAAACGCACTGGATTCTCCGTAAGGTCACAGAAGGCGCGGCCGCAACCATCCCCTATTTCATCGGTGCCGAATACGAGATTCCGAAAGTCGACAGGACAATGACCTATATTGACGGATTCGGTATAGCGCGAGAGCTCAACCATATCGCCCGAAACGAACACGTCCGGCTCAACATCGGAATATTCTACAACCGCGAGTTCGCTCAATTTGACTTTGAAGTGGAAGAATGGCGGGAGAAGGAAAGCGAAACCACGTTTGACTGACACGGAACGATATGAATCGGCAGAAACTTGACACTCTGTTATTTTGATATACTAAGAAACCTTCAAAAATGAGAAGATTTATATTCAACATATTGATTTTTACGGCGTTCGCATTCGTCTCATGCGTCAAGGAAGATTTCTGCGAAGAGGGCGGGCTCACCGGAGGCGAAAGCTGGGTTCTGCTCGACTTCGGCGCGCAGGAGAGCAGGGAAATCGTGACCCGGGCGACCGTGAGCAAGAGGAACGAAAGCCAGATTTACAATTTCTACATCTTCGGATTCGACAGCAGGGGCTCGAAAATCACCGGTCTGTATTTCGACACGTCCAATCAGAAGACATCAAAGTCTGAAGTGGAGAATGCCACCGGGAACTGCTGGTATGTCAGCAACGCTGCCTCGGACGACGGCACGACTTCCGGGACTGTACGTTTCAAGACCTCAAACGGAGAGGGACTCAAGTTCTACATGATCACGAACCTCGATGCCGACATGGTGCGCATATCCTCCGACCTGCTCGCACACAACATCCACACAGAAAGCGACCTGCAAGGTTTCAACGTCTATCTGAACCAGAGAATCGTCAACAGGAACGGCTATTTTCAAATGACAGGAAAGCTTTCCGACGTGAAGGTCAACGGCAGCCTCAACAGCACTACACCAGAACTGACGAAAATCAACGGAACGATGAGCCTTCGCAGAGTCGACGCGAAAATACGCTTCATTTTCAAGACAGGAAGTCGCCCGGACGAGAACGGGCAGGTCATCAAGTCATTCGAGGCAAAGCAGTGGAAAGTGGTGAACGTGCCGCGCACCGCCTATCTTTTGGGATATGGCCAGAGGGGAATCGCGACCTCGGCAGGAGCGGACTTCGTGTCCGTGGATCCGGCCGTCGCGCCGTCCGAATATTCAGAATACGCAAAGGATTTCTTCGACACGGAATTCGTGAACTTCGAGGAATTCCCGAGCAGCACGCAATCGGAGTTCTCCTTCTATATGCTTGAAAACCGGCAGGTTCCAAAGAAGGCTCCGAAGTCTTGGCAGGACCGCAGCCGCAGCGTCAAGACGGCAGAGGGGAAAAACGGGGCCTGCGACGTGTCGTATGTGCTCAACGGCGTTCCGTATGAAAGGAGCATGAGGCTTTATGAATATGCGAACGACTTCTCGACCTATGTCGTGGTGACAGGCCGCGTGGAGATGGATCTGGTGAATGACAAGGCCGGTCAGGTGCTCGGAGGAGACGTGCAGTACATCATCCACCTCGGCAACTGGAGCGCGGACATTGACAACAGCGAGGGAAACATGGGTGACGGGAAGGACAGTTATGCCGGATTTGACAACTTCAACACGGAGAGAAACACCTCCTACACCTACACAGTGACCGTCAACGGCGTGAACAGCATACGAGTCGAGGTGGAGAGCAGCCAGAGCGGAGACTCGTCAGACGTGGTGGAAAAACAGCCGGGAGCAAGCGGAGCCATCACCATCGCGAAGGAGGACATCATACTCTGCGACAGCCACTACATATCCAAGACCATTAATTTCCGGCTGACGAACTTCTTCGAGGGAAAAACCTTTGACAAGGACCATTGCATAGTCGACCGGCTGACATGGAGCGCCAAGACCCCGTTCGGAGAAGGTGAGCCATACAAAAAGGACGGGATGGACATCCCTGACGGACTTGATTATCAGTGGGTTCATTTCCGTCTCAACAAAAAGGACAGTGACGGAAACTTCAGTACACGACGCAGGAAGTTCTGCAACAGGACATTCGAGACAAAAGGCGTGCTCCAAAGCGCATCGGACAACAAGGAAGGAGACGGCAGCGATGGACTTGCAGGCTACCATAACGACGGAATAATGAACATCAGCCAGCTCGTGGACTACATCGGCTCGCAGGTCGACAAGTACCTTGAGTCTCCTGATGCCAGCGAGTTCGACCACCGCGACTCCCCTTCGGAGGCAAAGCTCACATTCACAGTGTTCATCGACGAGTACTACTACGAAAAGAATCCTATAACCAATGAAATGAGTTCGGATTTGTGGAAGAGATTTGTCAACGCCGAAGACCGCAAGCTCCACATTCTGTGCAGTTCCGACACAAGTCTTGACGGGGAATCGCGGAGCACCGGGTCTGTCATTACCATCCAGCAGCACGCCATCCAGAGCATCTACAACACGGATCCGTCCTACACGGACCTCCAGACGGCATGGGGCACGGAAACAAAGGATGAGTTTGAAGGATTCAGCACGTATTGGAGTTCTACCGCAAGCCAAAGCCGCGGAAACACAGACAACAACAACGGGCTCTACAACACCTGCAAGGAATGGGGGCTGAGTTCCGGCAGCAGCACTACGTTCAACTCCGTGCAGAAATGGGAGAACTATATGCAGTTTGAGGTGGATAACGACATGCCGCAGCTTTCGTCCGGCTACTCCTACCTCCGCTACTCCTGCATGAACCGCAACCGGGACAACAACGGAGACGGGGTCATCGACAGGGACGAGGTGCGCTGGTACATGGCATCGGTCAACCAGCTCATAGGCATAGTGGTCGGGAAGGGACTTCTGAGCAGCGCGACGCAGCTGTACAACAGGACTCCGGAGCAGCAGAAAAGTGACAAAGACGAAGACTGGCTCCAGCACGTCATATCCAGCACCTGCTTTGGAAGCGACAGCAACGATCCGACTATGCTCTGGGCGGAGGAAGCCCTCTCTACAAGCCGGACAAATATCGACTGGCAGCATATCAAAAAAGCCTCGGTGCGCTGTGTCAGGAACCTCGGCTACGTTGACGGCAACGCAGACGAGACCTACAGCATAGACAAGATGCCGCAGGACTATATCCAGATGGAAAAGCTCTCAAACGGCAACTACCTCTTCACGACGACCCACCTGAACAGTCAGGCTCTGCGCTACTACACCTCCCGTGAACTGACCTACGCGGACGAGCTCTCGGTGGAGAACCGTCTCTACAAGAAATTCGAGGTCTATAAAAGCAAGAGTTCGGTCTCCACGACAAGATTTTCCGGATATAACAAGAGCGTCACGGAAAGCGTGGCAAATGGCAACGGAAACCCCTACTGTCCGGAAGGCTACAGGACTCCGAGCCAGGTGGAGCTGTGCATCATGAGATACTATATGGGGAACGACGGACCTGGCTCAGGTTCGGTTTCACGTACGAAATGGTCTTTCGGCCAGGAGGGCGACAAGAACAAGGGGACATCAGTGCTCGGCGCGACAAAAATCGGATTCATGCAGAACGGTGACAACATCACCGTAACTGACGCCGACGTGACATCAGTACGCTGCGTCCGTGACATCCGTGTCAACTGAATAATTCTTAGTAAGATTTGTGAAGGATATAGACCAAAAAGACGAACAAATCCCGTCATTCGACCCGCATGGTTCGGGAAGGATCGATGCGGGAAATGAACATCGACGGAAGAAGGAGCAGAAGCATTATGACGGCAAAGGAAATCACGTCAGCCATGAGAATCTGAAGCCAGTCTATATGAATCGGGACAAACGGGACAAAGTAGTTCTCGGGACTGAGTTTCAGAATATGAGTGTACTTCTGAACAAGACAGAGCCCTATGGCGAGAGCATTGCCGACTGCCATGCCCTTGCCGACAAGCGCGGCGGAGCTCCGGAGAAATATCGCCGCAATCCCCCTGTCCTTCATTCCGAGAGCCTTCAGCAGCCCGATGGTCGGGATATGCTCGAACATGAGTATCAGCAGCCCTGAAATCATGTTGAATCCGGCCACTATCGTCATAAGCACCAGCACCACAAGCACATTGAAGTCGATGAGATTCAACCAGTCGAACAGCTGCGGAAAACTCTGCACCACCGAGTTCACGATAACAGTCGGCTCATCCTCAGAAGAGTGCGAGAACACCTCCGCACCTATGTCAATTGCGGCCTGCCGTATGCCCTCTTCGCTGCGGGAACTTTCTTTCAGCGACACCTCAAGGGCAGAGACCTCGCTCCCCTTCCAGCCGTTAATCCGGCGCATTGTCTGCAGGTCTGTATAGACAATCAGTTTGTCCTCGGAAGAGAGAATCCCGTCATAGAGCGATTCCACCCTGAACTTTCGAGCCACGACTTTCTCCCCGACAAAATAGGCCAGGATGTCATCCCCAACGTCAATTTTCAGGATAGACGCGAGCTGCGACGGCACAGAGACTGACAGCGCCAACGAATCGGCCTTCCGGTAATCTTCCACGCCCTTGAAAAGCACCCCGTGAATGAGTTCTCCCTCCTTGACGATTCCCGCACGGAGGATTGTTCCCCTGACGGATTTCACGCAGTCAAGTCCCTTGACAGCCGGAAGGAATGCCGGCTCGGAAGGAATCGGCTCGGACTCCCCCATATAGTTCTGATTCAGAGGCGTGAGAGTCACGTCGCCGCAAAACTCGCTCAGCCCGTTCCGTATTTCATGTCTGAAACCGGACGACACAGCCACCGCCACAATCATCACAAGGAAACTGACGGCCACGCAAACCGAAGCCATCTTTCCACGAAACCTGATGCGGCGAGATATGAATCCACTGACCATAGACGGCAAAGTTACGAAAAAAGAATGAAGCGCGTCCGGTTTTAGAAGCTGTTTCTACCCTATTGGGCGACAAAGCGGTAGGTGATTTCACCGACCTGGTTTGCCGGAGCGGTGGAAGAGGCGCTGAAACGAGAGGTCCTGGCAGCCCGGACTGCCGCCTTGCGCAGGCATTCATCGGGGCTTGAAACTGCCTCAACGACCTTCGCCACGACGACGATGCCGCTGTTGTTGACCCTTATCAGCACTGTCACATCCCCTCCGTTGTAGCATTTGTAGGCAGGCACCGGAAGCGTGCTGGCCTTGCGCCCGTCAAGCGTCCAGCTGAGCACCGACGGTCCTGAATACTGCCGGCTTTCCGCAGGGCTTTCCTCCCGCTGCCTTGTCCCGCTGATGTCCACGGTCTCGTCCCGAGCATCCTCCCTGCGCGAATCCAGCCCCTTAAGATCCCGCTGCAGACGCTCGTTTTCCCGGTAAAGCTCCTCGGCATCCGTGTTGCGGTCGTCCTTCAGAGGGGCGCTACGGTCAACGGTGACGTTGCGCACCGGCGTACCGGGCGAGACATCTGCACCTATGAGTTCGTCAAGCCTCCTGCTGATGCTTTCCTTGAAATCGGCTTCCTTTTCCTGCCTCTCGGCCTCCTCCTGTCTGGAAAAATCCATCAGAAAACTCGTGTCACCCTTCAACTGCGAGCCAATCTGCACTGCCAACAAAACAATAATCACCGTGAGATGAAATATCACGGTGATATACAACCCTGCCCTGTCTTCAGAATTAATCCGTCGCATGGCAGGAATCCTTTAATGGGCTGAATTGAGGGACTTCTCGATAGTAGCAGCAATCACGTCGATTGCCACCTTGTTGTGACCGCCCTGCGGGATAATCACGTCAGCGTACCTCTTGCTCGGCTCAATGAACTGCAGGAACATTGGCTTCACGGTGCGTGAATAGCGCTGTATCACGGTCTCCACTGTCTTCCCGCGTTCGATGATGTCACGCGCCATCACGCGCATCAGCCTGTCGTCATCGTCCGCATCGACAAAAATCTTGATGTCCATCTGGTTACGGAGCTCGGCGCAGCAGAAAATAAGGATGCCTTCCACGATTATGACCTCCGCCGGATTGACAGTGATGGTCTCGGTCTTGCTGCGAGAGCAGGTGATGTAGGAATATACCGGCTGCTCGATGGACTTTCCGGCCTTCAGGTCCTTCAGATGCTGAATCAGCAGTTCGAAGTCGATTGAATCCGGATGGTCGAAGTTCACTTTCTGCCTTTCCTCCATCGGGAGATGACTGGAATCCTTGTAATAGGAGTCCTGCGGGATGACGACAACCCTTTCCTTCAACTGGTCAGTAAGCGCCTTCACTACAGTTGTCTTTCCTGAACCGGATCCTCCGGCAATTCCGATTATCAGCATTATTCGTTCCCCTTATCTTTCAATTAATCTTTTCTATATTTCGGACTTGCGATGCCTAATATTCGGCGTTCTTCGGAGTTCTCGGGAATGGAATCACATCCCTGATATTTGCCATGCCTGTCACGAAAAGGAGCAGTCTCTCGAAACCGAGCCCGAATCCGCTGTGAGGGGCGGAACCGAAACGGCGCGTATCAAGATACCATTCGAGCGACTCGCGGCTCATTCCGAGCTCGTCTATGCGCGCATTGAGTTTCTCAAGCGACGACTCCCTTTCCGACCCGCCGATGATTTCGCCAATCTTCGGGAAGAGCACATCCATTCCTCGAACGGTCTTCCCGTCCTCGTTCTGCTTCATATAGAACGCCTTGATGTCCTTCGGATAGTCTGTAAGGATGACCGGCCGGCCGAAATGTTTCTCGACGAGATACCTCTCGTGCTCCGACTGCAAATCCACGCCCCAATAGACAGGGAACTCGAACTTCTCACCGGACTCTTCAAGAATCTTTATGCCATCAGTGTAGGTCAGACGCACGAAATCCGTCTTAACGACATTCTGCAGCCGCTCGATAAGTTCCTTGTCGTACATATCGTTCAGGAACTTCAGGTCGTCCATGCAATGGTCGAGGGCATAGCGGATGAGCGACTTGATGAAGTCCTCGGCCAAATCCATATTGTCGTTCACGTCATAGAACGCCATTTCCGGCTCAATCATCCAAAACTCCGCAAGGTGGCGCGGCGTGTTGGAGTTCTCGGCGCGGAACGTCGGGCCGAAGGTGTAGATTTCCCCGAGAGCCATCGCTCCGAGCTCGCCCTCAAGCTGTCCGCTCACGGTGAGACTGGTATGGCGTCCGAAGAAGTCCTGGCTGTAGTCCACCTTTCCCTCCTTTGTGCGCGGAGGGTTCTCCATGTCGAGGGTCGTCACCTGGAACATCTGCCCCGCCCCCTCGCAGTCGGAGGCAGTGATGAGCGGAGTGTGGAGATAGACGAATCCCCTGCTGTTAAAGTAGTTATGAATGGCATATGCCATCGCGTGACGTATTCTCAGAACCGCTCCGAAAGTGTTGGTTCTCGGACGGAGATGCGCAATCTCGCGGAGGAACTCAAGTGAATGCCCCTTCTTCTGGAGCGGGTAGGTCTCTGGATCCGCCTCGCCGTAAAGTTCAATCTCCTTCGCCTGAATCTCGACGGCCTGGCCGCTTCCAAGCGAAGCGACAAGCTCGCCTGTCACGCCAATGCACGCGCCTGTCGTAATCCTCTTGAGGAGATTCTCGTCAAAGGCCGCGAGGTCAACGACAATCTGGATATTATTTATCGTCGAGCCGTCATTAAGAGCGATGAAGTTTATTTTCTTGTTTCCTCTCTTTGTCCTGACCCATCCCTTTGCCAGAACGGTTTTGCCCGGCTCGCCAGCGAGCAGGTCCCTGACTTTGGTTCTGATGATTTTTTCCATTTCAGTAAGTATTATGTCCGGCCATTTCGCGGTCCGGCTAAAAATCTTACAAAGATACTAAGCAGTCTCCTCTTTTTCAAAAAAAAGAGAGACTGTTTTGACTTTTTATCATCAGCCTCTCCCTTTGTCCCGCGTCATTTTGCCGAACAGAGTATCCTTTCCTTAATCCGCGAGTTCTCGTAAAATCCGGTAAACTTCTCCGCATTCTTTCCTATCGCATAAATCGGAACCGGACACCCGGTGTGTGAATGCGCAGCCCAGCCGACGTGTCCCCTTTCGTTGAGAGCCTGATTTTCAGCTTCCGGAAGATCCTCATGAGATACTTTCCAGCGGCTGTCAAAGACGTCCCATCTTGTCTTGTAGCCCTTCACGCCAAAGGCGAGGCCGCCGGTCTCATGATCTGAGGTAACAAGTATAAGCGTTTCGTCCGGATGCCTGAGATAGAACTCGTATGCCTCTGCCACGGCCTCGTCAAGAAGCTTGACGCTCTCAATCGCGCGCATAGTGCTGTTCCGGTGCGATGCCCAGTCAACATAGCCCTGTTCGCACATGATGAAGAACGGTTTGTCCTCATCGAACACGGAAAGGCAGGCCCTAATCAGATCCGGAGCCTGCATCCCCTCCCCTGACATGCTGAGATCATAGTTCTTGTTCTTGTCCGCGGCATCGAAGTCCATCGTATCCTCAGGATACACAGGAAGGAGAACCTTGGTTCTGGCCGTAGACTTCGCCAGAGCATCAAGGCCGAAGCATACCTGTGTACTGCCGTCAGCCTCGATGAGTTTCACAATATCCTCCTTGTCATGTTTCTTGCCGTAACGGTCTATAAGTTCCGAGCCTCCCAGGAAATCAAAGCCGCAGGAAGAAATTTCCCGTGCTATCTCGTAATACTGGCTTCGTCTGTCAACATGAGCATAGAAAGCCGCCGGAGTCGCATGGTTCACAGGTCCGTCAGACATGATTCCCACCTGATAGCCGGCGTCCTTCAGATCGTATGTGACTGCGCGCAGCGGAGAGCCGTCCACGGCGGTTCCGATACGCCCGCTGTCCGTCTTCTGCCCACAGGCAATTGCAGTGCCCGCAGCGCCGGAATCAGTCACGCCGCTGTTGTGGCAGTATGTCCTGGTGAGTCCAACGACGGGAAACTGCGTGAAGGTGAGGTAGCCTCCGCCATAGCATGAGTCCTGATAGGCAAGAAACGAATCGGTCGCGGCCGCATGGGCAAGTCCCATTCCGTCACCTATGAAAAGGAACACATACTTTGGAGTCGATTCGCCTTTCTGTTTCTTCAGAGAGACCACCGTAGCGACCGTAGCCGCCGCAACCAGGACAGTCGCGATTATTATTGATACCTTTCTTTTATTCATTGTCATGTTTCTTATCAAAGAAAAAGAGGTGCTCCAACAGAATCTCCACCGGAACACCCCATTTCTAATCATTGCAGGGTTATTTTTCAGCCTTTCTCGCCGAATACATGATCTTCAGCGCGGAGCATCTTCTGAGCTCCTGCTTCACATCTGTGACAATACCCATCGTCGTGTTTTCGTCAGCCCTGATGGCGACCGTCATGAAAGCCCTGTCAGCCTCGCTCTTGGAGTCACGCTCCGACGCGATGAAGTCACGGATGTCATCAACGGTCTTGAAAGAATCGTTAAGCTGGATTCGTGAGTCTGTTCCGAACTGTGACTGGAGGTGCTTGACCGGCGTTCCTATATTAATGTAGGATGCAAGGTCCTTTCTCTCAAGTTTCACGACCTCGGAAGCCTCCGGGAGTTTCACGATGACCTTGTTCTCCGTCTTGCGGAGGTTGGTAGTCACCATGAAGAAGAACAGGAACATGAACACAATGTCGGAAGTTGATGAAGTGCTCGCCATAGGGGTCGACTTCTTTCCGTCTTTTCTGAATTTTGACATATCCTAAATCCTCCTATCTTTTTGAAACATCCTTAGGCTCGGCCTCGGAAATCTTCTGCGGAACGGCGTCACGCACGATTTTCTGCTGCTCTTCGGTGAGCCTGTCATAAGGCTTGCCGTAGTTCGCACGCGCGAAGTCGTCACGAATCTCGTTGATAGCCTTAACCAACTCATTCTGAACGGCGATGTAAGCCTGGTAGCTTGTGCCTCGGTCGTTCTGAAGAGAAATCACACCTTCGGAAACCGGATATTCACCATATCCCTCGATGTCCTTGATTTTCTTCTCCGGCAACTTGGGGTCGTCGGTCGGGTTGGTAAGGAATTCCTTGATCTTGTCTTTCAGCTGGCTGACTTCCATCGCTTCATTTCCGGCGAAGAGCCTGTCAGCGGAGTTGATCTTCACAATGATGATATTGCGTCGATTGACCTTCTGATCCTCTGCCTTCTGGTCTTCTGTCGGCATCGGCGGAAGACGGCGCTGCAAGCCTGAATCCTGATTCATCGTAGTGGTCATCAGGAAGTAGCACAGCAGCAGGAACGCGATGTCCGCCGTGGAGCTTGAATTTATTTCTGGAGTCTTTTTGCTGCCCATAGTTGTAATTATTTATTACGTACTGCGTCCATCACTACACCGACGAGGATTGAAACAATCGCAGCCCCGCACGCGAAGTATGTGATATTAAGAATTGTGTCGGTCAGCTTGAGCATACCGGCAGATGTCTGCACGGACGAACCTACAGCCGGAGTTCCCGGCGCCAACAGATACGCTACGCCAACGATTGCGACCACAACCACAGCACCGATACCCAACTTGATGAGCGACTTCGGATTCTGCTTGACCGAGAAGTAGAGTCCGAGTCCGAGAACGGCGATGATTGCGACAACAACCAGAGCATACGCGCAGTAAATCAGGATATCCGTTGCAACTCCGTCGGCAGTCGTAAATCCGTATGCGTAACCGAACACGGCAAGGACGACACCGATTGCAAGGAGAACCCACTCTATTGCCTTAATTACTTTTGCGTACATTTTGTTCCGATTTATTTGTTCTGATATTTAACCAAGATGTCCACGAGACTGATAGAAGCATCTTCCATTTCGATGGTGCGCTTCTCAATCTGGGCAAGGATATAGTTGTAGAACACCTGAAGAATCATCGCAACAATCAAACCGCCGACAGTGGTGATGAGGGCGACCTTCATACCTCCGGCGACAATGTTAGGAGAGATGTCACCAGCCGCCTGGATGGCGTCGAATGCTTCAATCATACCGAGCACTGTTCCCAAGAATCCGAGGGAAGGAGCGATGGCGATGAAGAGGGAAATCCAGCTCAGACCGTTCTCCATGAGACTCATCTGCACAGAACCGTAGGAAACGACTGTCTTCTCGACAACCTCGATGCCCTGGTCCATGCGGAGGAAGCCCTGATAGAAGATGCTTGCGACAGGACCGCGGGTGTTGCGGCAAAGTTCCTTCGCAGCCTCAACGCCACCCTCGTCAAGAGCCTTCTCGATGCCTTCGAGGAGCTTCTTGGTGTTGGTCTTTGAGAACGCGAGGTAGAGGATACGCTCGATTGCGATTGCAAGACCGAGGATAAGGCAGAGGATGATGGCTGCCATGAACGCTGGACCGCCCTCAATGAATTTGGTTTTGAGAGCCTGGTGAAGAGGAACTTCTTCCTGGGCTGCAGTCAATTCAGCGAGAGAAGTCACCTGAGTCGGAGCCGCTGCGACCTCTTCGGTAGATGCAGCGTCAGCTGCCTGATCCTGAGCTGATGCGAACTGAGCAGAAAAGGCCATCAAGCCAATAGCTGCCAAAAACATGAAAATTTTTTTCATAACTGTTTTTTGATAATTAATACTATTAAATTGTTTGTTTTTCGTTAAAAATGTCATTTCTCAGGTTCTGAACACCGTCGCCGCGTCGCCAAAACCTTAAAAATCGGTGCAATTTAGCAATAAAAAATCATACAAAAAAATATTTGCCGCGATTTTGAAATGCCGGCATCAAAAAAATCGTCGGATAAGCTGAGCCCCGCAACGGCAAGTTCCATTACAGCGTAATCTCTCCGCGAAGACTTTTCTCAAGAGAGTTTTCAACACCGGCATTGTCGGCATGCTCCCCGAGAAGCACAAAAAGTTTCGCCAGAGCGCTTTCCGTCGTGCTGTCATGTCCGTTCCTCACGCCGGCCTCCTTCAGACACCGCCCGGTCGCGTACAGATCCATGTTCACGGTTCCGGAAGGACACTGCGTCACGTTCAGGAGCACTTTTCCCATCGAATGCGCTTCACGCACCACGGAAAGGAACCAGTCAGCCGACGGAGCATTGCCGGAGCCGTAGGTCTCGATGATGACGGCTCTGGTTTCAGCCCCGCACAGAATGTTCCTGACCACCTGTGCAGTGATTCCCGGATGAATCTTGAGTATGGACACGCGAGTGTCGAGACTCTTGTGGAAGACCGGGCGCGCATTCCAGTCAGAGGGCTTCAGGATCAGAGAGGTGTTGTAGCGGATGCTTATTCCGGCCTCGGCAAGCGGCGGAATGTTCTCGCTGCAGAACGCCTTGAAGTTGTCCGAGCTCATCTTGGTCGTACGGTTGCCCCGCATCAGCAGATTGTCGAAATAAATGCAGACCTCCGGCACCATGGCATGCCCGTCGGAATCCCGTGCGGACGCAATCTCCACCGCAGAAATAAGGTTCTCCTTTCCGTCCGTTCTCGGCACACCGATTGGCAGCTGGCTTCCCGTAAATATGACCGGTTTGGTAAGGCCCTCTATCATAAAGCTCAGCGCCGATGCGGAATAGGACATCGTGTCCGTGCCGTGAAGGACAACGAATCCGTCATACTCGTCATACTTCCGCTCCATAAGGTCGACGAGTTTAAGCCACATCGACGGCTCTACGTCCGAAGAATCAATAATCGGATCGAAAGAACAGGAGTCTATGCGGCAGGCAAACTTTGCAAGTTCAGGAACCTCGTCCAATATCTGGCTGAAGTTGAACGGCTTCAGGGTGTTGTCCATCGGGTCGGCCTTCATTCCGATTGTCCCGCCGGTATAGATTATTAGTATGGAAGACTTTCCCTTTTCCATGTCGTATGTCTTTATATACCAAACAATTTCTCTGCATTCGCCGTCGTCACTGCCGCAATTTCCTCAATCGGAACACCCTTGAGTTCCGAAAGTTTCTCGGCGATAATCGGGATGTACGCACTCTCGTTCCGCGTTCCCCGGTATGGAGCCGGAGTGAGATACGGAGAATCAGTTTCGAGCACAATGCGCTCAAGCGGAATTGACTTCACGGTCTCGGCAACGGACGCCTTCCTGAAGGTCAGCACCCCTCCGATGCCGACGAGCCAGTCACCATAGCGTTCCATCTCACGAAACGTCTCCGCGCTGCCGCTGTAGGCATGGAATACCCCACGCAGCCCGCGTCCGCGAAAATCGTCAAGAACGCGGAATATGTGTCCCGTGGCCTCGCGATTGTGGATTATTACCGGAAGACTCAGTCTCAGAGCCAGTTCAAGTTGACGGCGAAACACTTCAATCTGTGCATCAAGGTTGTCGCTGCGCCAATGGAGGTCAAGTCCTACCTCGCCAATCGCCACTATTCTCCTGTCAGTGTACTTGTCAAGCATTTCAAGTTCCTCCCGCCAGTTGTCCTTAAACTCGGTCGGATGCAGGCCAAGGCACGGGAAGGCGTTCTCCGGGAACTCGTCGCATAGCGAGAACATAGCGTCCCTCACGGACTCGTCCGTGTCCGGCATCACCAGCTTTGTGACGCTGGCTTCAATCGCCCTGCGCACGGCTCCGGCGCCGTCGCCATCGTATGCGGCATCGTATAGATGCGTATGTGTATCGACAAAATTCAGCATAACGCCACAAAGTTAAGAATCTGTTTCGACAAGCCGAAGACAAAACGCATTTTTTGAGGATGTCAATGCAGGCGACCGCAACAAGCCTTCCTAACTGCGTATGGAGCAGCGATGCAGCAGGTCGACGCTTATCAGGCCGTCGTTTTCAAGCAATGAGGCCAGCTCCGCCACGCTCCTGTAAGAGAGGCCCGTCACGGCGCAGAGCCCGTCGAAGTCAATTCCGCGTTTTTCCCTGATTTTCAGCAGGATGTCCGTCATCGCCGAAAGCTTGTCCTCAGGCAGCATACCGGAATAGCGCCTCGTCAGGCCTTCGGCCGCAGAAATGTCTCTGCCACGGACTCCGGAACTTGCTGTCCCGTCTCCGGGAATGCCCCCGCAAATTCGCGCCTCACGCGGCCGCCGTCCGCGTTCCTTTTCCTCACACAGACCAAGCTGCGTGTTCAGTCCGTCAAGCGAATCTATTATCTCCGCAACGCCCTCTCTTATGAGATGGTTGCAGCCCTGCGAACGGCTGTCGTCTCCCCTCCCTGGCAAGGCATAGACAGAACGGCTGTAGGAGAACGCGAGACGGCAGGTAATCATTCCCCCGCCCTTCACCGCAGACTCCACGAGAATCACGCTGTCGCTCAGCCCTGCAATTATCCGGTTCCGTCGAATGAAATTCAGCGCGATCGGGGCCGTCCCGGGCGGATAGTCCGTCACAAGCGCGCAGCCGGGCAGCCCCGCGATTCTGGCGGCAAAGTCCCTATGACGGCTCGGATAAACGGCGTCTGTCCCAGTTGCCATGACTCCGATTGTCGGGAGTCCGCACTCCACCGCAGTCCTGTGAGCCGTGATGTCGGTCCCGTATGCAAGCCCGCTGACAATGCACGGCGCCGCACCCGAATCCGCCAGTGTCCGCACTATGTCCCGGCACCACTGCTCCCCGTAAGCTGTAATCTCGCGCGTGCCGACGACCGCCACATAATGTCCTGTTCCGGAGAAAATCAGCTCCGGAGGACTGTCGCTCCTCACAAAAATTCCAATCGGAGCATCTTCACAGCATTTCAGCCGTTCAGGATACTCCTCCGAAGTGATGCCGACAAACGACGAGCCTTCCACACGCAGCCGTCTCAGCACCTCCTCCGCACTGTCAAGTTCCGACTTCACGATCCTTCCACGGAACTTGCTGTAAGGACCGAGCACAGCGTCCTTGTCCGCTTCCGACATCGCGAACACCGCAGCCGCGCTACCGAGGCTTTCTATCAGAGCAGATGCAATCCTCGGCTCATACCCGAAAATCGAATTCAGCGCACAAAGGCAGACCGTTTCATAATTGTTATCCATTCCGCAATTTTTCCAGTCCCGCAAATCTATTGCAAATAAAAAGAAAAACCGCCTCCCGAAGCATTCAGGGAAGCGGTTTTTTCTTTTTTTATATGTTATTTTTCTTTTTTTATGGATTTCTGTTGATTTCCGACATGTCCGTCAGATAATCAGCAGCGCATCGCCGTAAGGTCCGAACTTGTAGCCCTCGTCAAGAGCCACCTTGTAGGCGTGCATCACCTTCTCGTAACCCCCGAAAGCAGCGACAGACATGAGCATCGTGGACTCGGGGAGATGGAAATTCGAAACAATCGCATTCGGAATCGCAAACCTGTACGGCGGGAAGATGAACTTGTTGGTCCATCCGTCATAAGGCTTCACCTCGTCGTCGGTCGTCACGAATGTCTCAAGACCGCGCATCACGGTGATGCCCACTGCCAGAACCTTGTGGCCGGTCTCTTTTGTCGTGTTGATTATCTTTGCGGCCTCCGGCGTGATGATGAGTCTCTCCGAATCCATCTTGTGCTTTGACAAGTCCTCCACATCCACAGACCGGAAATGTCCGATTCCCATGTGCAGGGTTACAAATGCCTTGTTTATGTCCTTGAGAATCATCCGGTTCATCAGTTCACGGCTGAAATGCAGACCGGCGGCAGGAGCACATACGGCGCCTTCCTCGGTGGCAAAGATTGTCTGATAGTTCTCCTCGTCCTCCTTCGTGACATGTGGCTTGACCCACTTCGGGACAGGTGTCTCCCCAAGAGAGAAAAGGGCGTCCTTGAACTCCTCATAGCTGCCGTCATACAGGAAACGGAGTGTTCTCCCACGCGAAGTGGTGTTGTCAATAACCTCTGCCACAAGGCTTTCGTCATCCCCGAAATAGAGTTTGTTGCCGATTCTTATCTTTCTTGCAGGGTCAACGATGACGTCCCAAAGTCTCTGCTCACGATTAAGTTCCCGAAGCAGGAACACCTCAATCTCGGCCCCGGTCTTTTCCTTTTTCCCATAAAGCCTTGCCGGGAACACCCTGGTGTTGTTCAGAACAAACGTGTCACCCTTTCCGAAATAATCGATGATGTCCTTGAAAATCCTGTGCTCGATTTCTCCGCTGTCCTTGTGGAGTACCATCAGACGGCACTCGTCACGCCACACTGGCGGTTCGGACGCAATCTTGTCAGCCGTAAGGCTGAAATTGAACTGTGAAAGTTTCATTTTCTATATATCGTTTCTTTTCTTTCAGCGTAAACAATATATTATACGATATTTTCACATTTTTGTTTCACTTTCACTACATTTTTTCACGAAATACCTCCACAATTGAAGGATAAGTGTTTTTCAGATACGACGGAAGCGCCGATTTCGGAACCCACGCTGCCTTGGAAATGTCCTCCTCCCGCTGCGGTGTGAGATCGGTTGGGTCGTTATATAGCATGTCAAACCACCATGTATGCTTGAGGTGCCACATTCCGTTGCGGCGGTAGCAATGGTCAGTGACGCAGATAAGTTCCTTGAGTATCAGCTGGTTGACTCCAGTCTCTTCCTGAACCTCCCTCAAGGCGCAGGTCTGGATGGTCTCACCTGCTTCCTGGTGTCCCTTCGGAAGATCCCAAAGTCCGTTGCGGCAAATCAGAAGGAAGTCCCCGCGACGGTTGGAAACAAGCCCTCCTCCGGCATTGACCTGGACGAACTCCGAGCATATCTTCTGATATGTCTGTCCGACATTCTCTGTGGGTATGTATATCCTCAGCAGGGAATCGGATTTCTCGAACATGTCAATGAGGTCGTGTATTCCGAAACGGTTTGCCAGCTGAAAGACAATGGCATTGGGGTCGGACAGGGCAGCCTCGGTCGGGAGACATATTATTATGCAGCGTTTCTCCAAATATATCTTATGCGTTTCCATTATGCGTCAATTACGAAAGTTTTTATAATTTTGCATTCAGCGAACGCGCAAAGTTACGAATTTTCTTTCGTGCGGCGCACAAATTTAAATCTATGGCCATGGCGAAATACAGCAGCAAGAAAGGTACGGTCTCAAAGGCGCCGTACGAACTTTATATGGGACTGACAGACCTGAGGAACATTCTGAACATGATTCCGCAGGACAAGCGCGAAGGCGTGACGGCAGACTTTGACAGCATCCACGCAAAAGTGCAGGGCTTTGACATCGGAGTGCGCCTCATCGAAAGGACGCCTTATTCAAGACTCGTCCTGAAAGACGACGGAGCACCTTTCGCTTTCACGGTCGCTCTGAACTTCGAGCCTGCGGTCTCCGCATCGCAGACAATTTTCAGCATTGACGTAGATGCCGACCTGAACTTCATGATGAAGACGCTGCTCGGCTCAAAGATAAAGGATGCGCTTGACAAGGTGGTCGACGGGCTCGTTGACGCCTCCAACGGCAAGATGCCGGACGGCTTTGACGCATCGAAGTTCGGACTCTGAACACGGAAATGATGCCGGATCCAGATTTCAGAAAATACCTTGAGGATGTTTTCGGCCCGGAAGGCGCCGGGAAAGTGCTGACGGCGTTGGAATGTCCGCCTTCGGTGTCGGTACGTCTGAATCCGTCAAAGACAGACGCGCGTTCAGGCGACATGCCGGAAATTGCAGGAGTGGAGACGGGAGGAAAAGTGCCGTGGTGCGAACGGGGCTATTTCCTGAAGGAGCGCCCGGTGTTCACGCTTGACCCGCTGATTCATGCCGGCGCGTATTATGTGCAGGACTCTTCTTCGATGTTCGTCGGTCATGTGTTCAGACAGATGCTTGAAAGGAGGCCGGCGGAAGGAGCGTTGCCGCCATGGAGAAACGTCCGCGTGCTTGATTTGTGCGCCGCGCCGGGAGGAAAGACGACAGATCTTTCGTCTTCGCTGCGTGAAGCGCTCGGGGACAGGTTCATCCTTGTCTCGAATGAGGTTATGAAAGGCCGTGCGGGGACACTCGCCGACAACGTCGCGCTGTGGGGAGACCCGAATGTAGTCGTGACGTCGGCTGACCCGTCCGCATTCGCAAGGCTTGCGGGATTTTTCGACATCGTTCTCGCTGACGTGCCCTGCTCCGGGGAAGGGATGTTCCGAAAGGACGAGAAAGCCGTTGAGCAGTGGTCTGCGGAAACTGTCTCACTGTGCGCGGCAAGGCAGCGGAGGATTCTCGCCGACGTGTGGCCGGCACTGGCCCCGGGAGGGTTTCTGATATATTCCACCTGCACGTTCAACAGATATGAGAATGACGACAATGTCGGATGGGCGGCATCCGAACTCGGAGCCGGGGTTCAGGCACCGTACTGCCCGTATGAGGGACCGGTGCGGACGGAGCATGGGTATTCCCTCGCACCCGGATTTGTACAGGGTGAAGGACAGTATTGTGCCGTCCTGAGAAAAAATGAAGACGGTTCCAGAAACGTCTCCGCGATGGAGGCAGCCGGGAAAACGCCGGATCGCATGCGCCGAGGCAGCGTAGGGACGAAGAGCATGGAAAAGAGCCGCACAATCAGCAGCGGGACTTCCGCCATTCCCGTTAAGGAACTCGCCGGAATGTTCTCGGCCGAAGTCTCGTTCCGGGACAGAAATGGTCTGATGACAGCGGTGCCTCAACAGATTGAAGATGACCTCGCCGCCGTCGAGAAAAGCCTGAAGCCGCTCTTGGCAGGTGTGGCGGTCGGCACGATGAAAGCCGGAAATCTGATTCCTTCCGCAGACCTCGCCCTGTCGACAATTCTCCGCGAGGACGCATTCCCGAACGCGGAACTCGACAAAAAAGTCGCGCTGGAGTTTCTCCACCGCGACACTATAAGACTTGAGGATTCCCCTCTCGGATACATAACCGTCTCCTATAAAGGTATCAGGCTCGGCTTTGTCAAGAACATAGGCAACCGCTGCAATAATCTTCATCCGATGTCCAGAAGAATCATAATGAACTTACGGGACAAATAAAAAGCGAACTGCTTCGTTGCATGTGAATTTCAAATCCTCACAACCACAAGGTTGCTCCGGTTTAAAATCCCCAGTGCGCCTTGCATTTCATCTTTTTCTTTGCCCCTCTCACCCAAACTTATTACAAAGCGTGTGGTCTCAACGCTTCTTGGCTGCTGTGAGGATTTCATCGAGACGCCAACGCTGCAGACCGCTTTTTATTCGCCACGTCCCAACGCTTCTTGGAGAGTCTTGTCAATGCCTACATAGAAGCGGTAAAATGCTTCCTCGCCAACTTTTGAGTAGCGGCCCACAAGCGCCTTGATCTGCACCATCATATATTCCTCGGACTCCTCCCATTCGCCCTTTTTCGGCCGAAGACCATCCTTGGTGGCTGCATAGTCAAGGAACTGGCGGTCAAGATGCTGTGCATCCAGCCACTGCTCCAACTTCCCAAAGTCGTCAATCTGCGCAAGCTCAGAGCGGTATTTGTCAAACATCGCGCTCGCGAACCTCATGGCCGTGGCTTTCCTGTTGCACTGGATGTAGAATGTCGACGCGCGTGTCGTGTCCATAGGCACGAATATGTCCGGAATGATGCCGCCTCCGCCATAGACAGCACGTCCTCCCACAGTGTAGTAGACTTCATCCTTGTTGACCTTGATGCTGTCGGCGTCTGTCAGCTCGCCGTGGGCATACCGCTCGTAAATGTCGTATGCGTAATCATCACCGTATGGTTTCTGGATGCAGCGTCCGGACGGGGTGTAGAAGCGCGCTACAGTAAGCCTCAGTCCGCTGCCGTCAGTGAAGTTGATCGGCTCCTGAACCAGTCCCTTTCCGAAAGAGCGGCGTCCGATGATGACGCCCCTGTCATTATCCTGCATCGCTCCGGCGAAGATTTCGCTCGAAGAAGCCGAGCCCTCGTCAATCAGCACTGAAAGCTTCACGTCCTTGAGAGTGCCCTTCCCGTCGGCATCCAAGTCCGAACGCGAGCGGTGCAGTCCCTGCATGTAGACGACTTTGTCACCCTTTTCAAGAAACTCGTTGCAGAGCATATATGCCTGGTCAAGATAACCGCCGGTGTTTTCGCGGAGGTCGAAAATCAGATGCTTCAGCCCTTGTGCACGAAGTTTTGAAACGGCGGAAATAAACTCGACGTACGTCGTCCTCGTGAACTTCGCGAGCTTGACATATCCCGTTTCAGCGTTGATCATGAATGCCGCGTCAACGCAATGAACAGGTATCTTGCCCCGAGTAATGTCGAACGGTATCAATTCCCCGTCACGGTTAACGGTAATCTTCACCTTTGAGCCCGATGGACCCTTCATAAGACGCACCATCGAATCCTGCGGCGTCTTCATCCCCGCAATCACTTTCTCGTCGACACGTATAATCCTGTCTCCCTGAAGAAGTCCGGCCTTCTCCGACGGTCCACCGGGGATGACGCTCAACACTATCGCGGTGTCATTCGGGACGTTGAACTGTATTCCTATACCCTCGAAATTTCCGGCAAGCTCCGTCTCGGACTCCTCCAGTTCAACCGGAGGAAGATAAATGGAATGCGGATCCAGCTTGCTCAACGCGGCCACCACAGCCGCATCCGTCATCGCCTTCTGATCTATGGTGTCGACATAGTTCTCCTCGACCTGTTCCAGAATCAGGTTCAGCTTACGCCAGCGATTGTAGTCTCCGTCAAATTCTCTCGACGGCCCTGCAAGGCGGACGCATATCATGCAAACCGCCGCTCCTATCAGCACTCCGAGCAACGCCGAGACAAGTGCGTATGTGTTGCGTCTCATCATGTAAAAAACTATTCGTCAACCTGTTCGACTTCGATTCCGGCCCTATCCAACAGTTCGATGCCGTCTGTCAGCCTGTATGAATCCTTATATACCACGCGCCTGATGCCTGCCTGGATTATGAGCTTAGCGCACTCGACGCACGGTGATGCCGTGACATATAGCGTAGCCCCTTCGCTGCTGTTGCCTGACTTCGCGACCTTAGTGATTGCATTTGCCTCGGCATGAAGCACGTACGGCTTCGTGACACCGCTTTCGTCCTCACAGACATTTTCGAATCCGGAAGGCGTGCCGTTGTAGCCGTCGGAAATTATCATCCTGTCCTTGACTATGAGCGCCCCCACCTGACGGCGTTTGCAGTAGGAGTTACGTGCCCACACCGCCGCCATCTCAAGATAGGCCTTGTCGAACTTTTCCATCGTCTATTCAAATTTTGCGAACATCTAACTTATTGCGAATATTAAAGCATTTGCGAAACTTGACGTCTATTTGTTGCTCCTCTGATAAAGATACCTCTTGATGCTTCTCTTCGGTGTGCGCTCAAAGTCCTCAGGCATAATTTCCACCGTCTTGATACGGGCATAGTTGGGAAGTTCGTTGTTGGCTTCCTTGACAAGAGACTCGAGATGGGACTGAAGAGCGTCACCGACAAGGCCGTCAAGTTCCGCCTGATGCAGATCCGGATACACGAGCGCAGTCAGGCCTCCGTTGTCCTCTATGACGAGCGAATCAACAACATATGCCAGGCTGTTGAGCACGGTCTCGATTTCCTCGGGATAGATATTCTGCCCCGACGGTCCGAGAATCATGCACTTGGAGCGTCCCTTGAGGAAAAGATACCCCTCGCTGTCAAGCACTCCCATATCTCCGGTCTTGAACCATCCGTCTTCCGTAAACACGGCGTCCGTCGCCTCCTGATTCTTGTAATATCCGAGGAAAACGTTGTCTCCCTTGACGAGGACTTCGCCCGGAATATTCTCGGGGTCAGAGGAATCTATCCTTATCGTCATGTTCGGAGCAGCCTTCCCGCATGAATACAGTTTCGTCGTGGACCAGTCGTCGTATGCTATGATAGGTCCGCATTCTGTCATTCCGTAGCCGACGGTAAACGGAAAATGTATTTTCTTGAAGAATGCCTCAACATCCCTGTTGAACGCAGCACCGCCGATGATGATTTCGTGGAACCTTCCTCCGAATGCCCCCACGAGTTCCGATTTTATCTTATTGAGTATCAATTGGTCTACAATAGGCACGCGCAACATCTGCCGGATGCCGTTCTTCTCAAGCACAGGGCGCACCTTGCTCTTGTAAATCTTCTCGATGACAAGAGGAACCGAGATCACGAGATCCGGTTTCACCTCCGCAAGTGCCTCCATAATAATCTTCGGACTCGGAATGCGGGTAAGGAAATGCACGTGCACGCCCTTGTAGAGCTGATAGAGAACCTCGAACATCAGTCCATACATGTGCGCGGAAGGGAGCATGGCTATGATGTTTGTGGTGTTGTTCATATACGGGCAGGCAATTTCCGCGAACTCAATGTTTGACTGGATGGTTCTGTACGGGATCATCACGCCCTTTGAGAATCCCGATGTTCCGGAAGTGTAGTTGATGAGAGCCAATTCATCAGGTTTGTCCTCGTAGTAGTTCATGTCGGACGGGCCGAATGATTCGGGATATTTCTCGCCGAAAAGGCTGTTGAGATGTTCGCGGGCGTAGGTAATGTCTTCCGATGAGGAATAGATGAGCTTGAAGGTGTCAACCCTCACTATCGCCTGGACGCCCGGCATCTCAGACTCTGAAAGACCCTCCCATACAATCGGATCCACGAAAAGTACCCGAGCCTCGGAATGGTTCACCAGATGGTGGATGTTGCCGGCCTTAAATTCGTGGAGAATAGGCACGGGGACGGCCCCATAGGTCATTGCCGAAAGAAATGAAACCGCCCAGTTGACCTGATTTCTCGCACAGATTGCCACCTTGTCCCCCTTCTGCAGACCGCAGTGCTCGAAAAGGATATGGAGCTTGGCGATTCTCTCGGCAAGATCCCTGTAGAAAATTGTAGTCCCCTTATAGTTTGAAAGAGCCATGCACTCCCAATTCTCGCGGAAGGCCTGCTCGAACATTTTGTTCACTGATCTGTAAATCATTCTGTATGTCTTTAATTAAACTTTGCCGACATTGTCTTTCCGGCGCTATCTTATTTTAATCTTCTGTGTCTTTCCGTTATAACTCCTTGCCGTGAGCACCCCGTCCTCCGCGACAGTCACGTCAGCATCCGGAAGCAGCATCGCGTCTCCGGAGAAATTTGTCAAAGCCTCGCCGCCCATGAACGGGAAAATCAGCGTCTGGCGCGAGGTGCGCACCACCCAGAAGGAACTACCGCCCGAAACGACGCGCTCCGGAAGCGAAACAATCGTGTCTTCCGAAGTGATGTCCTTCCAACCGTCCGGAACCTTGCCCTGAAGGTTGTACATCCTCACGGTGTTGTCATCGTGCAGGACGAGAATGTTGTATTTCCTCGCGCCGCTGAAGTCAAAGACCGCGGGACCGAGCACAATTTTCTTGCCGAGTTCCAGCGGAAACGGTTTCACGAAGCGTCCGAGACGGTCTATAAGGTATATCTTCGAGCCGGAACCGAAGAGGAACTGAATTTTTCCATTCGCGAAATAATCAACGTTGGAGACCGTTCCGCACAGTTTCTCGGAGAAAGGCACGGTCCATATTCCCTTTCCGTTCTCATCCCTGAGACTGAGGGTCAGGTTCGCGTTCTGAACAAAGCTGTTGTTCTTGCCGGTAGCAGAATTTCTGACGGCGAACGGTCCTCCCGGCACGGTTATATGAACGTCACGTTCCGTCTCCGGTGCCTTTGAACGCTTCATTTCAGCCCGAGCCACACGAAGTTCAAACGTAAGGTCTGATTTCTTTTCTGAAGACAGGCAAAGGAACGCCGGCATTATGTCGCAGTCTGCAAGCTTGCCGGAAATTTTTGACGATGCCTCGTGGTTGAAGACTGATGTCGGAGCCGAAGCGTCTTCATCTAAAGAAAGATAGAGGACAGCTGTTCCGGAGGAGGGAATGGAAGACTTGAGAGAGGCGTCACACAGCTTTGAATAGAGGCTGTACTCACCGGCTCTTCCTGAAGCCCATTCCCCGACGGCGTCACGAGCCCCGGTCACGAGCCAGCCGCCAGTGCAGAAAGAGCAGCTCTCATCCTCGCGGGCGAAAACATCGCCGAAAAGTGACGCCATATACCCGCCGTATGCAAACGACCGGATTTCAGCGGTTTCCTTTATCTTTGAAGAACGAAGAAGATTTACAGTCTGGATTTTTCCGCCGCTCACAAAAGAGACGACGGCAACTTCAGACGGACGGAGCGATGACATCCATTCGGAAGGAGAAGTCCCGCAGGCAGAGGCAAGTGCCTTACGTCTATTCTGTACTTCATTGAGTTTCATACGCTTGTCGAGCCAGCTGTCGTATGCGCTCACATACTCCGAGGCGGACGCCAGAGGAAGAGACAAGGCATACAGCGTGTTCGCCGGAGCAACGGAAAAAACATCGCAGGAGGCCGACTTCAGAGATGCTGGGACACCGGCAAAGTCCGTAGGCCTGCCCAAGAACACTTTTCCATAAAGTTCAACTCCTGTTTCGTCAAACGACAGCTCGGCTCCTGCCCAGTCAGAGAAAGACGCAAGAAACTTAAAGTACGGACGACACTCGGAAGACAGCACCGCAGGGAATATGTGCTCGGATTCCGCCATGGAGACGAACAGCTCGGACGGAGCCGATATTTTTGACGTCACGGATGCGAAACCGATTGATTCATATATTGAGACGCCGTCATTGAGATGCCTCAGGGAAGAATTTATGATGTTGTCTGACGGAGAGACAAGCAGGATTCTCCTGCCGCGAAGTTCCTGTGCAACGGAGAGAATCTTCGAACAGTCGCAGTCATTGAACGAAAGTCCCGCACCGGAGGCGAGTGAAGAAAGCAGGATTGCCTCATCGTCAAAGCCTGTATCCCCAGCCCTGCCGGCGTCAAAGATGTAGAGAGGAACCAAGTTCTGGGAATAAAGGAATGAGACGACTACCGCGCGCTTCGACAATTCCGAAAACTTTCCTGCAGCCACGGCATCCGCAACAGCCTTCCCGAAGCCTCCGCGTCCCTTTGCCGGAGGAGTGTCAAGCGCAAGTATCCTTTCCGAAGCCGTTCTGAGATCCGAAAACTTCCCCACAGCCACGGCATTGGACGGCACGGCACAGAACAAAGCCTCGGATTTCTTCACCGGGATGGCTCCGTCAGAGGAATCGCTTCCGCCGTACAGCAGGACAATCAGTACGGCCACGCCAGCAATCATAGCCGCCAGTACCGAAAGCCCGACAACAATAGCCTTTTTGTTCATAGCGCGAAAACTATTCTCTCACGGCGATTGCCTCAATCTCGACTTTCACGCCGAGAGGAAGAGCCGCCGCCTGGAAACAGGCGCGCGCAGGCATCTTTCCCGTAAAGTATTCTGCATAAACGGCATTCATTGCCTTGAAGTCCGCGATGTCGGCAAGAAGAACGGTGGTTTTCACGACATCCGTATATGACAGTCCGGCTTCACGCAGGATCGCTCCGACATTCTTCAGCGCCTGCCTGGACTGCGCCTCAATGGTCTCAGGAACACTCCCGTCCGCAGGATTCACCGGAATCTGCCCGGAAACCCAGATTGTTCCGTTCACCTCAACTGCCTGAGAATAAGGACCGACTGCCTTGGGAGCATTCTCCGTTGCTATAATCTTTTTCATCGCTTCAAAAATTTACGTTCAGAAGTGCAAAGGTACGAAAAAAGGATGACTTGCTGCCAAATCATCCTTTTTTTCGTAGTCCCGAGCAGAATCGAACTGCTATCTAAAGTTTAGGAAACTTCCATTCTATCCGTTGAACTACGGGACCATCAAAAGAAGAGGGGATTACTCGCCCTTCTTCTCTATAATCTGACGACCACGATAGTAGCCGCACTCTGGACATACTCTGTGGAACATTATGGTTGCACCGCAGTTTGAGCAGGTTGCAAGTGTAGGGACCACAGCTACATCGTGAGTTCTTCTCTTGTCACGCCTCTGTTTTGAGGCCTTTCGTTTCGGATGTGCCATATTATTATACTTTTAATTATTTTATTATCAAACCTTTTATTCCTTGCCGAACATACCCTTCAATGCGGCGAACGGGCTGGAAGAGCCGTCGTCCGAAGATGTCTGCGGAGCACCGCTGTCATTTCCGAAGCCGCAGAGATGTTTCAAAGCCTCGGGGTTGCACCCGCCCTCTTCGTGGTGACGCTGGAGCGGCAGACTCAGGCAGACATAGTCGTATGCCGTCTGGCTGAGATCGAGCTCCGCGTTGTCCTGTGAAAGATAGAGCACTTCCCGTCCCCCGTCCTGCTGTTCCTGTGTCTTGCCCTCACCGAACTTCACCTCAAGAAGCACGGTGCGGCTGACCGGAAGGACAAGGTCTTCGAGACATCTGTCACATTCAACCGTCACGTTTCCTTCAAGCGTCATGTCAATCCCGATGTAGCTGCCGCTCTTGTCGACAGTCACCGTCGTCCGGACATCCGCATCAAGGATTTCCGCATTGCCATATTCAACAAAGAACTCTTTGCGCAGCTTTCCTTCAAACACCGTCTTTCCGGAAGGCAATCCATTCAGAGCTATAAGTAAAAAATTCTCCATAGACACCAAAATAGATTTGAGCCGACAAAGATAGAAATAATTTTTGCTAAAATCAATTCTATCCGTCAGTTTTTGTCTTCACAGGCAACTATTCGGCATCAGAGGAAGCTCCGGAATGCCTTTTCCGTTCTATCTCGTCGAGTATTATCTTTCTAATTCTCATCGACTTAGGCGTCACCTCAACAAGTTCATCCTCCTGAATATATTCAAGAGCCTCTTCAAGAGAGAAAACAATCGGCGGAGGAAGCATGACCTTGTCATCACTTCCGGACGCACGCATATTGGTAAGTTTCTTTGTCTTGCAGATGTTGATGTTCAGGTCCCTCTCGCGGGTGTGTTCCCCGACAACCTGACCGGCATAGATTTCCACGCCCGGCTCGATAAAGAAGCGCCCCCTGTCCTGGAGCTTGTCCATGGAATAGGCCACAGAGACACCTGTCTCAAGCGACACGAGAGAACCGTTGGTTCTGCGCTCGATGTCACCCTTGTAAGGTTCATAGTCCTTGAAGCGGTGAGCGACGACGGCCTCTCCCTGAGTTGCCGTGAGCAGATTGCTGCGGAGTCCCATGAGACCGCGCGACGGGATGTCGAATTCGAGATGGGTGCGGTCTCCCCTGTTCTCCATGTGGATGAGGGCGGCCTTACGGCGGGTGGAGATTTCGATTGCCTTGCCGACAAACTCTTCAGGGACGTCGATGGTAAGATTCTCGATTGGCTCGCAGCGCTGGCCATTGATGGTCTTGTCCAGGACCTTCGGCTGCCCGACCTGGAGTTCGAAGCCCTCGCGGCGCATGGTCTCGATGAGCACGGAAAGGTGAAGCACGCCACGCCCGTAAACGACGAACGAGTCGGCGTTCGGACCCGGCTTCACGCGCAGGGCGAGATTCTTCTCAAGTTCCTTCTCAAGACGTTCCTTGAGGTGGCGGGAGGTGACGAACTTGCCCTCACGCCCGAAGAACGGAGAGTTGTTGATGCAGAAGAGCATGCTCATGGTAGGCTCGTCCACAGCGATAGGAGGAAGCGGCTCCGGATTGTCGTAGTCGGCGATGGTGTCTCCGATTTCGAACCCGTCTATTCCGACGACCGCACAGATGTCACCGCACTGCACACTGTCCACCTTGGTCTTTCCCAGTCCGGAGAAGACCATCAGATCCTTTATTTTCTGCTTCTGTATGATGCCATATCTCTTGCAGAGGCTTATGTTCATTCCGGCCTTGAGTTCCCCACGTGTCACCCTTCCGATGGCGATACGCCCGACGTATGGGGAATATTCCAAGGAAGAAATCAGCAGCTGAGGCGTGCCCTCCCTGACTTCGGGCGCGGGGATCGCTTCAAGTATGGTGTCAAGCAGAGGGGTGATGTCGGTAGTCGGCTTTCTCCAGTCGTATGACATCCAGCCCTGCTTGGCACTTCCATAGACAGTCTTGAAATCAAGCTGGTCATCAGTGGCGTTCAGCTGGCACATAAGGTCAAAGACCTCCTCCTGAACCTCTTCGGGACGGCAGTTCAGCTTGTCCACCTTATTGATGACGACAACCGGTTTCTTTCCCATCTCGATGGCCTTCTGAAGAACGAACCGAGTCTGAGGCATGCAGCCCTCAAACGCGTCGACCAAAAGAAGCACGCCGTCCGCCATGTTCAGCACGCGCTCGACCTCTCCGCCGAAATCGCTGTGCCCCGGAGTGTCTATAATGTTGATTTTAACCCCCTTATAAATGACGGATACATTCTTCGCAAGAATTGTGATGCCGCGTTCCCTTTCGAGGTCATTGTTGTCGAGAATCAGCTCTCCAAGATTCTCCTGCCCCCTTACCAATTTCGCCTGATAGATCATCCTGTCCACGAGGGTGGTCTTGCCGTGGTCGACGTGGGCGATGATTGCGATGTTCCTGATTTCCATATGTTATCTGCTATAATTTTCGGGCTGCAAAGGTATAAAAAAAAAGGAATATAGACCGAAAAGAATGAAAAAGATGGAAAGAAAAAGGAGACGGACCTCCAATGATCCGTCTCCTTGTCCAGTGCGCGAGACCAGAGTCGAACTGGCACGCCATTGCTGGCACTACCTTCTGAGAGTAGCGCGTCTACCAATTTCGCCACCCGCGCTCAGAATGGAGTGCAAAGTTACAAAAACTTTTCATATTCCGAACCAATGGAGCGAAATAAAGACAAAATATTTTGATGGACACGCCTTTCGAGACTATCCGCCTTCAGAATTCGATGTCGACATCATAACTATGTTCCCAGGCGCCAACGGCTATGTTGAGCTTCGTGCAGGCATAATCTATCCTCACGACTATGTCCTGAAGGTCAGCCGCCGTCCAGTCATAGCCGCATTGGTTGATGTAGTTTCCGAGGGCGAAGGTCTTCAGTGAGGTAAAGTCCTCCATCACAGACAACCTGAGTGAAGAATCAGTCTGACGCGGAAGTGAGAGTTCACGGACAAGCTCAGCTCCGGAGTTGCCGCCGGAAGCCGCATCCGCAGAGGGCACGAGATAATGGCTGAACACACCACGACGCGGACTTCCGTCGATGCGGTATCCGTCTATGTTCCCGCAGACATTAAGTTCAAACGGCCAGTCCATGTCGCTCTCGTCCATCATTACCGTCAGCCGGCAATAATTCTTGGCAAGCCGGACTGTCTCGGTGCAGGTCTCGCAGTCTGTGTCAACGGAGGAAGAGAACATCCGCACATACGGGCAGTCGTCGCCCAAAGGTATCACGAGTCCGTCGTTCCCCACAAAACCCGAGGCTTCCTCCGACCACAGATTGACCTGCACACCGGTCCGCGGAACCCGCAATTCATACGCCCCGCCAATCTCGCCGAGGACAAGTGTGTCGGTATACGAAAAGCCACCTTCATCCCGGACAGACAGAATCGCGCGGTCTTCTGTTCCGGACACGTCATCCTCCGGAAACTCAAGTCGGAGCAGGCACGGGCAATCACTCCTGTTTTCCTTTATCGAACAGGACAGAAGCAGTAATGCGGCCGACACTGCAGCGGCCAGCCGCTTTACTGTACCTGAATTCAATGCGGACAACGTAATCATATCGTCACGGACTGGACAGTTTCATTCTTCCACGGAGTCACGGTTATTCTGAAACTGGCGCTGCCGATGACAGAGTCGACATCCGGGGTGGCCGCTCCGAGCCGCGTTATCGTCAGTTCGTTTATGGTATATACCGTATTGCCGTTTATTACCGGAAGAGTTACAGGATAGTAGTAGACATTCCCGCCAATGCCAGCCTCGACAATGAGCCGCGTGTGACGGGGAACCCATTCTGCGGAAGACGAGTCGGCAGAAACCGGGTTAGGATAGCAGTAGAAATGGTGGGCAGCCGCGTCCGATGAGCCGAATGCGATCGGGAGCGAGGTCGTTTTCTCATAATAAAGGCAGTCGGCGGACGCCTCATTCACACCCTTGTTAAGCCAGAGTGAGGGTCCGGAAAACTTTGAAAGCAGGGCATCTCCCGCGACATTTATCAGATAGAGGCTCTTCACCTCAATAGGGGATGACTGATATTGGGGCAGTTCCATCCTGTTGGTAATCTTTCTGATGACAATCTTTGCGGCAAATCTGTGAACCTCGATGGTCACTGCGACGCTTGCGGCATTGACCGAAACCGCCGTCTGACCGTACATCACGAAAGCCTTTCGGCCGTTGTCCGAAAGCAGGGTGGTCATGCCGCGCAGTTCCTCAAGCGTCTTCACACCTCCGGCTTCCGGGGCGTTCACGAGCGCGGCAACAGTTTTCTTGCCTTTGGTGCAGGACAAGTCGAGACTGCCCGTCGTCCCGGTCTTGTATGCTTCCAGAACGCCTGAGGCATTGAACACGAAAACCTGTACGGACGACAGTGTCTTCTCGTCTGCCTCCGAGCCCGTACCCGAAGCTTTCGTCTGCGTTTCAAGAGGTATGTTGACAAGGAGCTCCGCCATTTCCTGCGGCTGAATCTCTTCGGGGTCATGTACTTCGACGGACTTGCAGCACGCCGTCATGAGAGTTGCGGCAACAGCCGCGGAAAATATAATCTGTGATTTCATAGACTTTTAATTATTTTGTTTTGACATTTTTCAGAACCTGTTCCATTTCCGGATCAAGATTGGCCCGGTAACGCATTGACGGATCCAGTTCAAGGGCGGCCGCAAATTTGCGGCGAGCTTCTTCCCGCATTCCGAGGCGGGACAAGACCAGAGCCTTGAGATAGCACATTTTGGCGGAATTGTCCGGAAGATCCTTCAGCACATCCCACGAGGAATGGTCGTAGCCGGCAGAGGCGAACGCGAGAGCGGAATTGTAGTCCCTGTATGGACGCAGGAGCCCCACCGCAGACGGATAGTCGAGCTGTTTCAGAGCCTCTACCCCGCTCATGTAGGCTGTGTCTATTTCCGTAGTGTGCACGGTGTCCTTGACCATACCACGGCGATGCAGGTGAAAGTCGAACCGGACAGTCCTCAACTTGGGATAGAGACTCTCCCTTACATAGTTGTACTCCGGCATTTTCCTCAGGCGCAGTTCACGGGCATCCGGATCTGAAACCGACAGGATAGTCTCCCGATAAAAGCGTCTGGAGGGTTCCGAGACAAGGCTGTCCGAATCCATCATGGCTGAGAGCCGTCCCCAATCCTCCGGAAGGCAGGAAGTCCGCAGCAGCGAGTCTGCCCCGTACTCGAACAGCTCAGCTATGCAGTCACGCACGGCCTCCGACCTTGCCCGCGAAAGAGCCGCATTCGCTTTCCAGCCACCCTCCGGAGAACATGCCGCCGTGACAACTAATGAGTCAAGTTCCAGTTCATCGCGATCAAACACGTCCCCTATGCATTTGCGAACCCTTGCAAGTTCCTCCGAATTGCGTCCACGAGAAGTGTCAACATCGGATTTTCCTGCGGCAAAATCTATGAGTGCCAAGGTGTTGTCACGCACGACACGTTCCCGAATCACCATCCTGTAGTGCGGAGAGTCATCTGCGAGGGACGAGAGTGAGCTTATGTAAAACTCAAGACTGTCGGGAGAAGGAAAATCGCAGATGTATTCGCCGAAGCGCCAGACGCTGCCTGTCATGTTCACGACCACCTTCTTCAATTTGGGCAAGGAGCGGAAAGACTGGGCATATCGGTAGATGAAATCGCCGTTTGACGCGCGCAGAACCGTGTCAAGACGGAGGCCAGCCGAATCTATCGGAGACTTCACGTACTTGCGGAACATCTTGTCGCGGTTTCTTTTCTTCCTGTCGTTGATGTAGTGTTTCAGCGTCTTGGAATAATGGGCCACAGCGTCTCTCTGCGTCACGCCGAACAGATTCTCCGCATCCGGTGCCGGCACCAATGACGAGTCTCTTTTCATTGCATAGGTCTCTGGATAGTACCTCGCGAGGAACAGTTCAAGCTGACGCATCATCACGAGATCAGTCGTGTCCGTTACAATGGAGGCAAGGAACTCGCGATAGCGCTGATAGCCGCGCAGCTGACGGTCACGATAGCCTGCACCGGTGACATTGACCGGTTCCAAAGGACGGTGTTCCCCGGCAATCTCCATAACGGGAGCGAACCTCAGCTGCCAATCCGAATCCAGCAGCGCGGCCGGAACCATTATGTCAAAGCAGATGCTGACATTTCCGAGCCTTTCAGAAACATGGTTGAAACGCGCCACCACCTTTGATGCCGAGAGGATGTCGGTCGCGACCATCTCGCCAGTTTCGTCATCCCGTATCGCATTCATTATCAATGGCTCTCCCGGTTCCCTTTCTGCGTCCACGGGAACCTGAGGCTCAGGCTCTTCAGAAAGATCGGCCGGACTGTCAGGAATGCCGATGTCAGCCACCACGCCTTTTTCAAACAGCGTCCGTGCCTTATGCGCAGGAGAGCAGGATGGATAAAGAGCGGCAGAGGCCAAGAGCACAACTGCGTACAGTCCGCCCAAGCATATCTTCTTCATATTCAGGCATTCTTCAGAACACATACACAAGCGCTATCATGACGTCATCCGGAAGTATGAACGTCTTGCTCCCTTCCCCGACGGTGATTCCGCAGACAGGGCAGGAATAGCTTCGGTAGGAGCCTCCTCCGCCCCACATCCCGAGACCGAACTCAAGGTTGAAATGGGGAAAGAGCATGTAGGAATATCCGGCGTACATCCCGATCCCGTAGCGGTTGCCCTCCTCGGAGCCGTCAGAGAACAGCCCTCCGGAGCTGTATTCCTGAAAACGGAGCTTGCTTCCGAACCACCAGCCTGTGTTTATGTGCCACAGCCAGTAGCGTGCGCCTACAGAATACGACTGCTGACGGTTGTAGAACACGCCGCGTCTTCCGGACTCGAAGCTGAACGGATTGTAGCGGACTCCAGCGCCGACAGACCAGTTCCTCGCCACTCCACAGGAGAGATCCAGATTGAGCGTGCCGAGATTGGCGTATTCCATGAGATTCGTTGATATGTTGAAGCGCTGTGCCATGGCACCTGTCACCGTGACCGTCGTCAGAAATGCCGCTGCCACGGCACAGCGCAGAAATTTGCAGTACCTCATGACCGGGCTACTCCTTTGCATACCGGGCGAAAGCCTGCTCTATCACACTCCGCCTGTTCGGGCAGGTCTTTATCAGGGAGGCCTTGAACGCCGCGAGAGACGTCGTGTCACCGTTCAAAGAGGTGAAGATGCTTCCTCGGGTCACGCCGCGCTCGCCGATATATTTCAGAATCTGAGGTTTGAACCAGTAGTATTCACCTGCGTCGGACAGGCGTCCGCTGTAACGGTCCTTCTGCATCAGGCTCTGGAGATAATAGGCCCACATCTCGCCGACTTCGCAGTAGCCGGCGCCGTCCTCCTTCCCCGTGCCGTAGGTCGAACCGCTCGCCACGAAGGACGTGAGGATGTACTCGACATACTTGTTCCAGTAACTGTTGCCGACCTTGGAATAGTGGCTTGCATGGGCAAGCTCGTGGTTCACGACGTTGTATATGGACTTGTAGTCGTTCTTTCCCGACAGTCCGAGCGTGATGTCCGGCGCGAACAGCTTGACTAAAAGCGCATACGGGCCGAGGAACCCAGAGATAAGAGGATGGCTGACCACCGCGCCCTGGTGTATCATCGGAGTGCTGCTCGCCTCAAGATCGGCAAGAAGCCATATCCGCAGGTCTTTCGGAGGCTCGCTGATGTTCATGTCCTTCCTGTCGCAGCGTCCTATGTAGTCATATACGGCATTGTTGACGACGCATCTTCGGAACAGCTTGTCGTCCGAGTCCTTAGTGACGGTCATGCTTATTCCGTCCGGTTCGGCCTTGCCGAGAGTGGAAACTGACGCCGGAACAAGTATCAGATTGAGACCTATGGCAAAGTTCTTCTCGTTCTTGAACACGATGCGGTAGCGAATCTTCGAGGAAAACTCCTTGTTCATCGTGTAGTAGCCGTCCCTGTCCGTATAGGCATGCGCGAATTTCACAAATGCGTTGCAGCTCACCCTGACTCCGGCTATTCCGAACGGCTTGCCGCCATTGGCGTTGTTGTCCACAATGGTCAGCCTTCCGGACGGGGTGACACGGCCGCCCTTTGTGGCAGTCCCCGTCTCCGCAAGCATGCCAGCATTGCCTGTGAGTTCGTAAGACTTGCGTTCCACAGCGTCCCAGTCGATTCCGTCCCCGGCCTTGGTCGATGAATCATGCGCGGCGATGTAGCATTCGTGCAGAATCTGGTACTTCACATCCGGAAAGTCGAAGTCCTTCGGCACCACGGCATACTGCCAGGTAATGTCCTCGTCCTCGACAGAAGGGTCGTGATACCAGTCGCCCTCCTTCACGATTTCATAATCAACAGGGTGATCCAAAAGTTCGATGCCAAGAGACTTCAGATAATCAAATTCATCCTGGTCGGCAGGAAGGAAACGGACATAATAGTCCGTGGTCTCGACATTCACGCGGTCGGCCTTGGTCGGATAAAGGGCGGCAAGCGCCTTCGTCACATTCTCGGTCTTGTACGGATCATCCAACTGACGCCCGAGAACGATGGCATCGTGAGACAGATCATCCCCATATCGGACGGCGGAGCTGTCGCCGTTTCCGAGGTCAACTCTTTCGCAGGACAATAATGTCACAGCAGCCCCGAAAAGCAATAGAAAACGTTTCATAGCATATCGTTTTTAAAATTTCGGGGCAAAGCTAAATGCAATTAGCCGTTGAATGAAACATTCAGCGGCTAATCTTCAAAACAGGCCACACAGAGCATTCTGAGGGCTATTTTTCTGTTTATTTTCTTAAAAGTTCGCGCAAACTTTCAATTAAAAATATGCAACTGTCTTCTGCTCTGCAACAGACAAAATGCTGTTTGCAACGCGGCTGACGCCAAATCTGAACAGATCCTTGTTGAGCCAGTCCTTGCCAAGAACCGCTGACACGATCAAATAATAACAAATAGCGTCTTTTGCGGAAGAAATTCCGCCGGCAGGCTTGAATCCGACCTTTTTTCCTGTCTTCTCATGGAATTTCGCGATGCACTGGCACATCACGAACGCGGCCATCGGAGTGGCATTCACGTCCACCTTACCTGTCGAGGTCTTGATGAAGTCGGCACCGGCCTCCATGGCGAGGAACGAGGCATTCGCGATGTTCTCGGCAGAAACGAGAAGCCCGGTCTCAAGAATGACCTTAAGGTGCACCTCGCGTCCCTGTTTCTCGGCCACCTCGTCTATGCACTTTCTCACGGCGCGGATTTCTTCCGAGGCCCTTTCATAATCTCCGGCAAGGAAAGCATTGAGAGAGAGAACGATATCCACTTCATCGGCTCCGTTCTCAACGGCCTTGGCGCATTCGAGAAGCTTCACTTCGAGAAAACTCTGTGAAGACGGGAAACAGGCCGAGACCACAGTTATGTGGAAGTCACCCTTCCGACAGTCACGCACCGTCGACGCGAAATTAGGATACACGCATACGGAAGCCGGATATGGCCAGCCGGGATAGCTTGCAGGAAAAGCGTTCACCTTCTCGACAAGCGCCGAGACTGAAGCCTCCGTGTCATTGGTCTTGAGAGAAGTAAGGTCAAGCATCGAGAAACATTTCTTGAGAATGTCCTCTGTCAGAAACCCGTCGACATTCGCGGAAATATTGGCGATGGCCCCGTCAATTTCCGCTGTCTTCGGACAGTATCCGTATTTTTCGAGATAGTTTACCATTTATATTTTATTTATGAGTTTTCAGATTACTATAAAGATGCGTAATCATATCCAAGCGTTTCAGGCCTTGACCTGTACAATGAACCCTTCGTCGACAAGAGGTTTCACGAATGAGGATATTTCATCGTATGAATATTTGCGGAGAGCCTTCTGCGGAGTCTCGCGGTCTATGGAATATGCCATGATTTCCCGAGGATGAAGCTTTCTGACAATATCCGTCCATCTGGAGAGGACCTCCGGAGATGCCGAATCAAAATCATCGGAACGAAGGAACATCGTCTGGAGAATGAAATCGCCGTCGAATGCCATGAGGTTGTCCACTACCGTATCGAGGTCATAGATGCAGGACGGCTTGTTTATGTGGCCGGCAAGTTCGTTTGTCGGGGCATCAATTTTCATCACCGGGTTATCCGCCTTCTTCAGCGCGGCAAGCACGGCAGGCCTACCGCAGGTCGTCGCATTCGAGAGGACGGTGACTTTCGCCGTCGGGACATATTCGTCCCGCAAGGCTATTGCGATGTCAAGGATCTCGGGAAAATGCGGATTCAGGGTCGGTTCTCCGTTCCCGGAAAACGTTATCGAGTCCAAAGGAGCGCCGTCCTTCGCAATCTTTTCCAAAGCCGTGCGCAGAGCAGTCTCAAAGGCGTTCACGGACGGGAACACTCCGTTGGATATGCCGTCACGGTTCCACCCGCACTCGCAGTATATGCAGTCGAAATTGCACAACTTCCCAACTGCCGGAAGGATGTTCACTCCAAGCGACGAGCCGAGACGCCTGCTGTGTACAGGTCCGTATACTATGTTGTCAAAATGCAGCATCACCTTAATCTTGCCGATGTGTCTCGGGAAGGAAGGAACTTCCGCATCCTTGCCTTGCCGGCTGCCGGCTGTTCTTCTATAAGTTTCAGTTCGCGGGATTGGTTCAGCTCAGCCTTGACAGGTTCAACATCTGTTTTCCTCGACATCCCGGACTTCTCTTTTCCGCCGGTTTTAATGGTGTCGGACCGCGGCGTTTCCTTTGAGGAATCCGGCGGGGCGGCGACACCGAAACTGTCCGGAGCAATGGAAAGACTGTCTGAAGCCGCTGCAAGCGTGTCACGAATGACAAGCATCGCAGGACCGTCATAAGTCGTGTCGCATGTCCTTACGAAACGGAAATCCATGAATCCGAGAGAATCCAGTCCGACGACCAGGCTGTCAGAAGGGGTGCTCCTTATCATGCAACGCATCAGCGAATCCACGTTCAGACGTACAAGATTCCTGAGCGAATCGAGTCTTCTGCTCTCCCTCAGAGCCTCCTCACGCGCATTCTTCTCGGCCTTGAGATCCGTGAGCCTGCCGTTCAGAATCTCAGAAGTCCTGCGCAGAATCCTCGAATAGCGTGCAGGATCCCTCATGTAGACATCGACGCTGTTCAGATAATCATCGTAGGTATATCCATATTTCTCAAGCACAGGAGCATACACCAACGAAGTGTCAGCCTCACGCCTGAGCGAGCGGTTGTCGTCGAGCCATTGGTCAAGAACGTACATCTCGGCATATATCTCCGACATCTTCTCCTTCGGGATGACGCGCTCCTTCTTCCCGCAGGAAGCGAGTGAGAACCCGACGACAAGCGTCAGGACAACGATATATGCCGGAGACCTCTTCACCGCACTATCTCAGCGTCGCGCCGTTCTCATTCTGGAATGAAGAGAGCAGCTTCTGCATGATTCTCTCGACATCCGCGTCCGTGAGGGTCTTGTCAAGGTCCTGAAGCACGAAGCTCAGTGCATACTGCTTCTTGCCCTGAGGAATCTTGTCTCCCTTGTAGACATCGAAGAGCGAAACGCTCTTCAGCATCTTCTTGCCGGCCCTGTACGCTGTCCGGCGAAGGTCGGCAAAGCTGACGTTCTCGTCGAGCAGAAGCGCGAGGTCACGGCGAACTTCCGGATACTTAGGAAGTTCCCTGTAGCTGATTTTATCTCTCTTCACGAGTTCAAAGAGGACAGGCCAGTTAATTTCGGCGGCGAAAACAGGCTGCCTGATGCCGAACTTCCGAAGAAGAGGCTGTGCGACCACGCCAAGAACCGCGAGCTGACGGTGGCTGCCCGGAAGCAGATATGTCTGTCCGTCAGAGAAGATATCAGCAGGCGCATCGGCCGTCTCCATCTGGTAGAGATCCGCGCCGAAACGCTTCAGAAGCGCTTCCACATAGCCTTTGAGCTGGAAAAAGCTGCCCTTTCCGGAATCGGTTCTCCATGATTTCTCCGGAGTCCCCGAAATGAACATCGCATAGCACTGGTGCTCGTCTATGTCGCCCAAAGTCGGTACTTCGGTGATGTTCTTCAGAGAATAGACAGAGCCGTATTCAAAGATACGGAGGTTTGTCATCTGTCGGTTTATATTGTAGGCAATCACCTCCAGTCCATTGAGTATCAACGTCTGGCGCATCACGTTAAGGTCAGAGCTGAGCGGATTGAGCACGCGTACACAGCGTTCCTCCGGGAAGGTCGTGAGCTTCGAGTAATATTCGCTCTTCGTGAGCGAATTGTTCATGGTCTCGACAAACCCGTTCGCCGCGAGCCAGTCGGATATGGTGTTGCGGACAATCTCGGGCTCCGGTTTCTCGCTCGGATTCACCGACATCCTCATTGCCTTCGGAAGCTCGATGTTGTTATATCCATATATACGGAGTATTTCCTCGACAACGTCGCATTCCCTGTAGACGTCAATCATATATGTCGGAACGCCGACGAGCGCCCCGTTTTCCTTTTTTTCGATAAATTCGTAACCAAGATTCTTCAGGATTTCCTCTATCGTGTCATGGCCTATCTTCTTGCCGACGAAATTCTCGATGCGGTCATAGTCCAGTTCAACCTGCTTGCGGGCGAACTGAGCGGACTCCACGCGCTGAATCTTTCCGTCAAGATGCGCTCCAGTAAGTTCCTGAAGAAGAAGCACTGCACGCTTTGCGGCATATTCAAGGGCGAGAGGGTCGCAGCCCCTTTCGTAGCGGAACGACGCATCTGTCTTGAGGGTGTGACGTTTTGAAGTCTTTCTGATGGTGACAGGGTTGAAATATGCGATTTCGAGGAATATGTCCTTCGTGGTCTCCGAAATTCCGGAATCAGCTCCGCCGAACACGCCGGCAAGGCACATCGCGCCCTTTTCGTCCGCAATCACGAGGTCGGCAGGATTGAGTTCGCGCTCCACTCCGTCGAGTGTGACAAGCTTCTCGCCATCATTGGCGTCGCGGACTATGACCTTTCCTCCGGAAATCTTCGCCGCGTCAAAGGTGTGGAGCGGCTGACCGAGTTCCATGAGTATGAAGTTGCTGACATCCACAACATTGTCGATAGGACGCAGGCCGACGGACAGGAGCTTTTTCTGAAGCCATTCAGGCGACGGACCAACCTTGGCACCGCGCAGTGTAGCGCCGAAATATCTCGGGGCGTCGGTCTTCGCGATGACCTCCACCGGGATAGCCCCCTCATCCGAGACCGGTTCGTTGAAAGCGGAGACGTCAGGGATGCAGAGTTCGCACGGGATATTGTTGTGTTTCAGATATGCGTAGAGGTCGCGGGCGACACCTATGTGAGATGCGGCATCGACGCGGTTTGCAGTGAGCCCGATTTCTATGACTGTGTCCGTCGCGAGATGAAGGTAATCCTTGGCAGGAGTTCCCGGAACGGCTGACGGGTCAAGAATCATGATGCCGTCGTGCGACTCGCCGATTCCGAGTTCGTCCTCGGCGCAGAGCATTCCGAAAGACTCGACTCCGCGAATTTTCGACTTCTTTATCTTGAAGTCCTCCCCGAGAACGGTGCCGATGGTGGCAAGAAGCACCTTCTCACCCGCAGCCACGTTCGGAGCGCCGCATACGACCTGAAGCAGCTCAGGTCCCCCTGCATTGACCTTTGTAATGTGGAGATGATCCGAATCCGGATGCTCCACGCATTCAACGACCTCGGCTACCACCACACCGGCAAGCCCGCCGGGAATTTCCTCGACAGTCTCAACGGAATCCACTTCAAGCCCGATGGAAGTAAGCGCCGCGGCAACCTCTTCCGGCGAAAGACCGCACTTTATGTAATCCTTAAGCCAATTGTACGAAACAGTCATAATATTAAGAATATGTTTTATTTTTTCTCACATTTATTTTTATATGTCCGTAAAAATAAATGTGAGAAAAATTAAAAC